>NZ_VTYM01000022.1:0-70782 GCF_013113925.1 Alteromonas sp. 07-89-2 | reverse complement strand
AGATGTGTATAAGAGACAGGTAAAAGCTATGAACACGTTATACGTTGATTTAACTATGAATAAAAATGACTTATTTTCATTTTATCATGAAATATTGTCATGTACTGGGCGGCGAAGAGCTAGTCGCCTACTATTGAGGCGGAAGATCTTTACTTGAAGTTGAGGTTTGCCACGAAATGCACAAATTATACGTGTCTGATAAAACGTAATCATCACCGCCACAGTGACCAGTTTTTGTATGTGGCGGTCTATCCGCCACTAATGATTGCGTAACGCATCAATTAATTCGTCTTTGCTCATGTTAGAGCGACCTTCAATGCCGACTTCCTTGGCCTTTTGATACAGTTCCTCTTTAGTGCGATCCTCGTACTTTTTGCCTTTTCCACCATCTTTAGAAGGCGTTTGTTCGCTATTGGCTTGCGCATTGGCAATGCGCGCCGACTTCTCTTTGCTATAGCCTTCCTCGCGAAGGGCTTCGTAAGTGTCGTCGTTTTTAATTTGGTTGCCGTGGTCCTTAGCCATATTTAACTCCTGTTTTGCATACTGAGTAATCGATTAATGTTTCGCCGTAATTCTTACTTTGTATTTACATAGATGGATTACACAGTCGTTTAAAAGACAGGCTTCAAGTGCGAAGAACCAATAGCGAGAGAGTGCTACGCCTTTAACATCAGAAAAAATGTCATTCATCGCAAACGCTAAAAACGACAAAATAACGCTGCACCGTAATGTAACGACTTAACGCGTTAAAACTTCTTATGTTGTCAATTTTAGTGCGCCACATGCACGTAGAAAGTGCATTTATGTCAATGGTTTAGCGTTTTTATGCTATTGCGCGTTTAAAATTAAGCCTTTAGTCTAAAGTGAATGTAGACGGAAGACAGAGCGAAATATGAATAAAAATGAACAACAGAGCACCGTGAATTCTTCACGCCGTAATTGGTTAAAGTCAGTGGGATTAGGTGCAGGAGCAGTAGCGCTAACGACCAGCGTTGACAGTATTATGGGCGACCTTCGTGCCGCAGGGATGCAAACTGAACACTTCCCGTCTGCTACCCCCAATGTAAACGATGGTCTTATTCGCTTATCGTCAAATGAAAACGCCTTTGGGCCGTCAAAAAAAGCCGCAAAGGCAATGCAAAGCGAGCTTTTAAACCTAGCGCGTTATACCGACGCTACGGTTGAAGTGTTAGCGCAAAAAATTGCTGAGCAAGAAGGCGTATCTGCTGAGCAAATCGTAATTACGAATGGATCTTCACCTATTCTTTTTGGCTATGCGGACTGGATCACCAAAAACGGCAATAAGCTGGTAACGTCTATGGCAACCTACGAAGGCGTACCACGGGGCGCTGAGTTTATGGGGGCAGACGTGACCTACGTGCCGTTAGCCAATGATATGACTTTTGATCTAGATGCAATTGAAGCAGCAGTAACCGAAGATACGACTGCTGTGTACGTATGTAATCCAAATAACCCGACAGGGAGCATGGTAGATGCGGCGAAGCTTACCGCTTTTGCAAAACGCGTATCGAAAAAAGCACAGGTTTTCATCGATGAAGCCTACATTGAAATGTCTGATGCTTACCCCGCAAATGTGCAATCGAAGCTAGTAGCTGAAGGGTACAACGTGGTGATTTGCCGCACCTTCTCTAAAATTCACGCCATGGCGGGACAGCGTCTCGGTTACGCCATCATGCCTGCTGAGCAAGCTAAAACAATGGGCGGTATGCTGCGCATGGGTGGTGTGAATTACTTGGCATTAGTAGCGGGTATGGCTAGCATGGATGACCACGCGAACCTAAACACCATGCGCTCACGGATTAAAACTGAGCGCGAAAAGTTAGTAAAAGTTGCCAAAGAATTAAAGCAGCCGTATGCGCCGAATCCACAAGGGAATTTCATTTACATGGATACGGGTATGCCGCACGACAAGTTTGCGGAAAAAATGAAAGCTCAGGGTATAAAGGTAGTAGGGCGCACCTGGCCCGGTTTTGATTCTTGGTCGCGAATAAGTGTGGGTACGCCAGCAGAAACAGACGCATGCGTTAAAGCATTAAAAGCAGTACTCGCTTAAAAAACAACAATAACACCTAGCGCAGAGAGAAAAGGCTGAACGCAAGTTGTGTTCAGCCTTCATTTTTTGAATCGCTATTTCTCGATAGCAAACGTTAAGCCTGCTTTTTCTTCTAAACGGCTGATAAGCTTGTTACCGAGTGCTGCCGCAGGTGTGAAGAAACCACCAGATAAACTAACGTCTTTGCACAAGCAAAGAGCAGATTCTGAAATCATTTTACTGGTAGAGCCGTAGCCTGGATCTTTGTCGCCTTTTACCGATACGGCTAGCATATCACCATTGGCAGCGGTACCCACAAACATGACATCGTAAAAGCCATTTTCGCGCTCTTCTTTGCTCGGGCCTTCACCTGGTTTAGGGCCATCATCACTAGCAAGCGACTTATCTTTGGCAACGTGATTCGCCATGGCTTCACCTTTCTCACCTGGGCCAGTCATCATCATTTCATCATACTGAAAGTTCTTGCCGTAGCTATATCCGCCCAGGTAGTTCGTGCGATGAACGTTTTTAGTATTGATGGCCGCCATAATAAATGGTGCAACCCATGTGCCTAACTGCTCATCGAAGTAAGGTTTGTTGCCATCGGGCTGTGGCTGATTTGACGCGCCATCGGTTAATGAGTGCGGGTTAATAAGTGCCGCCATGACAGACTTATCTTTGTGCGCAGCCGCCATGGTCGCTTTTAAACTTGCAGCCGTACCGCCAGAGAACGTGCCCTGCATTTTACGAACGCGACCTTTTACATATTCAATGACATCGCCAGTTTGCTTTTTGGCATGTTCTTGAAGGTAGTACACACCAAGGTCAAAAGGCACAGAGTCAAAGCCACACGAGAACACAATGTTTGCGCCGGTTTCTTTAGCTTTCGCTTCGTATTTATTGATCATTTGGTGCATCCAGGCTGGCTCACCGCAAAGATCTGTATAGCCGGTGCCGTTATCGACACATGCAGAAAGTAACTTTTCACCGTAAATTTGATACGGACCAACAGTGGTAAGTACAACGGCTGTGCGCTTCGTCAACGCATTTAGCGCGTCATCATCATCACCATCGGCTACAATGCTAGCAACGCTTTCACTAATGCCTAGCTCCTTTTTTACGCCGTTGAGTTTAGCTTCGTTTCGGCCTGCGACCGCCCACTTAACGTTGTCATCGCTGCCATACTGAGCCTGAAAATATTCAGCTACTAACTTACCCGTAAAACCTGTAGCACCGAAAATAACTACATCAAATTCCCGTTCGTTACTCATTGTTTTGTCCTGTTTTATCTCGTTTCGACACGTGTCATCAATATGCGTTACTCAATATACGCACAAGCACCCATATCTATCATTTTTTTCGGTAATATTTGTCTATTCACGAAATTAAATGGTGAGCATAAAAAAGCGTTAGCTTAATGATTCTACAAACTCAGCAAGCCGTGAAAGCCCTTCCTCCAAGCGTTCAATGCTAGTGGCGAAAGACAGTCTTACGTAATGGTTGGCATTGTGCTCACCAAAATCATTACCCGGCGTAAGCGCTACGTGATGTTGTGAAAGTAGGGCATCACAAAATTCAATTGCAGTTAAGCCCGTATGTTTAATATTGATGTAGGCGTAAAACGCACCGTCAGGCTTTGCATCTAAACCAAGCCCCATATTTTCAAGTGCACTAAAAACAAGGGAAGCACGCTTTTCCAGCGTATGGCGGTTTTGCTCGCATTGCGCCAATGCTTCTGGTTTAAAGCACGCAAGAGCGGCTTTTTGCGATAGGGTAGAGGGGCAAATAAACAAATTCTGCGCGAGTTTTTCAACGATGGGCGTCATTGCTTCAGGTACCACACACCAGCCAAGACGCCAGCCGGTCATGCCAAAATATTTGGAAAAACTGTTTATTACGACCACTGTTTCTTCAAGCTGTGCATTGGCAAGTACGGTTTGAAGTTTGGTATCAGTGCCCAAGGTCGATTGGGAAGCGAATGTATCATTGCGTACATCAAGATCAGCCGAAAGCGATAGATCCAAGTAAATTTCGTCAACAATTAAAAAGCCACCTTTGGATTTGCAGTACTCGCCAATTTTAGTCAACTCTTCTGCATCTATAACCGTACCAGTAGGATTGGCAGGTGTGGCAATAAGTACACCTTTCGTGTTGTGCTTCCAATTATCGGCAACACTTGTTGCGGTTAGCTGAAAGTTATCCTCACTGCGTGTTGGTACCAGCGTTACCTCTGCGCCAAATGCGTTTAAAAAACGTCGGTTACAAGGGTAAGAAGGGTCGCCCAATATCACGTTGTCGCCTGGTTCAACCAAGACAGCACTTGCCAAAAGTAAAGCGCCAGAAGCCCCAGCGGTCACGACCACTCTAGAAGGGCTTACCGCTACGCCATGTTTAACTTCATAAAAGCGTGCAATGGCTTCACGTAGTTCAGGCATGCCCAGCGCCGAGGTATAGGGAAAATCTGGGGCACTCAAGCTTTCTTTCATTGCCTCGAGTACTGCCGCGGGTGCGCCGAAATCAGGCTCGCCTAAATTAAGTCTTATAACATCTTTACCTTGCTGTTCTAGTGTCGTGGCTTTTTCGCCATAGGCCATAGCAAGAAACGGAGAGATCGCCGTAGCGCGAGAGGCAAACTTCAAAATAAAACCCTTATTAGTAGTGCCAATTCAAACTGTACCGCAATTAGGGATCACTCTTGGTTATGATTCAAGGGAATTCTTCGAGAAGTACAATTAACTCGCTGACTTACTTCATAGCTAACTATTTAAACGAACAAACTTTTCGGCCAACTCGTCTAGTGATTCTTTATTGTGCGGGTCAGGCTTAACAACATCTATTGGGCATACCGCTGCGCAAGTAGGCGCATCGTAATGCCCCACGCATTCTGTACAGCGTAACGGGTCTATTTCATACACTTTATTACCCATGCTTATAGCGGCATTAGGGCATTCGGGTTCGCACATGTCGCAGTTAATGCAGCTATCAAGAATAAGCAGTGCCATGCATTATGCCTCGCTCGCGTTTTCGGGTGTTACTGCACTAGGAGCTTTTCGAAACGGATTGCGGGTATCAACGCCTTCATCTAAATTTCGCAGCAGTAGGGCAAAGTTTAGAGACACATCGCTGGGTATCGGTATTCTTACTTGGTGTCCTGAACCCTTAGCATCCGTAATAGAATGGTTTCTCTTATCCAGCATCTCATTTAGCGTAAAGGTAATGTTGCCGCTTGGCGTCATCAACTCAAGCGAGTCACCTACACAGAATTTGTTTTTAACGTTTATAATTGCATAGCCAGACTCTTCACAACGGTCAATCACTTCACCAACAAATTGCTGTTTATCGCTGACTGAGTGGCCATACTCATAGTTCTGATACGCGTGGTGCGCATGGCGACGCAAGAAACCCTCGGTATAACCTCGATGAGCTAAAGTTTCCAAGCTTCCCATTAATGTACTATCAAAAGGCTTTCCTGCTACCGCGTCGTCAATTGCTTTTCTATAGACTTGAGCGGTTCGGGAACAGTAGTAATGTGATTTAGTGCGGCCTTCTATTTTTAAACTATGCACGCCCATTTGGGTTAACCTGCCAACATGTTGCACGGCACGCAAATCTTTAGAATTCATGATATAGGTGCCATGTTCGTCTTCAAAAGCTGGCATCAGTTCGCCAGGCTTTTCCTTTTCTTCTAACATAAACACTTGGGAGCTTGGCGTGCCTTCACCAAGGGTAGGAGTTACCATTTCAGGCGCTTCACCTGCATTATCAATCTGAATAGCTTGAACAATGTCGCCAGTTTCGTTTTCCTCGCCTGCCTTAACATCGTAAGACCATCGACAAGCATTGGTACAAGTGCCCTGATTCGGATCGCGTTTATTCATATATCCAGACAATAAGCAGCGCCCCGAATACGCCATACAAAGCGCGCCATGCACAAATACTTCTAACTCCATGTCTGGAACATGTTCGCGAATAGTTTCAATTTCTTCCAAAGAGAGCTCTCGAGACAAAATAACGCGCTCAATACCTTGTTTCTGCCAAAACTTCACCGTGGCGTAGTTCACCGCATTGGCCTGTACACTCAAGTGAATAGGCATTTCAGGGAAGGCGTCGCGCACCATCATAATAAGCCCTGGGTCTGACATAATTAACGCATCGGGCTTCATAGCAATTACTGGTGAAATATCTTTAAGGTAGGTACCTAGCTTACTGTTGTGCGGAGCAATGTTGCTTACTACATAGAACTTTTTACCTAAAGCATGTGCTTCTTCTATGCCTATCGCTAAGTTCTCAAGGCTGAATTCGTTGTTTCTTACGCGAAGCGAGTAGCGTGGCTGCCCAGCATAAACAGCATCAGCGCCATAGGCGAAAGCGTAGCGCATGTTGCGTAAGCTACCCGCAGGTGCAAGCAACTCTGGCGCGATTAACGTTTGGTTTGGCAATGTTGAAACTGAGCCTTCACGTAGGTTAGAAGAGCTGCGATTAGGTGATAATTTTGAAGTCATAGATAAAAACCGCTACTAGACGCTTTAAACAAGGCGGCGGATTTTATAAGCCGTAAAATACCTCTACAACTCAAACAAAGCTTGGTGTTGACCAAGATCAAATAATTTGGCGTCGCTCATGTTTTTGAATGTTTAAACGGCAATTGAGCAGAGTCAATGCCAGCTGTTTTCTTCCATATAGTTGCGTTTTTAGTGCATTACCTTCGGTAGGAAAAAACAAGCCTGTTCACAGCTAAATAACAAGCAAAAAGAGCGCATTAAACGATGAACTACCATGGGCAAAACCCACCACATAGGGTAGGCTAGAAATTCACAATAATAAGGACTAACTGCATGCTGCAATTGAACATTTTTCATAAAGCGGCGCGACAAGTAAAAGCATCGGGTAAATCGGCCATTGCGATTACGGTATTATTTGTCGTGTCTACGTCTTCCGCGTTGGCTGCGCTGCCAAGCATTGGTGAATTCACCAGCGATATGACCAAAAAAGATGGTTTAATTCCTGTTTACTATGACGATGAAAGCGACAAAGTTTACTTGGCGGTGCCAACAGCCCATGCCGAATACCTGTTTCAAAGCAGTTTGCCTTATGGCGTAGGGTCTAACGACATTGGCCTTGATCGCGGCCAGCTAGGCAATACGCGTTTAGTAAGCTTTGAAAAATTTGGCAACAAGGTTTTATTAAAGCAGCACAACACCAAATATCGAGCAGCTCACGGCAGCGACGCTGAGAAACAGAGCATTGATGAAGCCTTTGCTGATTCGGTTATCGCAGGTTTTACGCTGGTAGCCAAAAACGACAGCGCCAGTCTAATAGATTACACACCGTTCTTATTAAGCGATATTCACGGCATTGGCAATCGCTTAGCGGGAACTAACCAAGGCAGTTTTAGCGTAGATAACATGCGAAGCGGCGTGTATTTACCTAAAACCAAAGGCTTTGAAAAGAATACTGAATTAGAGGCTTTAGTCACCTTTGCAGGTAAGAAGCCAGGCGAATACGTGCAGCAAGTTACGCCCGACCCAGAAAGCTTGTCGGTGCACTTGCATCATTCGTTTGTGGCTCTGCCTGATGATAATTACACGCCCAGAGAGTACCACCCGTACTCGGGCTACTGGAAATTCAGTTACTTTGATTATTCAACGCCTATCAGCGAGCCTACTGAACAGCGTTTTATTACCCGCCATCGTTTAAACAAGAAAACCCCGCATGCTGCAATGAGCGAAGCAGTGGAGCCTATTGTGTATTATCTAGATCCTGGTATTCCAGAACCCGTAATGACCGCGCTTAAAGAAGGGGCGAGCTGGTGGAATCAAGCCTATGAAGCCGCAGGCTACAAAGATGCGTTTCAGGTGAAAGTATTGCCCGAAGGTGCCGACCCAATGGACGTGCGCTATAACGTAATCAACTGGGTACATCGCGCAACGCGCGGTTGGTCTTATGGTTCGTCGGTTGTCGACCCGCGCACTGGTGAAATTATCAAAGGTCACGTTACGCTCGGCTCATTGCGTGTAAGACAAGATTATTTAATTGCCCTTGGCCTAACCAGTCCTTTTAAGGACGGCAGCACCGACACCACTGCACAGCAAGAAATGGCTTTAGACCGCATTAGGCAGCTTTCAGCCCACGAAGTAGGGCACACATTGGGTATAGCCCACAACTTTGCGGCAAGTGAAAATAACCGTGCGTCGGTAATGGATTATCCTCATCCCAAAATTAGTATTAAAAACGGCAAAATTAGCCTAGAAGGCGCGTATGACAAAGGCATAGGCGCATGGGATATTCACGCCGTAGCGTATGGCTATCAAGACTTTGCCAGCGATGTAGAAGAAGCCGAAGCCTTGGCAAAGATTATCGTAAAAGGCCGCAATGAAGGCTTGAGCTTTAAGTCAGACCCAGATACGCGCAGCAGTCGTCATGCATCAGCAAACGGCCATATGTGGGAAAACGGTAGCAATCCGCTAGATGCTTTCGATGAAATTTCACAAGTACGCGAACTGGCGTTAGCCAATTTAGGTTTAGACACCTTAAGCCCAAATAGCAGTTTATCCTCTCTTGAAAATGCTTTAGTACCTATTTACTTGCTACATCGCTATCAGCTAGAAGCTGTAGCAAAGCAAGTCGGCGGTTTAGTGTATGAATACGAACGCAAAGGTGACTACACCAAGGCACAGGGCCAACAGTTTGTAGCACCTGCGGTGCAACAACGCGCTATGCAGCAGTTAATTACGGTCACAACCGCTGATTACCTGACGATACCTGAATCGGTACTCGCCCTTATTCCACCTACAGCTTATGGCGACGATATTACTCGCGAGCACTTTAAGGGCAAAATGGGGTTAATGTTAGACCCTGTTTCTGCCGCCGCTTCAGCATCTAACTTTGCGTTTGAATTACTATTGCACCCAGAGCGCTTAAACCGCTTAGAGTGGCAAACAAGAAGCACTAATGACCGACGTAAAAAAGTAGGCGTTTCTATGCTGGTGAAGCAAATACTTAACGTTCACTGGTATAAAAATAAGTCACAAAGCCCACTAGCAAAACGATTACAGTTAGTGGCGTTGAACGCTGTTATGCAGGCGGTTACTAATGAAAAGCTAGCGCCTGAAGTAAGAATGGAGGCCGAACTTGCACTGCTTGAATTCAGCGAATGGTTAGACGATGAAGCCGACGATAATCAGTATGAAATACTGAAAGAACAGTTCGATACTTATTGGGCAAGTAAGGCATGGCCAAGTACCTTTGAAGTAGAGCCGCTACCGCCAGGTTCGCCGATTTAAGAGCTGATAAGTAATGTTAGAGACAACGCAATTAGAGCAAAACCATAGCCCGAGTAACCAGCAAGTGCCGCAAAGAACTTTTGCGGCCTTGATCACTCCCTTACTCGCTGTGCTACTGCTAATATTAGTTCCATTAGTGGAAAGTCTGCATGGTGGTGTGCTGTGGGGCTTAAACTACCATTCCCCCAAGTTTATGTCACAGGTCGGCGACGCGTTAGCCTTAGTTAAGCTTATAGCGCTTTGCGCAGGGGTGTACCTGCTTTTTACGCAGCACGGTACATTTAGGTATCTTTTTAAAAGTAAATGGATGTCTATTGTTTTTAGCTGTGTTTTAGCAACAGTGGCGCTCATTCAGATTGCGATAGGTCTATTAGGTGTACTGATTGATGCAACACTAGGAACTAACCGAGACTACTTTCATAAAGAATTTGCAATAGAAAATAACACTATTTATGTGTTTACTGCAGATCCGGGAGCCATGGGGACGGCCTACCATTATTTTTATTTAGAATGCCCACTTCCTTTTAACCGCTATGAACTAACATTTATTGAAAAAACAAATTGGGTATGGGAGCTAGAGCTTAAAGCTTCTGATAATGGTTTTGACGTATTTAATCAGCGTGGTGAGTTTAAATATCGCGTTAGTTTGGGTGAAGTAGGGTGTGGTTAGGTACCTTGTAACTCTGCTCTAAATGACTTGGACAATATTGCTGAATACACAGCGGTATCGAATTTAGTTGCGGCAAAGCAACTGGTTAAAGAAGTCTTCGCCAAAGTAGACGTACTTGAGGAATACTCTAAATCAGGAAAGTCAGTCTCTGAATTACCATCTCTAAATTACCGCGAGTTTTATGTGAAGCCCTGTCGAATTTTTTATAAATTTGAGGACAACAAAGCCTTTATTTTGCTTGTAATGCGGCAAGAACAAGATCTTAGGCGCTTTTATTAGATTAGCGTTGATTCATCTTAAGTACATTTGGTAAATACAGCAGCTTTTTTTCGTTACTTCAGGCTTGTGACCATTAGCGGACACTCAATCTTGACACCAAGTGATCAAAAACCAATCGAATACGTTGTGGTACTGGACCACGTTGAGGGCGATAAATATATAAATCCCAAGGCACCGGCTCGACCTCTTCTAACACTCTCACAAGTTTCTCTTGGCGTAATAAGTCTTGGACTAAAAAGTCAGGAATTTGAGCAAAACCTAGTCCATTTTGTATAGCCATTAATTCAGCTTCGGTGTCGGCACTTCGAAAACGTGTTATGGATGGCGTCCACTGTCTGTCCATGGAAAAAACCCATGGCCAAAGCTTTCCCGTATTGCGATCTACTAACCCTGTAACGGGCAAGTGGTTTAGTTCTTCAATAGACGCAGGCCTTCCCACTCTATTTATTAACTCAGGCGAAGCCACGACATACATATTAATTTTGGTGAGCTGGCGGGCAATAAATCGACTATCTCTCATGAAGCCGATACGAATCCCAATATCTATTTTTTCGTCAACTACATCCACGCGCTCGTCACTGAGTGTCAGGTCTATATCCAGTTGAGGATGTATTGATGAAAGTTCCAGTAATACTGGCATTAAGCATTTATGACCAAAACCAACAGGCGCTGCGATACGAACCCGCCCTTGTAATTCATTACCCGAGTTAGGGGCGCTTGTTTGAAACAATTCATCTACAGCGCGCAGGCGTTCTTTTGCTATCAAAGCAAATTTTTCTCCAACTAGGGTCACTTGTATGTGTCGAGTATTTCGATGAAATAAAAGCTCTCCTTGCAATTGCTCTAATTCCTTCACTGCTCGTGTCACTGCCTGAGGAGAAATTCCCAGACGGTTAGCCGCTTCTTTAAAGCTGCTAGACTCAGCAGCAGTACAAAATATCCGGAGCATTTCCAATCTGTTAAGCATCACAGTCACATTCAGGTTTGATATGAATACGCCAATATTATTCCAAATTATGGAATTGTGAAATTAAAACTTTTCCATTTATTGGTTTTTAAAAGTAAGGGATAATTTGCACATTATTTAGACAGAGTCATTCATTCAACTGATTTGAGGATATTAACTATGAGTAGTGTTTTAGCAAACAACATCAGTGGTAAGGTCATTGTCATCACTGGTGGTAGCAGCGGTTTGGGCGAGACCACGGCAAGACATCTAGCCAGTCTTGGCGCATCTGTTGTTTTAGGTGCCCGACGTATCGACAAGCTTGAAGCTATTGCTGCTGACATTCGCTCAGCAGGCGGAAAAGTTGCGGTTCAAGCGACAGATGTGACTAGCCAGGACGAAGTGAAGGCCCTTGTAAACCTTGCACAAGAGCGCTTCGGTAAAGTTGATGTGGTTATCAATAATGCAGGATTAATGGCGATTGCACCGTTAGCTGAGACTCGAGTTGACGAATGGGATCGCATGATTGACATCAACGTTAAAGGTCTGCTGTATGGAGTAGCCGCAGCGCTTCCGATCTTTCAGGCTCAGGGAGCAGGCCACTTTATCAATATTTCTTCCGTAGCGGGTATCAAAGTATTCAGTCCCGGCGGCACGGTTTATAGCGGAACCAAATTCGCTGTTCGCGCTATTGCCGAAGGCTTACGCCATGAAGTTGGGGGTAACATTCGTTCAACAATCATTTCGCCAGGTGCAGTCGAATCTGAATTAAAACATGGAAGTTCAGATACTCAGGGTGCAGCCTTTGTAAAAGATTTTTATCAGCAAAATGAAATTCCATCTGAATCTGTTGCTCGTGCTATCGCATACGCAATTGAGCAGCCTGCGGATGTGGATATCAACGAGATTGTTCTGCGCCCAACTGTTCAAGAATTTTAATTCGTTTAATAAAAGATCTATTAACCAGCGGGTGATTTAACCACCCGCTGAATATTCAGTATGTGAGGTTATTGATGACAGCGTTAAACAGACAAATGCGTGCTTTGGTATTAGATAGCTATGAAGAGGGTACAGTATTCCGGGATGCCCTGATTAACTTACCCTCTCCATCAGCAGGTCAGGTGCAAGTAAAAATATTTGCAAGTGGAGTCAATCCTATTGATTACAAGATCCGCCAAGGTGTCGCTCCTTATGCCATGCCGGAATTACCCGCAGTACTTGGCACCGATTTAGCTGGAGAAATTGTTGCTATCGGCGACGGCGTCACCGGCTTTGCAGTAGGCGATGCAGTTTATGGTCTGACTGGCGGAGTGCGAGGATTGCAAGGATCATTAGCTGAATATGCCAACGTAGATGCTGAGTTACTTGCTCTCAAACCGAAAAATTTGTCCATGCGTGAAGCTGCGGCTTTACCTCTGGTTGCACTTACCGCTTGGGAAGGTTTGGTTGACAAAGCGAATGTTAAAGCGGGCCAGAAAGTCCTTATTCAAGGTGGAGCTGGCGGAGTTGGGCATTTAGCTGTGCAAATTGCTAAGGCCTTAGGTGCCGACGTTTATGCCACTGCATCGACTGGAAAACAAGAACTGCTCAAGACGCTTGGTGCCACGCCGATTGATTATCACACTGTAAGCCCTGCCGACTACGTGGACGCATACACCCAAGGCAAAGGGTTCGATATCGTTTACGACACTGTCGGTGGCTCTGTACTCGATGCCTCATTAGGTATCATTGCACATTATGGGCACATTTTAAGCTGTGCTGCATTCGACTCACATAACCTGGCACCGTCGTCATTACGCTCTGCAACATTGTCAGCGATTTTTGTGTTACACCCACAGCTCAGCGGAGAGGGGCGCAAACATCATGGTGACATTCTGCGGCAAATTACGGCTCTTGTTGAAGCTGGACAAATTAAGCCACTACTCGATCCGTTACGCTTTTCCCTAGACACGGCAATGGATGCACATAATGCCGTAGAGTTGGGATCCATGGGTAAAGTCGTTATTGATGTAATTGCTTAAAAAGTCATTGTTGTAATTACTTAAAAAGTCACTGTTGAGGATGCATATGAGCCCAAGAAAACTAATTCGAACTGTTCGTTTCCATGAATTAGGTGGCCCCGAGGTATTAACTATTGACTCGCTCGCGAGTCCAAGTTTGCAGGCCACTGATGTACGTATTGCGGTCAAAGTTGTTGGGCTCAATCGTGCTGATGCCATGTTTAGGCGAGGCAGCTATATAGAAAAGGCTGACTTCCCTTCGCGAATCGGCTATGAAGCATCCGGAATAGTCATTGAAGTCGGGGAAGAGGTAAATCACTTACGCCTTGGGGACGAGGTTTGTATTGTCCCTCAGATGGGGCTTTCTCAGAATGGCTGCTACGCAGAAGAGATTGTCGTTCCAAGTGAATATGTGGCACTCAAACCAGCAGGGCTAACCTTTGCCGAAGGCGCAGCAGCTTGGATGCAGTACCTGACAGTTTATGGCGCTTTGGTCGAAATTGCTAACGTGCAAAAAGGCGATGCAGTACTGATAACCGCCGCATCGAGCAGTGTTGGATTGGCTGCGATTCAAATTGTGAATGCTCTGGGGGGTATCCCTATCGCTACAACTTTAACAGGAGCTAAAAAGGCTGCTGTGCTCAAGGCTGGCGCGGCCCATGTGATTGCAACCCAAGAAGAACCGCTGCTGGATAGCTTGATAAGCATCTTGGGAGCAAACAATTTAAAAGTCGCATTTGATGCTGTCGGTGGGCCGCAGATAGCTGAAATTGCTGAAGCAATGAGCCCTGAAGGAACAATAATAGCACACGGAGCATTAAGTCCCGAAGTCACTCCTTTTCCCTTAAAAATAGCACTTCGTAAAAGTCTGACAGTTAGGGGGTATGTGTTTACTGAAGTTATAAAAGACATCGAGCGTTTTCGTAGAGCAAAGCAATTTATCCACTCGGGTTTATCCGAGGGAACACTCAAGCCTGTCATTGATCGAAGCTTTAAATTTGAAGAGATAGTAGCAGCGCATCACTATCTGGAGTCCAATCAGCAGATTGGTAAAATAGTGGTCGAACTTGATTAACAGTTCGTAGCTTCCGCTAGTCTCTTAACTCAGTCAGTGGCTGATATTGGTTGGGAATTTGCGTGTTCAGTGGCGAGTAGCATGGCGGAATTTATTGGAAGGCTAGATAACCCAAGCAATGAGATTTGGACGATCAAACGGGACGGTAAAATTCTAGCTTCTGTACGAAAGTCAGGGCTCTGCATTGGTGGAAGAGAAACTAGGCTTACAATGGGGTATAGAAGTCTTGGAGCAACGCTTCACCAAGTGCCTATAAACGTGAATAAATATTTAAGGAGTCTCAATGACAGCTACAAAAGAAGAAGTTATCGCTTTCATGAAATCGGAGTTTCCACAAAGCAAATGCGTTGTGGAAGCAGTGAGCAATGGTGGAGCGACTGTATCTCATCACGTAGGTCAGGATGAATTACGTCCTGGCGGAACGGTTTCGGGGCCTGTTTTAATGAGTGTGGCTGATGTGGCACTTTATGTGGCGATACTTGGTAAAATTGGCATCGTGCCATTGGCAGTAACAACTAGCCTTAACATCAACTTCTTACGTAAGCCATCGGCAAATGAGCGAATCATTGCGGAATGTTCTCTGATAAAAGTCGGCCGTACTCTCGTGGTTGGGGAGGTTTCTCTGTACTCTGAGGGGGTGAGTGATTTAGTAGCACATGCTGTGGGTACATACTCTATACCGCCCTATACATCGGAACGAAGTGAGAATATTAAAAATAATTAACTCTCTGAAAGCTTGACTCCGTTTAAAAGGTTATTGTTGAGGATGCACATGAGCCCAAGAAAACTAATTCGAACTGTTCGTTTCCATGAATTAGGTGGTCCCGAGGTATTAACTATTGACTCGCTCGCGAGTCCAAGTTTGCAGGCCACTGATGTACGTATTGCGGTCAAAGTTGTTGGGCTCAGCACCGTGTATAAGAGATTTAAAAAGGTAGTCAGACGCTTTTAATTCTGCTTTCTTCACCCAAGCCAAAATCGATTCGCCAGTGTTTGGTGTTATTTCAAATTGGACAAGACTACCTGTTTTTTGCTGAACAACATTCGTACGCATCAGCGCAGAAGGTCCGCAAACGACGTCTGAAACTTTTAGTTTAACGAGGTCACAACCCCGTAGCTTGCTATCAAGACCAAGATTGAACAGTGCAAGGTCACGCGTCCAACCTTCAAGTTTTAATCGAGTTCGGATGCCCCATATATGTGATATCTGAAGAGGTTACTTCTGCCCGATTATGCGATCTTTGCTCCAAGGTGTATGGATTCGAATTGCCGCAGGTTGTCTCCTACTTAGTAGGAACCACAAGTATGGCAGTCAAGTTGAATGGCATAATAATAAAATGAGCAAAACTTCGGAATTGTGCCAAAAGCTGCCGTTTAAATATTTGTAATTAAACTGCAGAAGTGTACGTAAAGCAGACCTTGGGGTAATTAATTTTTCACCTCAAACGTTAGTAGACTAAGGCCAAAACCCACTGCAAGCTGAGATTGTAATGAGCTAATGCTCGATAGTCATTGCATGAAACAACGTACTAATTGTTCCACCAAAATCACGGTAAGGGAAAACTTGTCATCATTGTTGCATTGGAGTCTTCGATGATGTAGCGTAAGATCACTTGGAAAGAAAGTTGCGATGAAATTAAAATTTGGTTTTGGTGCATTAATAGGTAAATCGATTTCTTGAGGTTCCAACATATTCGTTAACCGGATAGGGAGCGTCATATTGTGTTAACTATTTTTCTTTCCAAACTTCTGCTCACGCACTTAAAGTGCATTTGGCCAATCACCTGTGTTACAAGTACAATCCCTACGTTTTTGAATTTGTTTCACCCGAATCGTACCTATTGCTGTATTGACCAATTTGAAACTTGTCTAAAAACCATTAAAAGGGATACTCGCTTCAATCAATGGATGTTTAACATTGCTCTCTCCATTTTTTTAACAAAATACACAAGCATTGACTCGGGTAAACTCCTTGCGAGTTATTCGAGCGTAGCCATTACTAAACTTGGCCATTTAGAAGTTCGTCCATGAAACTTGAACCTCAAGTGTACATTGCTATTTTTGGCTCTCGAGTTCTCGAAGACGGGACTCCTAGTGGAAGCCTTGCTCGAAGAATTTCAGGAGCTCTGGATATCAATGAAACCTTTGGATACGGATTGTTTTTCGTTACTGGAGGAAGCACACAAGAGGGAATACCCACCGAGGCATCTGTAATTAAAAAAGCATTGATAGATGCAGGTATCAACCAAGATTGTATTGTCAGTGATGAGGACTCTACAGATACCCTTGAGTCAGTATACGCAGCAAGAAAACTGTTGCCAAGCGAGAGTAAAGTATGTGTCTGTAGCGATAACTATCATGTTATAAGAATCAGCTTATTAATGCGTCTCTTAGGTATTGAAGCCATACCTATGTGGATAACTTCCGGAAGACAAAAAACTGGGACTATTAATTGGCTCTACATGTGGTTTCGAGACTTAATTGCGACTTTTTACGACGTTACGCTAATTTTAGGAAGAAAGCTCTTTAGAGAGAGATAAAAATTATGGCTAACGAAAATGGTGCAAATAAAAACCTTTATTTTTTTGCAGGTCTAGCAATTTTATTTATTGTGCTTGGAGGCTCTAACGAATATTTTAATATCATGCCGCAGACAGTTTCCTTTGGCCTGGTGTCGACAGGGATTGCCATCATATTGTTTGGTATTCTGGAATCAGCGGTAAATGTAAAACTAAAAAACAGCCCCATACTTGGAAAAAGTATCAGTGCATCAGGTGCCGCGGGCGGCTTTTATTTGATTTTCATGTTACTGAAAACAGATCTAATTTCACCTCCACCCAAACCAGCACTTTTTGACATTGCTTTTTCAGCACCACTCTACACTGGGGGAGGTGACCAACATATAAGCTTAGATACATTGAGATTCACTCAAGCAAACCCGCTCTCAACTTATTCAGATTATCCGCTTTCCCCAACAAAATTTTTAGGGGCGCTTTGGGTAGAGTACGAGGTGAAAGAGAGGCAATTGTCTGGAGCTGGAGACAAGTATATGGGAACTTTTGTTAGAGAAATTAGCAATAGCTTTCAAGGCAATCCCAGCGAGGTTCCTAGGTTCAAAATGTGCTTTAAGAGAATCAATGTTGACCCCATTGTAGCTAAACTACAATGTAGTGACGGCTCCTGTAACCTCACGGAGGACTCTCGTAGTATTGAGATATGTGATCAACTAAACGCCAAAATCGATACGCCATGGTTTTTCTCTAAAGCACATGCAGCGGATAGTGTCAAAAAAGGATGGGTAACTCCTTCTATTGACACACTGGAACGACAGTTTAAAGAATCTCAGCAGACGTATGTGGCATTTTCAATTAGCTCTGAAAATCTAAACCTTCCTGAAAATGCAGACAGTTTCCAATATCAAGTTTCAGTCAACAGTATTCCTATTTACATAAATGGTTGGATGAAGGATGAAACAACTCGTTTCCTCGATAAAGAAGGAGGCTTTGAACTTAAGTTCGGTTTACAGAATTTAGATTTTGCCGGTGCAGACTTTGGTAATGAATGGCTAAAACTTGAAATTACATATTTTGCTCGAGGTGAAGAATTGCGAACTGACGTGGTCGAACGCAGTTTTATAGCACTAAGAGAAGTCGACAATGTTGGAATAAATGTTGGTGCAACACATTATAATTGGGGTGGGAAACAATATTTTGGCGTCAACGATAGATTTGAGATTTTCTTCTGGTCATCCACTGATTCGGACGAATTGGTCAATCGGCGCAAGAGGTTTTTTGATGAGGAAAACATCGAGTTAAATGGTAACCGCTTAGTCGCAGTCATTCGACCGCCGTTAAATGAAAACGAAAACTTTGGTTTGGTTCTAGGGATTGTTGACAATTACGGAAGGGTAGATTTCACATTTTCTGAGAATAAAGCTAGCGAAATAGAACAATGGGGCTCTGCCAACTTGACAGGGAGAAGAACTAAAGTTCGACCTGAAACTGGTTATGATCACCCACTAATCAATGAACTCAATGTCTATGAGCTTGGGAAAAAACATTGAATGAGTAATCATTGGCACACGTTAGTATTTTTTAACGTGTTTCAGTTTTGAGACTTTGGCTGATGACACTATAGTCTGCTCTTTGTCTCAAGGTGCCTCTGACGCTGTGGAGGTGACGAGTACGTTAAGCGGACGGTCGCTCTAGCTTTTTAATGGCCAAAAACGAGCTAGGGTTGGAGTTCTTTTTGGTTCGTTAAGCACTTTGTTTGTATGAATATGATAAATTTGTGAACGCACTAAATACTTTGGTTAGGTCATGTTGAATAAAGTTTTACTCCATCAACTTGCGTACAAAAACCTACAACTCCTTATAATTAGTAAACACCTTGTAAAGCTGCGTCCCACTCAATACCGAAGCCGACGGGAAGTGCAGAATAGGGATCAAATCGCAAGGCGCTTCTAAGGTCCTGCTGCCGTTGTCGGTATCCAGATCGTCAATATTTAAAATTTGCGCCAGTGGTTCGCCTTTCTTCACCGTTTGGCCTGGTTTCGCCATGTACTCCACCATGCCGCCCCAGTTAGTAAACAGGGTTTTATAGTCTTTTAAATACACGCCTAAACGCTTCATTTCTGTCGGTTTAATATCGCATTCGTGCAATACGCCTTTGGCGTTTAAGTAGCTAAGAATACTGGTGGCGTCTATATTACCTTCGTTAAAGTCGATAACTTCTTGGCTACCCATTTCAAGCGTAAACGCTTCAACGTTAAAGCTTACCTCACGCGCTAAATTAGTTTTTATGCTTTCTTGCAGTGTCCACCATGGGCAGAACGTCGCTTCGTCCAACGCCCCCGCAAATACGTTTGGAATAAAAATACAGTGAGGAATGTTAAACAGATTAGCACTGTCTTTGGCGTATTCGGGAATATAAACGTGGCGGGTAGACACCGGGCCGTTGTGGAGATCTAACACGAAATCGGCGTTGACCGCCATTTGCTGTAGCTTTAGGTTTAACTGCTGTGCCAAGCCTAAACCCCATGGTTCAGCCAATTTGTTGTCGATAGCGTTAGACAAGTGAGCACGAAAACGTTGTTTTATGCCTTCAATTGACTCTTCGCGGGTGACTGTTTTGGCGAAATGTTCAACTGCACCTTTATCGAAGAAGTAGCCGCGGTTCCAGTTTGTGCCGTTCACAGGATCGAACCGGCCTAATGTGTACTCACCGGCTTTAATGTTAGTACCAATGGGATTACAGTTGGGCACTAGGATAATTTCGCCGCAAATATCCATGTCTTTTAAGCGCTGAATAAGATGGTAAATAACCACGTTACCTTGTACTTCTGCGCCGTGAATAGAACTTTGAATATACACAGTGGGGCCAGGGCGCGCGCCCTTCATACGATAAATTGGCACGTTCATGTTACGTCCAGACGCGTTTTGCGCCACTACCATGTGTTTTTTCACTACTTGGGTTGTCATTTAAATCAACCTATTTTCTGTCTTGTTCTTTGTTTTAGTCTGTTGTTTTTAATCACGTTTTTAGAATTTATACCGCAAATGCACATAAACTTAACAAGCACATAGCTCGCAATCTACGCCTTTAGGTAACTTCCAGTTTCGCCACTCGTGCGACAGAGCATCAAACGTCATTAACGTGTTTTTAGGAATATTATCGAAATCCATCAATACTTGCATAGCTAGCATCGCTTGGTAAGTACCAACAATATTCACCACTGGCGAGAATATACCTGCCTCTACACAGCTTAAATCGGGCGATTCAAATAGCGTCCGTAAGCATGCATAGCAACGGCTCTCACCGGGTATAGCGACGAAAAGCTGGCCTTCAAAGCGAATGGCCGCGCCCGATACTAGCGGGGTATTTAGTTTAAAACACAGTAGGTTTATTAAATCTCGCGAGTTTGTATTGTCGGTGCAATCTAGCACAACGTCAGCACGCTCTATGGCTTGTTTTAATACTGGTGAAAGCTGAGTAGAGCTGGGCGCCGAAAACGGTTCTGCTATTACGGTAATGTCGCAGTCGCTGTTTATTGCACTAAGCCGCGCTTTAGCCGCCTCTATTTTACTTATTCCTACATCTTGTTCGCTAAACAAGGTTTGCCTTGGCAGGTTGGTGGCCTCAACAGTGTCGTGGTCGATAAGTGTAAGAGAGCCCACGCCACTGGCGCAAAGGTTAGTGGCGGCCGCGGTGCCAAGCCCGCCAATACCAATGATACAAATATTGGCGTTTAGCAGCGCTTCTTGACCGTCTAGATCCACTTTTGGAAGCACGATATGGCGGTTATAACGCATAGCCTGCTGATGAGTTAGGCTTTTAGACATAGTTTATGCCAACTTAGTTGTTGAATTCATGGCATGCACCCTTATAAAGTGATTACCAAATAGTATTTTGGCTGGTACTTTATCAAAAACCGCCAAAATGTCGCATATCAAATTAGGATTTCATATGTCAGTTGTCAGCCAACCCCTTAATATTGCCGTACTCACTATTTCAGATACGCGCACCCTCGAAAACGACAAGTCGGGAGACTACTTGAAAGAGGCGCTTACCTCGGTTGGCCATAACCTTTACGATCGCGATTTGGTGAAAGACGATATTTATCAGCAGCGCGCCGTGGTGTCGAAATGGATTGCCGATAAAAACATTCACGCTGTATTAATTACCGGTGGTACAGGTTTTACCCACCGTGACTCAACGCCAGAGGCCATCAGTGTATTGTTCGACAAAGAAGTCGACGGCTTTGGCGAGCTATTCCGTCAAATTAGCTATGAAGAGATTGGCACATCAACCATTCAATCTCGTGCGATAGCGGGCTTTGCCAATAATACTGTGATTTTCTGCCTGCCAGGTTCAACAGGGGCGTGTCGCACAGCGTGGGAAAAGATTATTTCTAGCCAACTTGATGCCGACTTTAGACCGTGTAACTTTGTGAAGCATTTGGTGGAAGCATGAGCACCTTTAGCCATTTAAACGCTGGCGGTGAAGCCAATATGGTCGACGTTAGCGACAAAGACGTTACCAAGCGAGAAGCCACAGCAGAAGGTTTTTTATACGTAAGCGAAGACGTTATTCGCCAAATCTCTGAATCAAAAATTGCAAAAGGCGATGTATTTGCAGTTGCCCGTGTAGCGGGTATTCAAGGGGCGAAACGCTGCGCCGATCTTATTCCTCTTTGTCACCCATTGGCACTGTCAAAGGTGGATATAAACTTCGACATTCAGGCCGACCAAAATCGAATTCAAGCCACCTGCTATTGCAAGCTAAGCGGTAAAACCGGCGTTGAAATGGAAGCGCTCACGGGTGTAAATGTGGCGCTGTTAACCTTGTTTGATATGTGCAAAGCCATCGACCCTGGCATGCACATGGAAGGGGTACGGGTACTGGAGAAAAAAGGCGGTAAGACAGGCCATTGGCAGTCCGACACCTAGTTCAATTAAAGGCCAGTGAGCTAAAAAAGTAACGTGTATAAAGCGAACAAGCATTCAAGACGCAACGCACTTTAGGCTCAACGTATTTCCGAGGCTTGGAAAGATTAATTAGCGCGCACAAAGCAACCTTAACAACGTAGATAACAGGCAAAGCATGCAGGTAACGGTAAAAACATTCGCACAAACCAGAGAGATTACGGGAGAGGACAATATCGCGCTCCATATAAGCGAGAGCAGCACTATTGAGACCGTGATATCGCAGCTTAAAACGCGTAGTGACAAGTGGGCATTAGCACTAGAGGGTAGTGTGCTTACTGCCTGTAATCAAGAGCTTTGCGACCTGCAAACAGTACTCAGCGACGGTGATGAGCTGGCGCTATTTCCACCTGTGACAGGGGGCTAGCTATGTTCGCGCTAGTTCAAGTTGAAGATTTCGACCAAGGAGAGCTTTACGCTAGGCTAAAACAGTCGGCAGATGAGAAGGCCTGCGGCAACACCGGCGCGATTGTTACTTTTACTGGGCTAGTGCGAGATTTTAATAACGCTGGCGACATAGACGGCATCGAATTAGAGCATTACCCGGGCATGACTGAAAAAGCGTTAATGCTTCTGGTTGAACAAGCGAGCGAACGTTTTTCACTTAACAGTGCTGGCGCACTGCACAGAGTAGGGCGCATATATAATAACGAACAAATTGTATGGGTAGGTGCCGCCGCTCCCCACCGCCAGGCGGCGTTTGACGCTGCCTGCTACTTAATGGACATGCTTAAACAGTCGGTACCGCTATGGAAAAAAGAATTTAAGGGCGATAAATCTGAATGGGTTGCGGCGAAAGCATCTGACGATAAAGCGGCACTTAAGTGGATGCGCAAAAAGTAATGGTTTGTTCTTTAGCAATGCGACTTTCAAGCTTTGTTAACTTGGCCATGCTTATTTTGGTAAGTGCAAGTGTAGCCCTAGGCGTTACGGCTTTTTCAAGTTCTGTGGCACATGCAAGCAGTTTTGAAGCGGCAAATAATAATGTAAATGAAGGGAGCGTTATTAGTGCCGAAAAACAAAACCAGTCAGTAAATTTCAAGCGCGACGAAAAAATTAACGTAGCCGTTGCGGCAAACTTTGCAAAACCGCTAAAGAGTATTGCCGAGCAGTTTACTAAGCTAACCGGCATAGAAGTCGCGGTAACGGTATCTTCTAGCGGTACTTTGTATGCGCAAATTCAACATGGTGCTAGCTTTGACGTTTTTTTATCTGCTGATCGCGCTCGGCCGCAAGCATTGGTTGATAACAACGTAGTTCACCACGGCAATCTGGTGGACTACGCTAAAGGCAAGCTGGCGTTTGTCTATGCTGGCGGCTTATCAAGTGAGGCATTCAGTGAAATATCTAGTAAGACATCCGGTGAAAGGAATTGCGAGCAGATCGCGCGCTCATCTACTGGAGACACAACTGCACAAATAAACGTTCAGCTTACCGATTGCTTGTCGAAGCAGCTTGTTCAATTAATGGAAAATCCACAAAACAAGGTAGCTATCGCAAATCCTAAACTGGCCCCCTATGGTGATGCTGCGCAACAGACGTTGCAAAACTTATCCTTATGGCAACAGTTTTTACCTCACAGAGTGATGGGTAAAAACGTGCTACAAACCTTGCAGTTTTATACCACCGGCAGCGTGAAAGGGGCGTTCGTTGCGTACTCATTGGCCTTAGATTTGCCCGCAGACTTATCCTCTAATTTGCCTTCTAATTTTAACAGTGTTGTGAATACCAAAAGCGCCGATGCTGTTACGGTTATCGTCCCAGTACCTGAAACCTTATATAAACCCATCATTCAGTCGTTGGTGATTAACAGTAAAACGGTAGCTACATTATCTCCGAATCTGTTCGAACCACTTCCAATCAAAAATGCGACAGCGCCAGTTGATGAGCATGTTCACAACGACGACGTTGAGCCAACCAGAGCGTTTCGTTTGAGTGACGCTAATGGAGTGTCATCACCCAGCCTGTTCGTACAGTATTTAATGTCGCAAGGGGTGCAGCACAGCTTAATTGAATGGGGCTATGAACCTACCATTGCATCGGGCGTCGGTAACTAAGTATGCTTACAGAATTCTTCGGAGCATCGACACTTGAAGCCATATTACTCACCTTGAAACTGGCCTTTATAACCAGTGGTTTGTTGTTGTTAATCGCATTGCCGCTAGCGTGGTTTTTAGCGAAATGGCAGAGCAAAGCTAAGCCTTTGGTTATGTCGATACTCGCGTTGCCTTTGGTTTTACCGCCAACTGTGCTGGGGTTTTATCTACTTATTGCTTTTTCACCGCAAAGTGCGTTGGGGCAGGGATGGCAAAGCCTCACCGGGAGCAATTTAGCATTTAGCTTTGAAGGCTTGGTATTGGGGTCTGTTATCTACTCGCTTCCATTTGCTCTTCAGCCTTTGTACAGCGGCTTTTCGCAATTGGATAACCGTTATTTAGATGTAGCAAAAACGCTTGGGTTTTCGGCCTTTGAAGCTTTTATAAAAATAGTGCTGCCTTTAAGCAAAGCGCCCATCGTGGTGGCATTAGGCTTAAGCTTTGCACATACCATAGGCGAGTTTGGCGTAGTATTAATGATAGGTGGCAATATTCCTGGAGAAACTCAGGTGCTGTCTATCGCGCTATATGAACAGGTAGAAGCGTTGGAATATAACAGTGCACACAACCTTGCTTTGGCCCTTCTTATTTTTTCATTCGTGATGCTTGCGGCGCTCTATCGCTTTAACGGTATCACACGAAGTGATGAGGCGCGTTAACATGCAAATATCTGCGCGACTTTCTAATCGCATTAACGCACAAATCTCATTGCAGCCGCAAAGCCGATTCATTGGGGTTACCGGTCCATCAGGTGCGGGAAAAAGCAGCCTGTTTCGCGCCCTAGCTGGCGTAGAAAAAAGCGCAAGTGTGCAAACGCCGTGGACCTCTCAAAAGGTCGGTATCGTTTTTCAGCAACCTATGTTATTTCCCCATACCGATGTGCGCGGTAATTTAGCCTTGGCGCAGCGTCACGCAAGTCCTAATGCAATGTCTATCGACGCCTGCTTGCGCGGCTGTTATTGCGAACATTTAATCGATAAGCCTGTTCAGGCGCTTTCTGGTGGAGAAGCGCAGCGGGTCGCGATTGCGCGTGCGTTGGTCAATGGACCAGATGTGTTATTGCTAGATGAATCGTTAAGCGCAATTGATATCTTTACCCGTCGCAAAATTTACCAGTTTTTGAACAATTTGTGTGTGTCGGGGAAGCTCACCTGCCTTGTAATCTCTCACGATTTAGATGACCTTGCCTTGTTCAGCGATGAGTTGGTTTTTATTGACCAAGGCCGCACCGAGCTTTGTGGAAAAACGCGCGATGTATTAACTCAAGTATTCGAAAAAGAAGGGTTTGCGACACCGTCTAGTGTACTTGAGGGATTTAAAGTTACTGCGCAAAGCGAAGCACACGACAGCAACCAGTCACAAAACGCCGTTGTCAGCTATAAACACGGTAGCGAAACGCAACAAAGTCAACGTGTTTTGCCCTTACAAGGCAATGAGCAGTGCCAGTCGGAAAACGGTATTGAGCGCGTTAAGGTAGCGGGGCAAGAGATATTCGTCACTGCAGAATCGGTCTCCTATTTGCCTCAGCAAAGCGGTGACCAAGTACCTGTTCGTTTTGCAGTTAAAGCTTGTGATGTAAGTATCGATACCAATACTGCTGACTTTGGCAACACCAGAACAATCAGTATTTTAAATGCGCTGCCATGTGTTATATCCAGTATCGAGCCCGTGGCGAATCCACTCAGCCCTTTGAACGTGCAAGAAAATAACGCAGACACAAAACTCACAGATACAAAGCTAATCCCTAAAAAGCTAGCGACCGTAAACAGCGCGAAAGTGTTGTTAAAACTTGATGTACTAAACAGTAACCAAACCCTTTATGCCGGCATTAGCTGTATCTCTCTATCGCGTCTTAAGCTTGATGTAGGAATGCAAGTGATTGCGCGGTTTAAATTGCCCTAGGTTTAAATGGCTTTGGAGTAGCTACTGAGTATTTCACTTGCGTTCAAGTAAGCGTCGAAACGCGCACAAATAGCCCGAATGTAGATGCGAGCAAACTCTGGCACTCGAATATACCGAGATGTCGTTTCGATAAGACCGTCTTCTTTAAGTTCTTCAAGGTTGTTTAAGGCTGAAGCAAAGTATTCATCAAAAATGATGTGGTGCTTGTCGGCAATTGCTTGCTTATCTACCGCTAAATTGCACATTAAGCTAGAAATCACGTCTCTGCGAATAAGGTCGTCGACACTTAATGACAGACCAACTTTCGCATTGGGCAGGTGGCTGTCTAAGCGACGGTAATATTCTTTTAGCTCCTTAGCATTTTGCGCAAAGGCATTACCTACCGTGCTAATGGCTGATACGCCGAACCCTATAAGGTCGGTGTCTCCGCGTAAAGTATAGCCTTGAAAGTTGCGATGAAGCTCGCCTTTATTTTTCGCAATAGCCAGTGAGTCTTTGCTTAAGGCAAAATGATCAAGACCAATCATTTCATAACCTATGTTTGTAAAGCTGTTAACGGCAAGCTTGTAAAGCGCCGCTTTTTCTTCACTACTTGGCAGTGTTTCTTCAGCAAATTTACGCTGCGCTGCGAACCTCTCGGGAAGGTGTGCATAGCTAAAAAGCGAAATACGATCTGGCATCATGGCTTTTGTTGCGGCGATGGTTGATGAAAACGTTTCAATTGACTGATTCGGTAAACCATAAATTAGATCTAAGTTGACTGAGTCGAAACCCAGCGACCGAGCCTCGAATACTAAATCGGCAATGTGAGACGTGCTTTGTATGCGATTTATGGTTTTCTGAACATTATAATCAGTATCTTGTAAACCAAAGCTAATGCGTGTGTAGCCGAGACATTTTAAGTTTTGAAGATAGCGTTTATCGATATTTCTGGGATCTAACTCAATTGACAGTTCAGCACCTGCTTCAAAGGTAAAGTGTTTCTTAAGCAGGTACATTAAATAAGTATGCTGAGTCTCGCTCAAAAAACTGGGTGAACCGCCACCCAAGTGCAGAGAAACTGCACGCCTGCCGTCAGTTAAATAACGCTTAGACAGAATTTCTTTTTCTATGTAATCTAAATATTCGTCCGCTTTTTCATTGTGACGCGTCACCATTTTATTGCAGCCACAGTAGTAGCATAGCGTTTTGCAAAATGGAATGTGCACGTAGAGACTTACTGCCGGCGCTTTTGACACTGCAAGTGCTTGTGGAAGTATGTCATCTTGTAGCGGTTCAAATTTAAGTGCAGTAGGGTAAGAGGTATAGCGAGGAGCATTCAACGCATATTTGGTAATGATTGATACAGGACGTTGTTGTACGGCAATTATTGTCATATTGGCTCTGCACTCATATGTAGATATCTAGGCGCGAATTCAATTCGATGGTTAAAGCTTAATGGATTGCTTAGGAGGCTGATTTGATCTACTTCAAGGTTTTGGTATTAAACCTGATAATTGTTTTACTTCTTCCAGTCATTTTGCTTCAAGCATTGTGGGTGAGGAAGAAGACCGCTGTACTACCAGAGCCCGACGGCGAGCGGGTATTAACCTCTGCCGATAGTAAATTGCTGCTAACTAATAACGTTTTGGTTATAGGCGATTCTGCCGCCGCTGGTGTTGGTGCAACGACGCAAATGGGGGCACTCACAGGTCTGCTGTACTCAAACCTTGTTAAGCATGGGCCAACGCGAGTGACGTTGAATGCTAAAACAGGTTTTAAAAGTGAAGATGTGCTCAAGCTTCTTCATGAAATGCCTGCCGAGCACTTTTCATCGGTGCTCGTCTCTATTGGTGTTAACGATGTGACCAAATTTGTACCGTTGAAACGGTGGCGACAAAACATCGATGCTATTAGTACGCTACTGTCAGATAAATTTGGGTGCGAAACAATATTATTTACTGCGCTACCGCCAATTCATTGCTTTCCAGCGCTTCCGCAACCTTTGCGTGCACTATTAGGTTACCGCGCGTGGATACTAAACCAAGCTTTGGCTGATAGCGTAACAGCCCGGGCTAACGCAGACATATTATATGTTAGTGCACTTAATGTGAGCGGAACTATGACGGATATTCAGCAAAGTGGTTTGATGGCAGAAGATGGCTTTCATCCCTCCACGAAAGGCTATGAAATATGGGCACACTCAGCCCTTGAAAAACTCTCCACGCTTTACAGCACCACAATGGGCACGACAACAAAAGTCACAGCAGAAACTGATGTAACTGCGACGAAATAATCGCAGTGTGGGGTTGAAGTTTCTTTTTGTAACCTTATCTAAGCCCTTATATCTTCATGAAATCAATAAAGCGAGGCCTATCATGGCAGCAAATGAGCAAGGTGTACAAAGTGCGAGCGGTATGCAGAGTGTAACAGTTAATATGGTTTCTGACGTAGTATGTCCATGGTGTATTGTTGGGTACCAGCGTTTGCAAGAAGCCATTAAAACCCTTGATAACATTGAAGTGGATATTAAGTTTCACCCCTTCGAGCTAAACCCCAATATGCCAGAAGAAGGGCAAAACCTTCGCGAGCACATAATGGAAAAATACGGCATTAGTGAGCAGCAAAGCGCGCAGAACCGAGCACGGTTAGTAGAAGCGGGCGAGCAATTAGGCTTTTCGTTTAACTTTACTGACGACTCTCGCATGCAGAACACGTTTAAGGCTCACCAACTTATTCACTTTGCTGCAGAAAACGGTCTTGAAGAAGAAATGAAGCTGGCCTTATTTAAAGCCTACTTCACAGACGGTAAAAACATTAATGATCTAGGTGTTCTAGTAACGTTGGCACAAACTATTGGCCTTGATAAGTCTGAAGCTGAACAAGCGCTTAAAAGTGAAAAATACGCGCAAGCAGTGCGTGAGGAGGAAACTATTTGGATGCAGCGTGGTATTCAGAGTGTACCTACTTTTGTCATTGGTAATCAGGGCGTAGCCGGGGCACAAGAGCCAGCAACATTGGCTGCATTTATTTCCCAAGCGGCATCACAGCAATAAGCAGGTTAAAAGGGTTTAGAGGTAGTTATGAGTAATCACGTTAACCATTTGTTGGCCCAGTGGCTTCCACTTAAAAACAAGCACAAATGGGTGCTAGGTTTCATTTTTAAAACAGAAGGCTCATGCTATCGAAAAGCCGGCGCTATGATGTTGTTTAGTGATGCAGGGCATCAGCTAGGTATATTAAGCGGCGGCTGCTTAGAAAGTGATATCGTTAAAAAAGCCCAGCGAGTAATGACGGACGGCGTTAGTCGAACTGCAGTTTACGATGATGAAGATGAAGAAGACATCGCGTTTAAACTAGGTGTTGGATGCGGCGGTGTGGTGCACTTAGCACTCGTTCCAGTTAACGAGAGTAACCAGTATCTATCATTAGATGTGGTGAGCAAAAGCTTATCAAACGGAAAAGCGTGTGAGTGGCGCTGCGCTGTAGACGGTACTTTGGGTGATTGCACGGAATTGGAAGACCATTCTGTTAAACCTAGAAAAGCTTTGCTAGACACCGTTGATGGCAAGCGCATGTTGTCGGTTTTGATGCTGCCGCCTATCCACCTACTTGTTGTTGGAGGTGGGTACGACGCTACCTTTATGACTAAGCTTGCTAGTTTGCAGGGCTATTTAGTCAGCCTTTGGGATCCAAGGCCTGCACAAGCAAGACTTGAACATTTTCCCGAGGTAAATTACTTGATTGAAGACCCGTCTACTGAAGGCTTACGTCTTCACATGGGCGAACATAACATTCAAGCGGCGGTGCTTATGTCCCATCATCGAGAAATTGATGCAAAGGCGCTGCAGGTGCTAAGCAAGCAATCGTTAACCTATACGGCAATGCTCGGGCCACTGCACCGTAAGCAGGAAATTATGGATTTAGCCGGGCTTGGCGATACCAACTTTACTCAGTATTTCGCAAGCCCCGCTGGTTTCGACATTGGTGGTGAGCTACCAGAGCATATAGCGCTGTCTGTTATTGCTCAGTGCCATGCGGTGTTTCATACCAAACCTACACATTTAAAGCGTTAGAAAGACTTTCTGAAGGTAACGCCAAAGCTTCTAGGCGCGCCTGGGTAGGCCATGATCTTTCCGGTTTGTACGGGTACATCAAAGCCACTTCGCGCAACGTACTCTTCGTCGAAAACGTTGCGCGACCACGCAATAATTTCGCTATCCCATTGTGGGATAGTGAAACTTACGCGAACGTTAAATAATGAAAAGTCGTCAGCGTATTTGTACGGGTCGTTCGCATCATCAAGAAATACGTCGCCCGTGTATTGGTAGTCAATACTGGCGGAGGCAGGATAATTCCCAACTTCGAAATAGTGATTCAGCATAAGAGACAGTGAGTTCTGAGGCTCGAAGCCTACGCGGTCACCGTCTCTTGAACAGAACGGGTCGGTTGGCTCCACACGGCCCGGGTCGTCAATGCCGGTGTGCCACGTGTACGCTACCCAACAGGTACCGCGTTTAAACTCATCAAAATTCGCCAATGTGCGCGACGCAACTGCATGTAATTCGGTGCTTTCTGTCATTAGCCATGTGGCTTCAAGCTCTATGCCTTTTACTATGATATCGCCCGCATTTTGCAGGTTGAACCCCGTTCCGGTAAAGGTCGTCGCCTGAAAGTCGCTAATTTGTGTATAGTGCGCCGCAGCATTTACGCGCACGCCGTATTCTTCAAAATCGTGTTTTATACCTATTTCAGCACTTCGCGATTTTTCAGCATCAAAAAGCGGGCTAAGCGAAGGTAAGATTCTGTCGGTATTCGTACCGCCAGCTTTGTAACCAGTCGCAAAACTAGCGTAGGTTAGCGTGTTGTCATTAGGGTGATAAGCCAGTTTTACCGTGCCGGTTGACTGTGAATCATCAAGCTCTTCGTTTAAGTCAGGGCGCGGCATAACCGCTGCAGATCCCAAGAAAAAATATCCCCAGCCCGCTTGTTGAAATGGTGCTATTGCGTTAAGGGACTGTGCTGTAGGAGCTTGTCCCGCCGCTAACGCAGCAGCGATGTTTTGTAACCCAACTACAGCACGACCTACATTAGGCCATTGCGCTGGGTCTTGAGTTAGTCCGTCAATACCAGGCCCTTGCTCATCGTAGGCTCCGACAATCGACTTTTCTTCGCGGGTATAGCGCAAGCCCGTTGTTAAGGTGAAATCACTGTTTAACAGCCAATCCAGCTGAGAGAATAAAGCAATACTGTCTTGCTCTTGATTGGCGCTGTGCGCGAAAGTAGTACCGGACGGCGCGGGGGCTGCAGCAGGCGCAATAAAGCCTGATGTAACTGCAGATAGCTCGTTGATGGCGTTAGCCAAAGGCAGCAGATCGGGCGCGGCGGCATTAAAGAACACGCTAAAATCATCTTGCGTGGTAGTATCAAAGGTTAGATCTAAGTTTTGGCTGTAATAGTAAACACCTATTAAACCGCGCACATCTTCACTGGTGTAATGTAATCTAATTTCTTGAGAAAACGATTGCTGCTTGGCGTCGTTAGTGGCAGTAAGAAGGTCCGCATCAGAAAAGTCGGTATCTACCGTATCTAAGCTGTCAAACGCGCGGTACGCGCTTATGCTCACTAAATCCCATGCTTTGTTTAATGCCACATCTACTTGAACTGATAGTCCTTTGTCTTTCATTTTTGAAAGGGGAGTTTGCGACAGCGAGGTTTTATAGTCATAAAAGTTATCGCGCCCGTAAATAGTTGCATTAAACGGCGGTTGTAGCAGCAGCGCATCAGTGCCGAATTTACCCGCTATGTCATTAGCCTGAATGTTGTTTTGAAAAGTAAGTGCGCCGCAGCATCGTTCGTCTAGCTCGCCGTAATCAGCAATAAGTCGCACGCTAATTTCATCTGTTGGAGTGTAAAGCAACTGTGCTTTTATCGCAGAACGGTTACGGTTATTTAGGGTTTGTCCGCTGCGCTCATCGTTAATGAAACCGTCACTGTGAGAACTAAAGCCAGATACTCGCATGGCAAGTACATCGTCGATAAGCGAAAACGATGAGCCAGCACTCAAACGAACCAAGTTATCATTGCCGATGATGGCTTCGGCAAAGCCGTCGCGCTCGTCGTGTGAAGGTGCGACCGTAGTTAACGTCATTGCGCCAGCGGCGGTATTCTTTCCGAATAGTGTGCCCTGTGGCCCACGCAACACTTCAATAGATTCAATATCGACTAAGTCGTTAATTAACGCGTTTTGTCGTGCACGGTACACACCATCTACGTATAAACCCACCGAAGACTCGAAGCCGAAGTTTTGTGAAGACGTGCCAATGCCGCGTATTGAAAACCCTGAATTTGTTACGCTTTGATTTTGAAACGCGCCAAAAGCAGGTACGTAGTTTTGCAGGTCAAACACATCTCGGCTAACTGTTTCAACTAGGTCTTGACCTGAAAGCGCAGTGACCGCAACGGGCACATCTTGCAAGTTTTGACTGGTCTTTTGCGCCTGTACAACAATGTGTTCCAGCGCCTTTTTGTTATGCGGAGTAGATAGAGCATTCTCATCGGCGTGAGCGTGGGGAGCCAAAGCAAGTGTCGACGAGACAATAGAGGCAATAAACGGCGAACTACACAGGCAACGCGTAATGGCGTTTTGGGGTGTAGATATGCTTGAGCTATTACAAGACAAAGCGTGTGTAAGTGACTTCATTTTGGTTCTTTTTATTTTTCAAAAGCGGTGGGCTTTAAACAAAATTAATCACGACAAGGTCGCGTCCAAATGCGTACAGTCCTTTACATCTTAAATACGCCAACTTCCCTATGACGTCGTGTCGTGCTTTTTCACTATACAATCTAATGAACATATATTGCACGCATTTGAAGCTATCATGTCAAATTTTGTTCGCAACGTGCAAAAAGCGAACAGATGTTTGGCAGTGAATAGTTTCACATGATGCATACTCATTCAAAATATCAATTAAACTTATATCGCTGTTTTCCTTAGTATGTTGGTTGAAAGTTAACATATTAATAACATCAGGCAGCGGTATGACAGACATCTATTTAGTGCGACATGGTCAAGCGTCTTTTGGCAAAGCGAACTATGACAAACTTAGTGAACTGGGTGGGCAACAGGCCATTTGGCTTGGTGACTATTTCAAGCATCGCAATGTTGAATTTGATGCAGTTTTCTCTGGCGACATGGTTAGGCATCACGAAACCAAAGAAGGTATTGCCTCGGGTATTGCTACTGAAGACTATACGCTACCTGAAGTTACAGTGAATAGCGCACTGAATGAATTCAATTTTCAGGCAGTGGCTACCTCCTATTTAACACGCTACCCAGAAGCAAAAGTACCTGAAGGTGCTTCGCCTTCTGAATATTACCGATTGCTAAAGAAAGCAATGCTTGCCTGGTCGCAAGACGAATTGGCGCATGAACTCCTTGATGAAACATGGGGTCAGTTCGAAGACAGAGTTCACAGTATGCTCACGCACCTTCAAAGTATAGATGCGAAGCGTGTTCTCGTTGTGAGTTCTGGCGGTGCAATTGCCATGATGCTCAAACACATTCTTGGCTACGATGCGGCCACCGTTGTGAATATGAATTTGCAGATCCGAAATGCCAGTTTTTCTCAATGCTTTGCCAATGCGCGAGGCGTTCACCTTAATAACTTCAACAGCGTACCTCACCTGGATGTGATTGACAGGTTACACGCCATTACCTACAGCTAAATGGGGCAGTTATGAACTTTGAATATAATGAAAAGACCCAAGCACTTTTAGAAAAACTAAAAGCGTTTATGAAAGAAGAAGTGTATCCAATTGAAAAGGAATACATTCACGCCGTAGAAAATGGCTCTGCCAACAATGGCGAAGGTCGTTGGAAAACGCCTGAAATGATGCATACATTGAAAAAGCGTGCAAAAGAAGCGGGTCTTTGGAATCTATTTTTACCTGAAGAATATAAGCCATATGGCGCGGGCTTGACTAACGCAGAGTATGCACCACTTTGTGAAGAAATGGGCAGAGTTTTGTTTAGCTCTGAAATCTTCAACTGTAGTGCGCCAGATACCGGCAATATGGAAGTGCTGGCGAAATACGGTAACGAGAGTCAGAAAAAGCAGTGGTTAGAGCCTCTCTTAAACGGGGAAATACGCTCAGCCTTTGCTATGACAGAGCCTGCAGTGGCATCAAGTGACGCGACTAACATCGAAACTTCCATTAAGCGCGATGGTGATGAATACGTTATCAACGGCCGTAAGTGGTACACCAGCGGTGCTATGAATGAAAACTGTAAGATTATGGTTGTAATGGGCAAAACTGATTTCGATGCGCCTCGTCACCAGCAGCAGTCTCAAATCTTAGTTCCTATGGACACCAAGGGTGTAACTATTGTTCGCCCAATGGCAGCAATGGGCTATTACGACGAGCCTATTGGTCATGCTGAAGTCTTGTTTGAAAACGTACGTGTACCGGCAGAAAACTTACTGCTTGGTGAAGGGCGTGGTTTTGAAATCGCACAAGGGCGCTTAGGCCCGGGCCGTATTCACCATTGTATGCGCCTTATTGGCTGTGCACAGCGCGCGCTCGATATGGCCTGTGAACGAGTTGAAAGCCGAGTGGCGTTTGGCAAACCGTTGTCAAAACAGCAATCGGTTAGAGAAAGCATTGCGCAGATGCACTGTGATATTGAACAGGCGCGTCTGCTTACGTTGAAAGCGGCTGATAAGATGGATCGCTATGGCAACAAAGTATCGCGCGACCTTATCGCTGCTATCAAGATAGTTGCACCTACTATGGCCTGTAACGTTATCGACCAAGCCATTCAGATGCACGGCGCTGCAGGTACAAGCCAAGATTTCGTATTGTCTGCCATGTACGCTTATGCGCGTACTATCAAGCTGGCAGATGGCCCTGATCAGGTTCACATGATGCAGTTAGGTCGTAATCTTATTGCTGAAAAAGCAGTCGCTGAATAAGTCAGTGTTGTAAATAAACAATACAAAAAATTACGGGTAAGGAGTGAACGTGTCTAAAGACAATGCGAAAGCCCCACATGTCATAGATTTAGCAGTGCTGAATTCGTATTTATCTTCTGCGTGCCCCAGTGTTGGGAAGGTAAAAAGTGCCGAGAAATTTTCAGGTGGGCAATCGAACCCGACGTTTAAGCTTACTACGGATAACGGCGTCTACGTGTTACGCCGTCAACCTCCGGGTAAGTTACTGAAATCGGCCCATGCAGTTGACCGAGAATTTCGCGTTATCAATGCGTTGCAGGGCTCAGAAGTGCCTGTGCCCAAAGCGTACCATTTATGTGAAGATACCAGCATAATCGGTAGCATGTTTTACATTATGGCCTTTGTTGAAGGTGACATTTTCTGGAATAGCGCACTGCCTGAAATAGCATCTTCTGCTACTCGTGGTGCCATGTATGATGAAATGAACCGAGTGCTTGCAGCGCTTCACAGTGTAGATATTGAAAGCGCAGGCTTACGCGATTATGGAAGGCCTGGCAGCTACTTTGAACGTCAGCTAAGCAGGTGGACCAAGCAGTATCGTGCATCTGAACTTGAGCATGTTGAAGAAATTGAAAGTCTTATTCAGTATCTTGAGGCCAACCTGCCAAAAGATGATGGTCAAGTCTCGTTGGTCCATGGTGATTTTCGTTTAGACAATATGATGTTTGATATGTCTGACCCTAAAAAACCAAAAGTAGTCGCGGTGCTTGATTGGGAATTATCAACGTTGGGGCATCCGTATGCCGATTTGGCTTACCAATGTATGCAGTTGCGCCTTCCCTCTGACATTGCGCACGCAGCTGGGTTAGGTGGTTTAGACAGAGAGCAGTTAGGCATTCCAAGTGAACAAGAATATATCAATGCGTATTGCGAGCGAAGAGGTATTGATAGCATTAGCAACTGGACGTTTTACCTCGCATTTAGTTTTTTCCGTTTAGCCGCTATTTTACAAGGCGTGGTAAAACGCGCACACGATGGCAATGCGTCAAGCGAGAAGGCTATGCAATTAGGCGCAATGGTGCGACCTCTGGCGCAAATTGCGAACCAAACCATTCACCAAAGCGAATAAACGCCATATAACGTATTTAATGACATGTCATGCTATCAATAGCGTGCTCGTCGAACAAAGCAACTGGAGACAGTATGAAAGCAATTGTATGCGAATCTTTTGGACCACTTGAAGAACTTCAATTTAAAGACGTTGCAGACCCGCAAGTAAAAAAAGGGCATGTAGTCGTAAATGTTGAAGCCGCAGGGGTGAACTTTCCAGACGGACTATTGGTGCAAGGTCTGTATCAAATGCAGCCAGACTTCCCGTTTATTCCCGGCAATGAAGTGGCAGGCACTATATCTGAAGTAGGTGAGGGCGTAAGCCATTTAAAAGAAGGACAACGAGTTATTGCGTTGTCTAACTTAGGTGGTTACGCAGAAAAAGCGCTGATCCCTGCCACCCATGTTATGCCGTTACCTGATCCCATCCATGTTAATGAGGGGGCTGCTCTTGTAACTGCGCATGCGACAGCACATCACGCGTTAAAGCAGCGCGCAAAACTGCAGCCAGGCGAAACACTGGTTGTAACCGGCGCAGCGGGTGGTACTGGCTTAGCAGCAGTGCAAATAGGCAAGATTATGGGCGCTAAAGTGATTGCAGTTTGCTCAACAGAAGAAAAGCTGGCGCTTGCTAAAGAGTATGGCGCAGACGTTTTAATTAACTACAAAGAAAAAGATCTCAAAGAAACGCTGAAAGAAGTCACAGGCGGCAAAGGTGTCGATGTAGTTTATGAATGCGTTGGCGGTGACACATTCCACGCTTGCAGCCGCAGTATGGCATGGGAAGGTCGTTTACTTGTGGTTGGCTTTGCTGGCGGTGAGATCCCGAAATTCCCGGTTAATTTAGCGCTGGTAAAAGGCTATTCGGTTATGGGCGTATTTTGGGGCTCGTTTACTCAGCACGATCCAAAAGGCTTTGCGGAAAATATGCAAGAGCTTTTAACTTGGTATGTGCAAGGTAAGGTGAAGGTGGTCGTAGATGAAGCATTACCCTTAGAACAAGCAACGAAAGCCATGGCCAAGGTAATGAACCGGGAAGTGAAAGGTAAGATGGTGCTTGTGCCCTAACAATCTGAGAGTGGCCGCTTTTTAGGAAATAATTGTCGAGCGCAATAGACAAACACAATGTCTATCGCGCTCTTTTGTTTTAAGTACATTATTGCCACGTAAGACCATCAAGAGAAGTGAGTTACCCGCCACTATAGCGTGAGCGATCCCGAGATGATTGAGCAGTTTCACAAGGTGATCAGTGTACTTTTCTATTGTGTAATTGTTTTGAGGTTCCGGCCCGGTTAGACCAGAACCGGGTAGGTCAAAACGAATAACGCGGCGCTTGCTTTTTAGGCCTGATACCCAGCCATCCTAAGTGTGAAGAGAAGCGCCCGTGCCGTGGACTAAAACTACAGGTGTTCTGTCGTTTTTTTGTGCCTTCATCACGTATGTGTACCAGCAATATTTACGAATGATGATGCTGAAGACGCCCAGCGCGGTTTAAGTTTCTCCACGAATACGTCTTGTGCCGAGTGAGTTTTTACAAAAATAAGTAACGCAACAGCTATTACTAAAATCAAGCTCACACTAGTTTTCAACATACTAATTACTTCTTAACAGAACCAATGGCCACTGTAAAATATTACTCTTGCGAACGATATAAGGGAATTACGGATATTGTTTGGGCTCAACGCTGCTTTAACGCGCAACATTGTTTAAACTTTTTACCGCTACCGCAAACACAAGGTAGGTTTCTCCCGTATTTAATTTTGCCGCAGTCGTCGTGTAATACGCCGTCGTGATAACGCCACTTACCGTCTTCAACACTAAAATTCGACGTTTCGTGAAGCTGATACATACTTTTATTTTCAAAATAGTAAGCAGTGAATTCAACAATGGCATTATTGGGTTTGGTGATGGGTTTGGAGATGGACTTTAAACTAGGCTTAGAGATTGGCTCGGCGTTGGTTACTGCTTCGACTTTAGCGTCGGCATGTACAGTACTGTCTATCGAACTATCTTCAGTACTACTGACCAAGTTACCTACCAAGCTATCTACGGAGCTAGCCGCTAGAGTGGGGTGTACTTTAAGTGCGAACCATGTCGCACCTTGTGCGCTTTGCGCCAAATCCTCTACAGAGAGACCCTGCTGCTTTTCTTTGGTGTAGGTTTCAAGAATATATTGATAATGCGCTGTGGCGTAGGCTGAAAACCGGGAGCGCATAAGTTGCTCTGCAGAACTAGGGTGTTTATCACCCTTAATAAAAGGCTCGCAGCATTCGTCGAAGGATTTTGATGAGCAACAGTAACAGCGCATAAGACAACTCGCAGTTTAAGAGTAAAACAAAGCGCTACAGTATAAGTATAAGTTGCGTGAGACCCAACTTTTTTAAACGTAAATGTTGCCGATATTCAAAGATTCCTTGGCGGTCCATGCCAAAGGGTACATGTCAGAGATTCCACGCCAAAGAGCTGTATGAAAATAAATATTTAGGTTTTGTTTACGCATCGATACTTAGGCAAACGTAAAATGGGGCAAACGCAAGATGTAAGCATGACAGGCTTTGTATTACCAAGGGCCTAAAGCTACGTTTTGTTCGTCATTAATGCTGTTAACACTTACATTCACCAGGCTGACAGAGTAAAGCTCACACAGCTTTCTGATCATTTCACTGTCTGTTGGTTGAAGGTCTAAATCAATGTTTTCCACATACAGTGTTTTACACTGGCCACCTGTAATCAGCTTACTGATCCATTCAGGCATTTTTTCTTTTTCAGGTTTTTGAATACGAATAGCGTGATCTACAGATTTAGAAAACGACACCGTATTTGAAAGCAGATAATTCCAACCTTTGTCGTTACTTCCTTTTCCATTACCTTGTTTTTCGCCTGGAAACCCTTCTATCGGCAAAGGTAGTTGAACAACATTTGAAACCGAAGCGCGCAAAGCATTAAATCGTGAAACTGAAGATGTGTTCATAGTAAAACCCTTTATGCATTTGCCCTGAAGTTCATAGTTTGAACTTCGGGAATATTGTTATTAATTGATACTGGTTACTTATACAGTGTGTATGTGTATACAGTATTATCAAAGGAGGGCTTTGGCAAGTATTTAGTTGTACTTTTTTCACACAAATTGGTGTTTTCTAAGTAACTACATAAAAGATAATGGTTTTTTTGTGCTATCGAATTCTGAAGGAAGTATTCATACTCCGATTAAGGTAAGATCCGCGCGAATTTTACATAGAAAACTACTGTATATAGATGGAGGAGCGTTGAGCGCATTAATACATTTAGGCTATTTGGGGATGTTCTTATCGGCATTTTTGGCTGCCACTATATTGCCTTTTAGTTCTGAAATTGTACTTAGTGCTTTATACAGTAGTGGCTTGAACTGGGTGTTGTTGCTTGTTGTTGCTTCGTTAGGAAATGTACTCGGCTCGGTGGTTAATTATGCATTGGGCTTCAAGTTCGGAAAAGAAATTGCGACCGATAAGTTAAAAGTGAGCGAAGCGGCGTTTAACCGTGCAAGTTACACCTTTACAAAGTGGGGGAAGTGGAGCTTGTTTTTATGCTGGGTACCTATTATTGGCGACCCTATTACTTTAGTAGCAGGTGTACTTAGAAGCCCGTTTTGGTTTTTTATTCTCGCGGTAACGCTTAGCAAAACAGCGCGTTATGCTGCGTTGCTGTACGTGCTTGTTTAAAAGGTTTTCGACTCTAGTTTTCTCACACCACTGCGTTTTTGTCTCTCGACTTCTTTTGACTTTTCTTCTGATACCTCACATACCACTGCTTCATTCTTGGGCTCATTAATATCAGTCCAATCATCCAATACCAAACGGGCTCTTGCCAAAACGTCTTCTGCGACCAGCTGAAATGAAGTAGTGCAAGGGGCAGGATCAGGTAAATGCTGTTGTGAAGCTTCTGCCACTTTTTTCCCATGTTGCGCTGGATACGCTTGAACGACGTAGCGGTGAGAGCAAAAAGAAGAAGTAACGCTGCCAGGCCAACAATGATGTATGGCCTGCTTACTATCTCGCTAGCCACTAGTGCCATATCAAGCTGGATTTCAAACACAATGTATGTGAGCAGGTGTGCAAAGGCGTACACAAAGGTGTATACGCCAATCATACGTCTGAATTGCATCGGTTCTGGGCTTGGTAGCCATTTAGCAAGTGGGCTAAGAGTAAGCGTTAGTAAAAGAAAGTGAATTGCCCAGGTTCCAGTCTCATTGATGAGCGTGTTTACAGGGTCTGGACCAAGCTGATCGGTTACCCCTGCAAAAAACAACCAGGCGATATAGCCCAATGCGAAAAGGTGAATAAGACCTTTTAGGCTGCGGCGTTGCCAAACAGAGAGTCGAAATGGTTTTTTTCTTAACGGCATTAAATGAACAACTTAATAATAGTGTTTAATAGCTTCGGTCATGAGATATTGGTTAGAAGGGCTAGCTATTTGCTCGTAGCCCTATAAAACGTACCAGCTAGTAATAACGGGATAAGTCCATATCTTTGTATAGCGGCGCGACTTCGCTGTAACCGTTGAACATTTGGGTGTCGATGCGATTTCTGGCGAGTAGCCCACCTGTGGTTATTCTACGCTCGCTGGCCTGGCTCCACCTTGGGTGCGACACGTTTGGATTCACGTTGGCGTAAAAGCCATACTCGTTGGCGGCCAGTCGATTCCATGTGGTAGGAGGCTTCTTGTCGGTCAGGTGAATTCTCACAATAGACTTAATGCTTTTAAAACCATACTTCCACGGTACAACAAGCCTGATAGGCGCGCCGTTTTGAGGTGGCAAGGTCTTCCCGTAAAGACCAACCGACATGAGCGTTAACGGGTGCATAGCTTCATCAAGACGCAAACCCTCTACGTAAGGGTAATCAATACCACCACCGGTAAAGCGGCTTCGTTGACCGGGCATTTGCTCAGGGTCGTATAGGGTTTCAAATGCCACATATTTGGCTGACATTAATGGATCGGCTTGTTTTAACAACGCCCCCAACTCAAACCCAATCCAAGGCACCACCATCGACCATGCTTCCACACAGCGCAAGCGGTAAATGCGTTCTTCAAGGGGAAAACGCTTTGTCAAGGCATCGTGATCAAGCTCAATGGGGTTTTTAACCATCCCGTCAACTTTTAACGTCCATGGATTAGTTTGAAATTCAGTCGCATTTTTGGCTGGTGCATCTTTAGATGTGCCAAACTCATAGAAGTTGTTGTAGCTGGTCACTTTATCTTCAGGCGTTCGGGTTTCCGTTATTTGAAACTTAGGGGGCTGACTAAACTCCAGCGCCTTTCCCTTAAACGCTGCCTTCTCTTCTTCATCTTCCCAAAACCAACCGGCAGCGCCTGCCGACTTCGCCAACAGCGTAGACGCTCCCACAAAGCCCATAGATTTGAGCAATGAACGGCGACTCTTGTAAACGTCTTCATTAGTTACGTCGTTATCAGTCAATTTTACTGAGGGTTTAAATGGTTTTGGCATTACGTCACCTAAATTATGATAAGACTATGAGAAATGGTCGTCACTTCGCCCAATACATTTAGCTACGTTAATGTAACGAGTAAGTTCAACATAATAAAAAAGACCGAGAGTACGGTCTTTTCATTTCAATTAATTTGGAAAAACAAAACAATCTACATATGCAGACTATCTTGAATACCGCCTTGTTTAGGTGAAAAGATATTACTGTATAGGCGAGATGCGAATTCATCCGTCATACCCGATATATAGTCGGCGAGAACGCGCATACCATTGCCGCTCTCACAGGCCTTACGCCAGCGAACTTGAGTGTTTTCGGGAAGTAAGCGGTCGGGATCTGATGCAAAGGCTTCAAAAAGCTCCATAACCACCAGCTGTCCTTTGTATTCAAGAAGCTGCACATCGGGGCGGCGTATTACTTTGTTAAACACAAAGCGTTTGAAAAGCTCCAAGGCTTGTGCAAAATGTTCAGGCATTACGGCGTTGAACGCCAGTAACGGGTGAGCGAAACCCTCAACGCCTTTTATTTCAATAGCTGTAATAAAGCTATTTACCAGCGCGCCTATGGCATTTTTTCTTTCGTGATGTGCAGCGCTAAATAGCTTATTGGTTAGCACTTCTATATTGTCTGACAGCCACGGTACATCTAGCGCTTTTAGCGGCGTGGTTACATCCTCGACAAAGTGATGCTTGTCGACCATATCCATTACAATGGCATCTTCTAAGTCGTGAATGCCATAGGCGATATCGTCAGACAGTTCCATAATTGAGCAGTCGAACGATTTAAATTGCGTTTTACTGTGTGCATTCAGTTTTGCAGTAAACTGCATAAACGCATCTTTATCTTCATTGCTAAATGGCGCAAGTAGCCAGTCGAACAGGGGCTCATCGCAGCGAAACAGACCTTTTGGCGGATGCCAGTCGTGGGCTTTAACCTGACGAAGTGAAGCAGGGCGCTCGGGCGTAGGTCCTTTACTATGAAGGGCATCGATAAAATTCGGATATTTAACCAAGCCTAACACGCTTCTTCTACATAAATTCATGCCGTGATCGGCGGTATAAGGCTCTAGCTGAGTGATGATCCTAAAAGTTTGTCCGTTTCCTTCAAACCCGCCGTGTTGGTGCATCATGTAATTAAGGGCAATTTCACCACCATGGCCGAATGGGGGATGACCAATATCGTGAGCCAAGCAGAGGGTTTCGATTAACGTAGGATCAAGCGCTAACGTCGTGGCAATATCTGGAAATTTCACCCAAAGTTGGGCAGTAATACCGGTGCCAATTTGGGCGGCTTCTAGAGAGTGGGTTAGTCGAGTGCGATAGAAGTCGCTCAGCCCCACACCGAGCACTTGGGTTTTTGCCTGCAATCTGCGAAAGGCAGCGCTGTGAAGAACGCGCGCTTTATCACGTTGATACGGATTGCGATGATCGCCGTCTCTTGTTTCGCTACGGGGTAAACGACGCTCGTGTAATGCTAATTCCCAATCGCTTGTTGCCAAAAAAACCTCGCTGCCTTGCTGTGTATGCTACTTCTATTCGTCAGTATAGTGATTTATGGGCTGTTAGCCGCCTCGCTCACATATCGTCTTGCGTAATTTCATCAAGACTTAAAGAAAAGCTTGGTACGTAACGCGTTAAGAAGTAGTCCACCTCTTCAGAATGATATTCTTTAAGGGTTTTATCTAATCTTTTCTTAGCCAGCTTAAACTCTTGGTTACCAGCAGCTAATTCTTCAAGCGTTTTTAGGTAAGCGCAAAGTACGTCTGCTGCTTTCACAATAAAAGCTTCTTCTTCACTATGGTAGTGATGATCAATAAGCGCCGCATAGTCTTCTCGAAATGCCTCTGGTGCCATTTCAATTAGCTTGTTCTCTGCAATTTTTTCGATCTTTTTATATTCTTCTTTAATCGCAGGGTTAAAGTATTTCACTGGGGTAGGGAGGTCTCCGGTGAGTACCTCCGACACGTCGTGAAATATTGCCATGGTAGCAATACGATCAGGGTTTAGTGTGCCGCCAAAAAACTTATTTTTTATTAAAGCAAGTGCGTGGGCAACCATGGCCACCTGCAAACTGTGCTCCTGCACATTTTCTGTGCGCACGTTGTGCATTAGCGGCCAGCGATTAATAAGCTTTAAGCGCGCCAGGTGCGCAAAAAAGTGACTTTTATCAGACACATTACGCCCCTTGCTTATACGTTCTAAAGAAGTTGCCAATACGATGCAGAGCAGGCACTAATACATCGCTGTGCGGTAAAAATACTAATCTGAAATACGTGCCTTCAGTAAGGTTAAACGCGCGACCATGTACCAGCAGAATTTTTTCAGAGCTTAATAAGTCCAGCACCATTTGTTCGTCGTTTTGAATGTTGAATTTCTTCTCATCCACTTTAGCGAAACAATACATGGCACCTTTAGGTTTAACGCACGAAATACCGTCAATGCCGTTTAGCATATCTGTAGTCACGTCGCGCTGAATGCGAAGACGCCCGTTTTCTTTCACCAAGTCGTCAATGCTTTGATAGCCGCCTAACGCAGTTTGAATAGCACTTTGACACGGTACGTTAGCGCACATTCGCATGGAAGACAGAATATTAAGCCCTTCAATATAGTCCGACGCCAGGCGCTTATTGCCGCTGACTACAAGCCAACCTGATCGAAAGCCCGCCACGCGGTAGTTTTTGCTTAAACCGCCAAAGGTAACAAAAAAAACATCGTCAGCCAGTGAAGCAATACTGGTGTGTTTTGCTTCATCGTATAGAATTTTGTCGTAAATCTCGTCGCTAAATACAACAAGTCCGTGTTCGCGGGCGACTTCAACCACATCTTGTAAAAGGGCTTTGTCGTAAACTGCGCCGGTTGGGTTGTTAGGGTTGATCAGTACGATCGCGCGAGTTTTACTGGTGATTTTACTTTTTATGTCGTCAATATCTGGGAACCAGCCTGCTTGCTCGTCGCAGCGATAATGAACGGGTGAACCTGACGAGAGGCTAACTGCTGCTGTCCAAAGCGGGTAGTCAGGGCTTGGAATAAGCACTTCATCGCCATGATTAAGTAGCGCCTGCATTGCCATCATAATTAACTCAGATACGCCGTTACCAATATAAACGTCGTCTACACGGATGTCTTTAATGTTGCGCTGCTGGTAGTACTGCATCACGGCCACACGGGCAGCATAAATTCCTGTCGAGTCTGAATATCCTTGAGACGTAGGCAGGTTATGAATAACGTCTTTTACGATATCGTCAGGGGCTTCAAATCCAAATGGGGCAGGGTTACCGATATTCAGCTTTAATATGCGGTGTCCTTCGTCTTCCATTTTGCGTGCTTGCGCAGCGATTGGGCCTCTAATGTCGTAACAAACGTTATCTAATTTATGTGAGCGAGATACAGTTTTCATGGTCTATCTGGTTGATTTACATACCCTGAGATTATCGCAATACAAAGCCATATGCGATGGCCTTTTTGCAGTATTTCTGCTTTAAGCACTACTTTTTTCACCAAGTGGCTATTTATTAACCACATAACGAGATGAATGATCCGCTTGTCACTTAAGTATAAAATTTATGTTAATAGCTTGTGAACTTTTCATTCAGCGCCTATCGTAGTAGTAAGGCGTGTATAAAAAACGCGTTAGTAACAAACAGGCTAACAAGCAGAGGTGATAAGAATATGTCGCACCATTTCAAAGAAACACCAGAGAATGCAATCACGCAAAGTGGTATAGCACGCGTTATTCCCTGTAAAGAATTAGACGTTGGCGACCCTATAAAATGGTTGTCATTGGCATTACGAGACGCTATGCGCGCACCAGGTCTCACATTGTTTTATGGCGTTCTTTTCGCGGTTATTCCGTGGTTCATTATGTACTTGGTTGAAATGACAGGTTGGCACTTGGTCATTCTACCGGCCATTGTGTGTTTCATGTTGGTAGGGCCTTTCCTGGCTGCTGGTCTTTATGATGTGAGCTGGGAAATGGAGAAAGGCCATAAGCCCACGTTACGCCATTCTTTGCGTGCAATGCGCCGAAATGCATTTAACGAGTGGGGCTTTGCCATACTGCTTATGGTGATGATGATATTTTGGTTACGTGTCGCATCGCTAATCCACGCGCTTTATCCGCCTTATATAGAAAACGACTTAGAAAGCTTGTTACCGTTTTTAGCGCTAGGCACAATTGTTGGTGCGGGTTTTACATTGGCTATGCTTTTCATTACGGCGTTTACCCAACCTATTTTGATGGAACGTAAAGTTGACCTTGCTACCGCCGTATTAACCAGCGTTAACGCAGTATGGCTTAATAAGGTGCCCATGCTTATTTGGGGGGCGATCATCTTTACCACCGTTGCGATTGGTTACGTAACCGGGTTTATTGGTTTTATCGTGTTAATGCCTATAATCGGCTACGCGTCATGGCATGCTTATATTGATGCCATTGAAACTAAGCGCGAACGCAAATATGAGTAATCGCCCACGCTTTCTGTAATTTAATTACGGAAATGGTGAGGTTTTCTGTACATTAGATGCGCTTTATCATTATATATTTTGTTAAAATTACAGTTTTAAGGCCCCAAAAGGGGCCTTTTTATACTTAAGTCTTATATTTCTTTCTTCCTACAAGTTCCATCGCTAGATATATTAGTAATATGTAATCTAAATTAATCTCGATAAAACAGTGGTTTAGCCTAGTAACAATGGTGTAACAAATTGATTTACCACACATTTACCCCCATTACACAATCATTCAACAGAAAAGTTTTAATTCTTGATGCATAAATAAAGGGCGTTGAGCGAATTGTTGATTGTTCAGCTTTGTTCAACCAAAAACTAAGAGTTTGCCACAAACTTGATTAAAGCCTTTATCTACACATTGAGGAATTAAACATGAAACCAGTTAAATCGAAATTAGCCAACGCGGTAAAAGTGCTAGCTGTAACTGCAACCGTAGCATTTAGCGTAAACGCAACTGCCGCAGCACCGCAAAAAGACATACGCTTTGTAGGCGAAACCCAATTTGCAGGGTTTTGTAAAGCTGTGATAAATGATGATGTTAGAGTACTTCGCTCTAGTCTTTCACGTAACGTAGGTCGAATTGGTGCTAGTCAGCGTGAAGTATTGCGCATGGTAACGTCTGAAGAAGGCCTAACATGTAATGGAAGTAGCCTTATTAAGTTTTCTGAAGAGCGTCACGCAGATGCGGTACATGAATACTTAACGTCGCGTAGCTAAGGCTTTGGTTGTTGTAACGATAAACTCAGAAAAAGCGGGCTAGCTTGCACTCATCGTCAATCACGTTGACGTAAATGGTGAAAACTAGACCCGCTTTTTGTCTTACTTTTTGCTCTAAAATGCGCCTTAATTAGCGATCTTAATATACGTGGCTACACGCGCTTTACTGGTTTTAAACAAACGTTGCGTTTTAAACCTAAGCTTTAGTAACAACACGTAAGCAAGTGGTACTAAGAACAAGCTGGTTAGTGTTGAGAACACCAGCCCACCAATGATTGCAATCGCCATTGGCGAGTAGGGAGGGCCGTCGCCGCCAATTCGAGTACTCCCCATCGCAAGTGGAATAAGCCCTAGAACTGTAGTGGCTACTGTCATCAGAATAGGCCTGATACGTGTCATACACCCTTCAATTACTGCGTCATACAGCGACAGACCTTCATTAATTAGCTGATTAATTCTGTCTACCAATACGATGCCATTGTTAACCACAATACCCATCAGAATCAGCATGCCAATCATCCCCATAATAGACATAGATGTGCCTGTAACCATGAATGCCCAAAAAGCACCTGTGAAGGAAAACAGTAGTGACGTAATTACAGATGTTGGAAGAATTAGCGATTCAAACAGCGCGGCCATCACAACGTATATCATACAAAGCGCTAATAGCATATTCATTTGCATTACGGCATTGGTTTCATCCTGGCGAGAGAAGCTGCCGTCTAGCGTCCACTTGTAGCCTGTCGGCAATTCGATATTAGCTAATGCTTTTTCTATGCGTTCACGAGCTTGTTCGGTGGTGGTTTCACCCTCTAGATTTGCACCAATAGCTAACGCTGTTTGACGATAGTTGCGGTTAATTTGCGAAAGCTGTGGCACCACAGAGAAATCTGCAATCATGTTCAGCGTTACCGATTGACCCTGCGTAAACCCAATATTGATGTTCTTAAGTTCGCTTAGCGAGGCTTGAATATCGCTGCCAAACTTAAGCTGCACCGCCACTTCTCCGGCGTCACCATAGCGGAATGTACGTAAATTACTTCCGCGTAGTGCCGTAGAGATAAGTTTAGCCACATCGTTTACTTGTATGCCGAAGCGATTTGCTTTCTCTCTGTCTATGCGTATTTGAACCTCATCGCGGGTAGATCCCGTGTCGGCTTTTACATCTTCCAACCCATTTATGGTGGAAAGAATAGGAATGATTTGCTCTGAAATATTTAGCAAGGTTTCTGAAGACTCGCCCAACAAGGTTACTCTTACGCCACCGCCATTGCCGCTATCCCATTGGAAAGAGGGGCGAGCACGCACAAACGAAGGCATGGTTTCACGAATATCCTCTTTAATCTTACCTACACTGACGGGTAATTCGTCATTAAGCGTGATACCACTTACCGCATGGCCAGCAGTAAAATAGGTATATACCTGTTTAATGTGAAAGCGTTCTTGGTTTTCATAAAGATAAGCTTCCATTTTATTTACGGTCTTTTCTACCTCTTCTAGGGTAAAGTTTTGCGTTACGTGATAATTAAGCCAAATACGCTCTTGGTTGTTATTACCTTCATCGTCTGATGTCACTGCCTGCATAGGCACAAAAGTCGACGCCAGAATGAGTAACGCAATGAGGCAAGTTGTTCCTTGGTGTTTCAACATCCAGTTAAGCGCACGGCCATAGCCTTTTATGTAGGACGGTGTTTTAGGCGTTTTTACAACAGGGATCTTTACCTTAGTTGTCAGCAAGGGAATAAGTGTTTTAGCAATGAAAAGCGACGCGAACAGAGATATACAGATAGCCACAGCAACGTGCTCTAAGAAAATAGTCACGTCTATTTTTACCCCAATAATATTAGGTAAAAACACTATTGCCGTGGTTGCAGTTCCGGCAATGACCGCAAGACTGACTTTGTTTACACCAATCTGGGTGGCTCGCTTAATGTCTCCCTCTTGTTGGCGTTCTTGAAATACGCTTTCAGTGATCACCACGGCGTTGTCTACTAGCATACCTACCGCTAGCATGAGGCCCATTAACGATAAGATGTTAAGGGTATAGCCCAATAGATACATCACACCTAAGGTAATACAAATTGAGAACGGCACTGAAAGCACCACGATTAACGTAGTGGTAAGCTGGCGCAAAAATAAGTACAGCACAATAACTGAAAGTAACGCTCCTAAAAGGCCTGCGTTTAGCAAATCGCTTAGCGACGAAGTCACGCTTTTCGCGGTGTCGTCCATTACAAATAAACTAATGCCTGTAAACTCAGGGTCTTCCTTGGCTTTTTCGATAACCTTCATTACCGCGTCGGAAACTTCTACAAGATTGCTGCCCGATTCGCGAAATACGTTAAAGCCTACCGCGAAGGTGCGATCTAAATGACGTCCTTCATTGCGTTGAGGAAGCTCGTAAGTCACGCTGGCAATATCAGACAAGCGAACGCTGCGGGTAACCCACATGTTTTTAAAGTCGTTTACATCGGTAAATTCGCCAGTTGGGTTAACCAGAATTTTTTCACCGTTATTGTACATGTAGCCCGCGGTTAGCGAGAAGTTTGCGTTTTGAAGCTGCTGCTCTAAGCGTGTACCGTCTATTTGGTAGGCCGCCATTTTCTTAGGATCTAAGCGAATAGTAATTTGACGCTTCATGGTGCCGTATAGCTCAACTTTCGATACACCCGGAACGCGCTCTAGAGGACGCTTAAGGTTACGCTCAAGCAAGTCGTAAGCATTCGATAAGTCGCGGTCGCTCGATACGCGCAGCTGGAATATAGGCATATCGTTGGTGTTAAATTTATACACCATGATCCGCTCTATATCGTCAGGAAGCTCGTGGCGAATAGCGTCAATCTTTTCCCGCGCTTCAATACTTTTGGCTTTAAGGTTTTCATCCCAGTCGAACTCTACAATGACCTCAGCCATATTGTCGTACGACCGCGCCCTTAAGCGCTTTATCCCCGACATGGTAGCAACGGCCTCTTCAACCGGGCGGGTGATCATGGTTTCAATCTCAACTGGCGTTGCATCAGGATAGGGGATCTGCACTACCATTTCTGGAATATCAATCCCAGGGAACTTTTCCAAGGGTAATAAGCGGCCAGATACAATGCCGAACAGCAACATAGACAGAAACAGCATTCCGATGGTAACAGGCTTATTTAACGCAAAGCGTGCAAGCGAGGCGCCTATTCCTGCAATTTTTGAAAGGTGCGGCTTTGAAGCTATGTCGGTCTCGCGTTGATTCGGGTCACGTGTTTGGCGCTTGTCAGTGTGGGTTTCAGAACTGTTATTAGCGTTGTGAGAAGGTGTACTCATAGTACACCTCCTTTCGACATTGCTCCTTCGTCACCAAAGCCCGCATTAGTATTAACAGACGTTTTCTGCGCAACGTTTTTCTTCACGTCGAACAGGCTGTAAAGCACTGGCAGTAAAATGAGGGTGAGCAAGCTTGCAAACAGAAGGCCGTAAATAACGGTGATGGCCATTGGCGTGCGAATTTCAGCACCTTCACCAAAACCAAACGCCATAGGCAATAGACCCAACACCGTAGTAAGTGTAGTCATCACAATAGGGCGCAGGCGGGTTTTAGCAGCATCTAGAATAGCGGTGTCTTTATCTACTCCTTGGCGGCGTAACTGGTTTATACGGTCAACTAAAACAATAGCGTTATTCACTACAATACCGCATAGCATAATTAAACCGATAAACACCACCACGTTTAGCGGCGTATTGGTAAGCCACAATCCATACACAGAACCCGCGCCAGCAAGCGGCACTGCGAATAAAATAAGCAGTGGGTGCAGTAACGACTCAAACTGAGACGCCATAACCAAATACACCATGAACACAGCAAGTGCCAGGGCAAACTGTAGTGAACGGAAGCTGCTTTGCATGTCTTCACTTTGTCCAGTTACTGTTGCACTTAAAGATAGTGGAAGCTGGGTTTCATCAATGACTTTATTAGCAACGGCAACTGCTTCATCAAGCTTACCCTTGGCTAAATTTGCCGATACCAGCGCTACACGTTGCTGTCCAACGCGGGTGATTTCGCTAGGCCCTACACTCATGTACACGTCTGCCACGGCACTTAATGGAATAGGTTGCGCAGAGCCTGGATTAACAACAATGGCGCGCACGCTGGCGATGTCATCTCGCTGGTTTTCTTGCGTTCTTACTAGCACATCTACCTTTCTGTCTTCAACACTGTACTGTGTAGCGACACGGCCACCTACTTTGGCTGCGATAAGCTGAGAGACGGTCGATGCATCAAGCTCAAGGCGAGCAAGTTTTGCGTGATGGAAAGCTATTTTAAGCTCTGGGTTTCCATCACGAATGCTGGTCGTTACGTCTGCAAAATTATTAAAACTGGCTAGTTTGGTCGCAATAGCGTCGCCATACTGTTGTAGTTGATTAAGGTCATAACCTGCAATTTCAATTTGAATAGGCGAGGCAAAGCTAAATAGCTCTGGCTCTGAAAACGTTGCCTGAACCTGAGGTTTAAACGCTAAATGATCGCGAAGGGCACGCTTTACTGCGTCCATATCGCCAGCTGTCGCCGAAGGCTGCATGACAATGTTTAAGCGTCCCCAATGATCGCCACCCTGATTAGGCGCGGCGCTTATCAGGCTACCAGTACCAGACATGGCATAGGTGCGAAGCACCTTGGTTTCGCCGCCATCATTGTTATTTACTGCAACCGCAGCAAGCTCGCTGATAATAGCGTCGGTACGCGCTAGTGGCGAACCCGCAGGAAGGGTCACTTCTACCGAAAATTCTCCTTGTGACAGGGTAGGGATAAGTTCCATACCTAGTCTTGGTACCAGCATTATCGCGCCAGCAGCAAGAATAAAGGCAGTAGCTAACACCAGCGCTTTGGCTTCAAGGCTTACGCGCAGCAGCTTTTCATAAGCATAAGCAAGAAGGTCAAACCCTTTGTTAAATACCCAGATAAGTGGTTTAAACGCAACGCTTAATAACTTGCTAACGATATGCCATGCGCCAATCACCAAAGTTACTAAGGCTGCAGGTAAAAAAACAAAGATAAGTCTGAATACCCAACGAATTGGCAGGGTAACGTAATACATAACTTTGCCAAACGTTGACGTAGGAGGGGTAGGCGCTGGTGTAGTGAACACCTCTTCGTGATCTAGCTGTTGCTTTTTCTTCTTATGTGCCATCGCAGGGATAAGTGTGAGCGCAACAACAAGCGATGCAGCTAAAGCGAACGACACGGTTAACGCTTGATCTTTAAACAGCTGACCTGCAATACCTTCTACAAATATTAGCGGCACAAACACGGCCATAGTGGTCAGTGTCGAAGCCACAATTGCGCCAGAGACTTCTTTTGTTCCTTCACTAGCGGCAGATGCCTCAGTGTCTGTGGCTTCTGCCGTCGTTTTTTCATTAGCTGTAGCGTTATCACTTCCAGCCATTTTTAATTTCTTATGGCGATCGATATTTTCAAGCACAACAATACTGTTATCTACCAATAATCCAACAGCAAGCGCGATACCACCTAAGCTCATCATGTTTAAGCTTATGTCGTTGGCATACATTAAATTAAAGGTAGCAATTACTGATACCGGGATAGAAACCGAGATAATAACGGTAGCCCAGAAGTCTTTAAGAAAAAGGTACAGCACTAACATGGCTAAAATACCGCCCATCACTGCCGCTGACTTCACGTTGTCTATAGCTTGCTTAATGAACACACTTTGATCATATATTTCGCTAAGCGTGTAGTTAGAAGGCAGGTTGTTGTTGACCTCATTTAACCGGCTAGCCACTTTTTGCGCAACGTTAACCGCATTAGCATCGCCTTCTTTATATATGGCAATTTCAATGCCTTCATTGCCGTTAAAGCGCGTTACCACATCACGATCTTTATAAGCACTCTCAACCGTTGCCACGTCTTTAAGTTGAATGTTTCTGCCTTCAAAACGCCCAATGAAAAGGTTTTCGATATCGCTAAGTGTTTCAAACTGATTCAGGGTTCTGACCAAAAACGCCTGGGCTGCGTTATCAATTCGACCGCCGGCCGCGTTAATGTTTTCGGCACTGACCCGGTCAATAATTCGGGTAATGGGAATAGACAGCTGACTGGCTTTCTGCTGGTCGATAAGAATGTGTATCTCGTTTTCTAAACCACCGCCAACGCGCACGGCTGCCACACCTTCTACCGACTCTAAAGCTCGTTTTACCTGCTGTTCGGCATATAAACGTAATCGCTTCATTTGCGCTACGCTTAAACTTGACGTATCGCTTTGTGCCGTCAGCCCCAGTTTAATTACCGGGTCTAAACTTGGGTTAAAACGAAGGAGTCTTGGTTTTTCTATATCAAGTGGAAGTTGTAATACATCAAGTTTCTCGCGCACTTCTAAGCTCGCGAAATCCATGTCAGTACCCCATGCAAATGAAAGCACTACGTCAGACTGGCCTGCACGCGATGTGGACGTGACTTTACGTACGCCTTTTACTACGCCGATGGCTTCTTCAATGGGCTTTGAAACCAGTTGTTCGACTTCGCCTGGCGCTGCACCGTCGTAGTCAGTACGAATGGTGAGAGTAGGGTAAGATAAGTCAGGCAGTAGGTTAACCGACAGTCTGCCTAACGACACCATACCAAATAGCAATACCGCAAAAGTGAACATACTAACGGCAACAGGGCGCTTTACAGCAATATCTACAATACGCATTGTGTGAGTTCCTTGTTAGGCCGAATTAGCTGTTAACTACTTCAACAGGGGCGCTGTCTTTCAAGTTTTGGTGGCCTGCAGTAACCACTTCTTCATTACCGTTTAAACCATTAATAACTTCAACGACTTCGTTGTTTTCAAAACCTGTAGAAATATCAACTTTTTTAACTTTGCCGTTATCGACAACGAATACACTATGATTATTATCGATGGTAACTAGCGCTCTACGAGGCAACAACGTGGCGTTAGCATGTGTTGCGTACTCAAGTGACACATCGGTAAACATGCCGGCTTTAAGTTTGTTGTCTTCGTTCGGTACTTTTAAGGTTACTTTGAACGTGCCGGTGGTCGCATCGATGACCGGGCTTATACGCTCAACACTCGCGGTGATACTCCTGTCGCCTAAAGCCGCCACGGTAAGCATTGCACCTTGTCCAATCACTACGTTAGGTAGCTCATTTTCAGGCAGATACACAATGCCTTGAAGATTACGTTGCTGAACGATATGGAACATTCTCTCCCGTTGGAACGATTCAGTCAGGTTGCCTACTTTGGCATTCCTTTCTGCAATGTATCCATCAATTGGGGCTGTGATAGTGGCTTCTTTCAAATCAAGTTCAGCCAAGCGTACAGATGCTTTTGCTGATTCAAATTGCGAAGTGAGCTTGTCGTAAGTGTCATCGCTGATAAGCTTTTTGGAATAGACTTTGTTGACCTTTTCTAGTTCGCTTTCAATGCCAGCTAAATCAGCCAAAGCTTTTGATAAGTTCAGCTCGTAGCGGCGTTTATCAAGCTGTGCCAGTACCTGGCCTTTTTCAACATAATCGCCTTCTTCTACGAAGATTTCTTCGATAATTCCAGACGCTCGCGCAACCACAAATGCTTCTTCACGAGCTTCTAAAATAGCGGTTGTATCGTAAGTGGACGTAATGTCGCCAGTAACAATGGTTTGGGTTTCAACGGGAATAGCAAAAACGGTTTCTTCAACTTCGGTGGCGTTGGCTTGGTCGTTAATGGCATCAGCATCAGAACATGCTGTCATCGAGAGAGTGAGGGCAATAATACCGCTTCCAACAAGTAATTTGAGTGATGTTGGCGAAAACGGTAATAAAGAATGTGATGGTGACAAAGAGGTGTTGCTGTGCGTTGTAGTTTCCATGGTCAATAACCCTAACGTAATTGTCGTTATATAATAATGACCATATACAGCAGCTAATATGCCAAAGATGTTAACTAATGTTAATTGCTAATAATTTCAATAATTTACGAGTGTAACAAACAGTTTCAATGAAAAAGCCAACCCAAGTGGTTGGCCTTTTCTACTAATGCTTAGCGAGAATCGCTAAAAAGAGGCTGGTTCTACTATTGTTTATTAAACCAAAGTATAGCTTGTAGTGATCTCAACATTACCCGTTAGCATTAGCATGACGGAACAGTATTTTTCTGCAGAAAGCTGCACAGCGCGAGCAAGGGCCTTTTCACTAATGCCTTCACCTGACACCGTGTAATGCGCATGAATTTTAGTAAATACACGAGGCGGCTCTTCAGCGCGTTCAGCTTCTAATTCACAGTTACAGGCTTCAATGTTAAAGCGCCCTTTTTTAAGAATATCTACCACGTCAATACTTGAACATGCACCAACTGCCAACAGCACTGACTCCATTGGAGATACGGCCTTACCGCTGCCGTCCATCACCGTTTTGTAACCGCTGTCTGTAGTTCCTGTAAAAGTTAAATCTTGATCCCAAGAAACACGTGCTTTCATTGTTTGTCCTAATGTCATAAAAATAAAAAAGGAAGCTGCAAGACAGGCCTGTTTAGCGCTTCAATGCAGCTGTGACATGTGCGTTTATTTGTTAAGGCGAACTGCATCTGGGCTAAGCGTGATTTTCTTTTGCTTATACAACGCCCCTAACGCTTTTTTATACGCGGCTTTACTCACGTTAAAATGAGAGTAAATGGCTTCTGGCGCACTCTTATCTGTTAGCGTAGAAATCCCACCGTGGGCTTCTAAGTCATCCAAAATGGCTTGTTGAAGTGCATCACGGCCACCTTTGTCTACGCGCTGAAGGGCTACGTCTACTTTGCCGTCTTCACGAATTGTTTTAATTACCCCTTCAGTAGCTTGCCCGACTTTAAGTGGCTTAAAGGCATCGCTATGGAAAATAAGACCTAAGCTTTTTTCATTGATAACTACCTTAAAACCTAAATCAGTTTTGGCATAAACCAAGCATTGCACTGTGTCGCCCTCGTTGAGATAAGCACTACTTTCCTTTAGAAAATAGTGGAGCTTGGTAGCACCTAAAATACGCTGGGTTTTATCATCAAAAAAGGTGTGAACAACATAGTACATACCTGGATTAACAGGTTGGGCTTGGTAGTCGTTGGGCATTAAAAGGTCGTTGTCTAAACCCCAGTCGAAAAATGCACCAAAGTTAGTGGCAGATACCGCTTTAAGTACCTTAGTTTCACCAACTTGAATCAAAGGTTTCTTCATGGTGGCATAGAGATCGCCGCGCTGATCTGTGGCTACAAATACGTCTATCTGTTGTCCTTCTGCGAGGGAAGTTTCTACTTCGTCAATCGCAAGCGTAACAGTTTGCAGCTCTTCAGCATCATCTATTTCTATTACGCTGTCGTTTTCGTCGTTGTTTTCGACAAGTGGCGCTAAAGCGTAGCCAAAAGGGTATTGGGCTACCACGCGTAATGTATTAATTTTTCCAATATTTATCATCAGCACTGACTTTTTAAAAAGAACAGGTAACATGATACTGGAATGAACGTAAGAGCTAAACCATTATGAAGTTAAATTGCGATTTAGGTGAGAGTTTTGGCGCATGGTCTATGCCGGTGGAAGCGGCCATTATGGCAGAAATTGATCAGGCCAACATTGCATGTGGTTTTCATGCGGGTGATCCGTTAGTCATGAAGCAGGCTGTTCTGTCAGCTAAACAACATGACGTGGTCATAGGTGCCCATCCAGCCTATCCAGACTTACAGGGATTTGGTCGCAGAAGTATGGCGATTGCTGCTGATGAACTCAGCGCTATGATCCAATATCAAGTGAGTGCATTGAGTGGAATGGCAAAGGCTTGCGGGGCCAACGTAAGCTATGTGAAACCTCATGGTGCGCTTTACAATGACATGATGAAAGATACAGCTGTCATGCGCACAGTAATGCAAAGCATAGCTGAAATAAATATGCAGTCGTTAGATTCGCCCCTTGCGCTAATGGTACAGGCTACGTCGCAAAATACGGCGCTTAAAGAAGCTGCGCAAGAGTGGGGGCTGCCGTTGTATTTTGAAGCGTTTTCAGACAGGCGTTATACCGATGAAGGTTTACTGCAATCTCGCTTGATCGAAGGTGCCGTGTTAAGCGAGAGCGACGCATTGCTTCAAGCTAAACAACTTATATCATCGGGAACAGTAACGACAGCCTCGGGAGCAACACTTGCAATAGAAGCGGATTCTCTGTGTGTTCATGGTGATACTAAAGGGGCGGTGAATATTGCAAAGAAAATCAGAACATTTCTATAAACCTGCCTCATAAAAAACACATTTTACAAGAACAATACAAGAGGCTGTTATCCATTGTTGTGCTGAGAGTGGTATATCTAAAACCAAGTACTCAGAACCAAGCAATGACAGCCGTTTAAATAACAAGGACAGTAGATGCAAGCTTTCGGTCGCATTAAGCGAATAGTTACAGCAAGTGCAGACGCCATTATTTTGTATTTTGATGGCGCAAACCTGGACGACGCGAATAATGCCTGTCATCACATGCTGACAGCGATAGATAGCAAAAAGGGAAGCGATTCGTGGGCTTGGCTGCGTGAGTGTGTGCCTTCCTATGACAGCCTGTTGATTATTTTTGATATGGCATTAATTGATAGCCACGGTGTATACCGTGCCATCAGTAATCTAAGCGCTGAAGACATGAGCCTGCAATCATTCTCTTTGCAAGCAAAAGAGAATGAAAGTAGCGCCGTGATTGAAATTCCTGTTTGGTACGGTGCGCCTAATGCAAGTGATTTAAGCGTAGTGAGTAAGAAAACGTCGCTGTCCATTGAAGAAATTATCGAATTGCACACGGGCACTACTTATAAAGTATACGCAGTGGGGTTTTCTCCGGGATTTGCCTATATGGGCGATACTCCGGAAGCGCTCAAATGTGCGCGACTAGGCACACCGCGCAAACGGGTACCCAAAGGTGCGGTTGCAATCGCTGATAGGCAAACTGCCGTTTATCCCAGTGAATCACCAGGAGGCTGGAACCTATTGGGACTTACGGCATTTGACATGCTCATTCACAGCGAAGAGCAAAGTGAAGCGCGGTTAAAAGCAGGTGATGTCGTTAAGTTCGTTTCGGTTACTGAACAGGAATATATAGCAGGATTGCAGGTTGAACGATGAAAATTGAAGTACTCAATAAGGGACTGTATAGCCTTATTATTGATAACGGACGAGTAGGGCGGCAACGGGATGGATTTTGTGAATCAGGCCCTATGGATAGTAACGCCTATGATTGGGCCAATTTTCTAGCCTTCAATTTAGACGGTACGCCATGCTTCGAAGCGATTGGTGAAATGCGATTACGGGTTGATGAAGATTGTATTATTGCTGTGACTGGCAGGGAACCGTCACTCGACGTAGATGGTAACGTTAAAGCAACATACCAGAGCCAACATGTACCGGCAGGCGCAACTATTACGTTTGGCAGCGCTCTACTTGGTAGCAAAGCCTATTTGGCAATAGGTGGAAATTGGCATGTGCCAAAAGCGGTAGGGAGTGCATGTACGGTAGTACGCGAACAACTTGGTGGGTTGGATGGTAAGGGATGCGCGTTAAAAGATGGCGATTGCATCGACATTTCAGCTAACAGCAGAATTAAAAGCACCGCTAGAATGCGCACTCTCTCGCGGCAGCACATAGACAACTATGGTTTTTTAGAGTCTATTCGGGTTATTCCCGGGTATCAGTTTTCGAGTTTTAGCGCTGTTGCTTTACGCACGTTTGAAACAAGCAGCTATACGGTTTCATCGGCTATCGATCGCATGGGCTTTAGGTTGACCGGTGAATTAGTTACAGCCGATATAGAAAACATGCGCTCAGAGGCAATTCATTTAGGTGCAATTCAAGTTCCCGGCGACGGGCAGCCTATTGTAATGATGCGCGACAGACAAACATTAGGGGGTTATCCAAAACTTGGCTGTGTAAGCCCCTGTGATATAAGTCGCTTGGCCCAAGCCGTGCCAGGCGAAAAAGTGAATTTTGTTTTTCAACATGAAGAAGAAGCAAGGGCAGACTGGCTACTGATGACAAGTAGGCGTCGCCGACTACAAGGAGAAATATTGTGACGATTGCGTTTTTAAACGGTGAGTATATGCCTCTTTCTGAGGCTAAAATTTCTCCGATGGACAGAGGCTTCCTTTTTGGTGATGGTATTTATGAAGTCATTCCAACGTATTCTGGTAGCGCAGTAGGCTTCAAGGGGCACACATCGCGTATGGCGCAAGGCCTTAAAGCTATTGAAATCGCTAACCCTTATTCAGCAGAAGAATGGCAAGACATTTTGACCAGCTTGGTCGAAAAAAACAAAGCATTTATAGAAAGCGGAAACATTGGTGTTTATTTTCACGTAAGCCGTGGCACCGATACAAAACGTTTTCATGCATACCCTAAGAATATAGCACCTACGGTATTCGGGTTTGCTTTTGAAATAGCGCCACCACAGCCCACAGCAAAATCTGAAGCAAGGCCTTTCAAAGTTGCGCTTCAACAGGATAAAAGGTGGCAACGCTGCCATATCAAATCCACATCCTTGTTAGGCAATGTAATGCACTATCAAGCAGGTGTTGACGCAGGCGTTAACGAAACTATTTTGTACAACAGCGAAGGTATGATAACAGAGGCAAGTTCATGCAACGTGTTTATGGTGAAAGACGGATGTATATCTACGCCCCCCTTAAACCATGAACTTCTTCCCGGTATTACTCGCGCCATTGCAATTGAAGCATTTAAACAGGCAGGCCTGGTTGTTACAGAAACTTGGTTTAGCAAAGATGAGTTGCTGGAGGCAGATGAAGTATGGTTAACCTCTTCAAGCAAAGAAGTTGCCCCGGTAGTTGAAGTAGACGGAAAACCTATTGGCACAGGGGAAGTGGGTGACGTGTGGGAGAAAGCAATTAAGGCTTACCACGCATATAAGTTTAAAGCGTAACGAAAAAAGGCCCGCTTAAAGCGGGCCTTTTGCTAGAATAAAACTGTTACTTATTCAGGTAAGTTGTCGCAGTTACCGTCTGTACACTCACCGTATAAGTATAGGCTGTGATGCGTTAGCTTCATCTTGTGTTGCTTTGCGATCATCTCTTGGCGTTCTTCGATAATGTCATCTTCAAACTCAATGACCTTGCCACACTTCAGACACACAAGGTGGTCGTGGTGATCTTTGTGACTGATCTCAAATACAGATTTTCCACCTTCGAAATGGTGGCGATTGAGAATGCCTGCATCATCAAATTGGTTTAACACGCGGTACACGGTAGCAAGACCAATTTCTTCACCCTGTTCGATAAGGATTTTGTAAACGTCTTCAGCGCTGATGTGTTGGTTTTCTGGCTCTTGCAGAATTTGTAAAATTTTAAGGCGAGGCAGAGTGACTTTTAGCCCTGCTTTTTTCAATTCTTTATTTTGATCCATTACAACCTACTAAGAACGAGTGAATAAGTATTTGGTGGTTATTATAGGTAAGTTGAAACAATTTAAAAGCAAAACCGTGGAAACTTTGTTTTCTCGCTGAAAATTTATCCATTGCACTGGTGCGATAAAAATTGTTACTTCGATACAGCCCGCATGGTGTCTGGCCTGACCAGATTGTAAGTGCAAGATTTATCTAACAAATGTGCAAAATAAATAAAACTTTTGATGCATTGAATTAACATCCTGTTAAACTAAACTTAAAAAGGCGATACAACCCTTTTTATTTTTTGGCATGTTTTTTTGGTGGAAGTGCCCATGCAGTTAACAATTATAAATAAAATCACGTTAGGCTTTGGCTTATTCGGCTGCTTATTATTACTTACCAGTATTCTTTCCTATTTTGGTCTTAGCGGAATAAAAGATTCTGCACAAGACGTTGTAGAGCAAAAGATGCCAGTTCAGACCAGCATGGTAAAAGTAAAGACTGAGATCCTCTCTTTATCAGTGATTACTGCCAACGGATATCATGTCGAAAATAGAGAAGAGCTGGTCGCAAACAAAGAGACGTTTGATACTTTATCTTCCGCATTCTCTGACGACTTGTCTCGTTTAAACTCACTTATGCCAAATAACGCGGTAGCCAGTAACGCTGTCGACGTTAGTCTAGCCTACGTTAATAGTAGTAACGACATGTATACCGCCATCAACGAACGAATGAATATCGAAAAGGCCCTTGCTACACAGCTAGAAAAAGTTTTGATGACCGCTGATGAAGCCAGTGCCCTAATGCTAGACCTTTCTTATTTAGAAGGGGATAACCCCAGCATTGAAACGCTTATTGGTGCGGGTACTGCAATAGACAACAAATTGCTAACCATGAACGATTCGTTCATAGAACTTGCAGAAACCGACAGTGCCACACAAAGCGCCAATATCATTGAGGATTTGGAGTATCAGTTAAGCAATTTGCAAGTAGATAAAGACTATGTAAACCGTTTAGCCACGGGTGTTGATGATGGCGGTACGATAGCATCTTTTAACGAACAGTATGATTTACTGATGGAAGCGGTAAACGGCACAAATGGATTAATTGCTTTGCAGCGACAAAAACTTTCTGAAGTAGACAAAGCTGCGAAAGCTCAGAAGGAAGCAAAAGAAGCGTTAGAAACCGCACTTGCCGACATTAATACTTTGTTTGACGCTGTCCAGAAGCAATCTCTTGATGGACAGAACGCCATTCTTGAATCTGTTCAGGCCAACCTTGTGCGCAATATCATTGTCGCGGCACTGGGCTTGGTTGCTGCAATATTTTTAGCGGTTATTGTAACACGTAGTATTTCCAAACCCCTTGGCCGTATCAATAAAGGCTTAAGTCAGCTAAGTAAAGGGGATTTAAGCACCAAATTGCCTCAAGAGGGCAATGACGAGTTTTCTGCCCTTTCCGCAAAAGTGAACAGCCTAACCGATAGTTTACGAGAGCTAGTGGGCAATATATTAGAGCAAGAAAAACGCCTTATAGACATTACAAAAGAAAGCGTAGAGCTGGGTAATAAGAGCTTATCTGAGGTAGACAAGCAACGTGAACAAGTAACGGTAACGTCTACGAATACAAAACATGTACAGGAAAAAAGCCGCAGCAACCTCGCCCAAATTAATGAAGCAATGGACGCCCTACGCGATATAACAAAGCAAAGTACAGACATTGGTCAATTGGTACAAAAAAGCAGTCAGCAGGTGGGTAATCAAGCCAAACAGGCGGAGTCTTCGGCGCAGATAATTAATCGTTTGGACGACAACTCTCGTAATATTGGCAGTATCTTAGACGTGATTAAAACGATTGCAGAGCAAACCAACTTGTTAGCATTGAATGCAGCCATTGAAGCCGCAAGAGCTGGTGAACAAGGTAGAGGCTTTGCGGTTGTTGCGGATGAAGTGCGAACGCTAGCCAACCGCACCCATGACTCTACGGAAGAAATTGAGCAGATGATTGGGAACTTACAAAAAGATGCTGCGCAGGCAGTAAAAGCAATTAATGCAGGGCGCGAACAAGCGCAAGAAGGGGTGGAAATTACCCAGCAAGTATCTCAACAAGTAGAGAGTATTAGAGAAATCATTGAGCGGTTAAGCGATATTAATGAACACATTGTCGCTGATACCGAACAACAAGATGTTTTACTTGGTGATGTTGCGAAAAGTTTGAACCGCATAGTTGCTTTAGCCGACTCCAGTGCGCAAAGCACGCGCCAGTCCAACGAATCAACGATGCTCTTGGATGCGCAGACAGAAAGCTTGAGAAAAGCGGTTGAGCGCTTTCAGCTTTAATCAAATTCGACATCCCAGTTAAGCGCTACACTGATGTTCCTGCCTACTTCATTTTGGCCAGAACCATGGATGCGATAATCTTTGTCGGCAACATTTTCAATGCTTGCAGCTAAGTTCAGCGTATCTGAAACTGTGTAGCCTGCCCGTAAAGACACAATCACATGGCCTGGCGTACCTTCAGGGGGGATTCTGTCTGTATCTCTGATATCGCGAGTTGAAAGCCTATCGGCTCTCTGCTGAGCTAAAATTTCAGCTTGGGCATACCAACGTTTATCACTAGACTCATAGTTAACGATACCTCCTACGTTATGTGGCATTAGCCGGCCAATGTACTCTTTCTTAGGCTCGCTCAGTGACTCTGGAAATTGGAACGTCTCTCCATAGTTAAGAGAGCCAAAAATTCTAAATGACCACTGTTCGTTTAACTGAGCTAGAAAATCAAACTCCCAACCATAGACTTCTCCGCTAGTGGCGTTAGCTTTACTAATCTCAAATTCCCCATCAAAGTTTACGGTCCCTGTTGGAAATCTAACAATTTGGTCTTCTATATCAGTGTAATAAAAACCTGTGTTGAGCTTCCAGCTTTGATAAGCCAGGCGAAGTCCAAGTTCTGTACTCAAGTATTGTTCAGGCTCGAGATTGGTGGATGGCACTTCAAATTCGTTGCTTCTTGCAGAGTCAAAGCGACTTAAATCAGAAAAATTTGGCGCTCTGAAACCTTCGGCTACTGTGAGATATGCACTCGCGTTATGGCTCAAGGCGTAGATACCTTCTAATGCTAGTGCAACGTTATTCCACGTTCTATCAAGCGAAATGACATCTGAAGTAATAGGGCTTTGAATTTTATCTGATTCTGCAGAAATGTAGGTATATCTTGCCCCTAGCGCTAACGTGAGTTGTTCCATTGGGTTACCGACAACTTTGGCAAAAAGACCGCTATTTAGGTAATCGGCATCCCCAGCAACAGGCCCTTGAATGGGATTATTACTGGCGTAGCTTTCTATATCATCATGGTAGGCATCAAGTCCGTAATTGAAACGAAGAGCATCGTTGATGTGTTTAGAGAGTGTAGCGCTTATGCCTGTCGTTGCTACATTCGTTTCTTGTTGATCAAACCTGTCACCTGTTCTCAATCGCGTGCGCTCTTCATCTTGCTGATGATAGGATAAAGTAAGGTCTAGGTCGGTATAAAAAGGGTTTGATAATGGCTGATGACTAAATTTAGCATAGGTAAGGTTTCGAGTTTGGTCGTGATCTCTTTGTAATTCGCTGCCAATTGTCGTACCAGCGAAAGAATGGCCAAATATTGTTTTATGCGTTCTTGGAACATCATCTTGTTTAACCGCGTAGTGCGCAATTGTGACTGTGCTGTTAGCCAATTGCTTTTGCCACTTGATGTCGTAAGCTAGTTCGTCGTAGCCGCTGTTTTGTAGCGTACCGCTAGCCATTTGGAAGTCGCCAAAGTCTTTTTTCGTAACCCCCATGGTGAGTGCGCTATCTGCTGAACTTGAAAGATTTAATCGAGACCCGAATATATTCGAATTTTCGCCTTCGGCGAGTCGCGTCATAAAGCGCAGTGAGTTTTTATTAAACGTTGGTGTTATTGTTGAAGCATTAACGATAGCGCCAATTCCATCAGATCCGTATTCGACGCCTTGCGGGCCTTTAATTATTTCAATCTGCTGCACAGAACCTATGTCAATGGTACTCCAATATTGGTTGGGGCCAGAGCGAAATGTAGAGTTATTCAGTCTGATCCCGTCTATCAGCATCAAATTTCGGTATCCAGTGAAACCACGAATGAACGGAGAGCCTTGGCCGTGAGAGGTTTTTTGTACAAGAACGCCAGGTACTAACTTGAAGTTGTCAATGATATTTCTGAAATTTGCCTTTTCTATTGGCTGTCTATCTAACACGTAGGCGGTATAGGGGAGTGTTGAAATAGTGTCAAAGGTCTTACTTCCAGTAATTTCAATAACTTCGACGTCATCTTCTAGCAAAACGTTTGCGTAAGAGCTTGAGGAAATACCTAAATAACTGGTTAAAATTAACGTGTAAAATTTAACTTTAGAGGTGCGTAGTTTCGTATTCATCGTAACTTCCTTTGTTGTAAATGATATCAATAAAGCAACGACTCTTTACTAAATTGTATTTTTTTTGTACAACAAAATGGAAATGTTGGCAAGTTTACTTTTATCTACAGGGAGAGAGAAATGACAACGCGTAAATTGACACTACTTTTTTTTTCGCTTTGCGGTTTAATCGGTTGTGGCGCGACAGATGAGCGCTCAGCAAAAGTGGCTGACAGTGAGCAAAGCGTGGCCTACTTGTCTAATGCAGATGGTAATTTAGATATTTATATCAAAAACATAAAATCTCAGGAAGTTAACCAAGTCACAAACAATGAGCTTGACGACCTCAATCCTACATGGAGTTTCGATGGAAACCACTTGGCGTTTCTGGGTAGAACGCTTAATTCAACATTTATTGAGCTTTATAACGTTGCTAGCAGAAAGCGAAAAACACTAGTAGACACGGTGCATAGTCCAACTTGGATAGAGTTTTCTCCCAATGAGAATCTTTTAGTATTCATTGGTACTGATGACGAAAAACAATCAGTGAAAACAGTGGATTTAATGTCCAATATCCAAACAGTTTACACCTCAGAGAAATCCGAACTTATATCACCTAAATTTTCACGGGACGGAAACCGAATAGCAGTTATTGAAAATGACAATATAACGATATTAACCAAGCAAGGTATAAAGTCAGAAATAGTACCTACTCAGTACAGAATATTAGACTTTGATTGGGGCGAGTCTGATTCTTCGCTGTACGTAACGGCTAGGTATGAAAAAAACATAAACATCTACCACCTAGATATTTCTAACAATCAATTAGATTTAATCGTTGAAAGTCCCTTCATCGATATTGAAGGTCGGTTTTTCCCTCCGAATAATTTGTTATTCTTGAGCTCAAGGCTTGATGGTACAACTAGACAGCTGTATTTATTAGACTTAGAAAGCAAATTATCCGAACAACTTTCACCTTCCGGTATAGAAATAATGAATCCATCATGGTCAAGTGATGGAAAGATCGTAACCTACACGCAGTATGTAGAAGGAAGGTTCACGAGCGTTTTATTTGAGATTAATACAGATACTCACACCCCAGTTTCGCCTACAGATAGCGGATTCCATTTATTGCCAAAAGTAAGGCCAATTCCTAGAGAGTAGCTACTGTAGATACCTGCAAAGTTTTCCTAACCCTAATGCTGTCAGCTTTTTTTGCATTTTTTTAATTAAAGGTTTACCGAAAAACTGTAAGTGGTTAAAAAATGAGCTGTTTATCGATATGGCTTGGTATATGCATTAGGTCTAATGTCTTAGTAGTGCGTTAAGACTTACTTAAATATTGCATAAAGGACTTTCCAATGAAGCGAAAATTACTGGCCCTTTCGGGGATAGTTTTCGCAGCACACTCGATAACGTTGTACGCGTATGCTGCAGAGGCAGCCTGGCTAAATTCCCCATCCGTATTATCCATGAACGAAGACATTCAAGTCAGTGGAGGAGGTGCACCTTCTAGCACTTACATTGATATCAAAGCCTTAGATGATTCTTCCGGTGCACTCTTATCTGAAGAGACAGTGTATACAGATAGCTCTGGCCAATTTGAATTAACGTTCAGAGCATTGAGTGACGCGAGTACAGTGAGGATAACAGCTGTTATTGATGGAAAAGAAGTGTCATCAATTAGTGCACGTCAATAAGGCATAGAGAAAACAGAGGATGTAATTATGAAAATGATTAGAAAAGCAAAACCATCACTTTTTGTTTCTTTAGGTTTGACGTTAGCAATTGCCTCAAGTGCAGTTTCTTCTCAGGAAGTGGTTTACACCATAGATAGCGACTTTGTGCAGGGTAGCCTTAATTCGCTGGAATACGATGCACTTACAGAATCGCTGGTACTTAGTGAAACAGGCTCTACTTTTCCAGTACTTTGGGTAGCAAATGCAGGTGAGGACTCGGTATCAAAAATAAACACAGATACTGATTGCGAAGAAGCACGGTACAGTACTTGGTTTTTTACTAACTTTCATGGAGCCTACTCAGGACCTGCTCCTTCAAGAACAGCAGTCGATATAGAAGGCAACGTGTACGTTGCTAACCGTCATTTCGACAACAAGCCACCTAGTGTTATGAAAATTTTGGCTGAGGGCGGTATTGACAGAAATGGCAACGGGGTCATTGACACGTCAAGAGATGTAAATGGAGATTGCTCTATTGATAGAAACGATCCGAACGAAATGCCAATGCCTGTTGATAGTAATGGTAATGGTATATATGACGCAGATGAAATAGTTGATGAACGAATTGCTTGGGTCAAACAGATAGGTGGGGACCGTGGGTTAGGCCGTTCACTATGTATTGCCCCAGATGGAAATATCTGGTTGGGAATGTATAACGCTTCTGAATATTATCGAGTCGATTCTGACGATGGTACGGTACTGAACGGACCTATTGGAACCCCCGGCCATAGGCCTTATGGTTGCTTGATTGACGGCGATGGAATCTTGTGGAGCGCAACGCTTTCTTCAGTTATGGCTGTAGTTGATACAAACTTAGTGAACACTGCAAGTGATCCTTTCTTGGGGACAAAGTCTATTCGCGCCAGTGGATATGGAATAGCGTTGGCTAACGATAAGGTGTACTTCGGGCGCTCAGGTCGAGATTTTAATGAATATGATCCTAACGCACCTGAGGGAGCCGCTCCTGCCAATGATGGAAACCCTCTAACTGGTGAGTTTACGCTAGCTCCAAATTTTAATACTCAATACGGAATATCTTCAGATGGAGATGGTAACTTAATAGGTGGATTATCCACTGTAATTAAAACACGGCCCGACGGCACAAGAGTCTGGTCTACGCCGAACCCAACTTCAACATCAGTAGGGGTAGCTGTGGACAGTAACCAAAATGTTTGGGTTATGGGCTTAAATAGTAATAATGTGGCGAAATTTGATGGAGCAACAGGTAATCAGTTACTCATTAAACCCGTCGGTGCAAACCCTTACACCTACAGTGACTCTACAGGCTTTGCTGCACGAAATGTAACCGATAGAAGCGGTATTTGGATAGTGACAAGAGATAGTGGTAGCCCCGGTACTGAATGGGATATGGTTTCTTGGAACAATGAACCCGATGGCGATATCCCTCCAGGTTCAAGCATTCGAGTACGTTACAGAGCGTCAGATGTTGAAAACCAGTTAGAGCTTATCAGTTATCAAGATGCGTCGAATGGCAATCCTGGTTTGGGAGCAGTGGGCCGATTCATGCAAATGAGGGTAGAGCTTCGTCCCAATGATGATGGTGATAGCCCCCATTTTTCAGACTTAGCGCTAGCTACGCTGGCAGAGGTTGGTGCGTGTGATGTTAATGAAGATGGCTTCGTTGATAGATTTGATTTAAACCTGATTATTTCGGCGTCTGGACCTGCAGCTGCGAATGATCCGTTAGATATTGATAACAATGGAGTAATAAACAGGCTCGATGCAAGAGCGTGTGTAGATTCTTGTACCAATGCGCGCTGTGCAGTGACTGCTCCGCAATAAAGACTATAAGGAAAGTGTTATGAAAAAAATCATTAAAGCAATGCTGTTTTCGATTACTGCTTTATTTGCGACGGCTTCGTTACCTGTGCACGCTGTATTTATTGCACTGTCACCCTCTATTCAGGTTTCGGGTACAGGGCAAGTGGTTACTGTTGACCTCATAGCAGGTGATCTTGGCGACCCAATCGATACTACGATAGGCGTATTTGATGTTGACGTTTCATTTGATAATACGGTGCTTAGCTTTGTTAGTTTTGACTACAGCGACGCGCTAGGAAGTATAATTACAAATGATTTCTTTGATTTAACTGCTGATGCTTACACCGATGACACCATGAGCGGGCTTAACGCAGCAGGAAACTCAATAAACTTGAATTTATTCAGTTTTCTATTTTCAAGTGACCTTGAGTTTTTGCAATCAACCGTAACTACACTTGCTTCTCTAACTTTTAACGTGATTGATTTAGAAATGGGGGAGTTTACCGATCTTGACTTGACGGTTTTGTTATTGGGCGATGGCCAAGGAAATGACCTTACCAATGTTGACGCGAGGAGTGCAAGAGTAACTACACAGGTTTCCGCACCGTCATCTGGCATCATCTTTTTAATGATGATGATTGCTACAGCACCTTTCGTAAGACAGATTAAACGCTAGGAGGGATTGCTTCAGCATGCACCGGATAAAAGAGAAGTAATGAAAAAGACCGCAGATCGATAGAAACGCGGTCTTTTTTTAAGCTTATGCAAGTTCGGCCAAGCAAAGTTCATCGTGAATTTGCTTACACCACGCTTTAACGCGAGATTCTGTTAGTTCTGGTTGACGGTCTTCATCGATACCAAGACCAACAAAATGATTGTCGTCAGCCATACCTTTAGACGCTTCAAAATCATAACCTTCAGTCGACCACTGACCCACTAAGATAGCGCCTTTGGCTTCTACGATATCGCGTACCATACCCATAGCGTCTAAGAAGTATTCCGCGTAGTCTTCTTGGTCACCGCAGCCAAAAATAGCAACTAACTTGTCGTTGAAGTCAATTTGCTCTAGTTCAGGAAAGAAATCATCCCAATCGCATTGCGCTTCACCGTAGTACCACGTAGGGATACCAAAGATAAGCAAATCAAATTCAGCGATGTCTTCTTTACTGCTCTTGGCAATGTCTTTAACATCAATTAGCTGTTTACCCAATTCCTTCTGGATCATTTTCGCAACATGTTCGGTATTACCCGTGTCACTTCCGAAAAATAGGCCAACGCTTGCCATATCTAACCTCTATTAATCGTTACTAATTAAACGCCTGTGCTTAGCCAAAACCATTCAATAATGCCCTTCGCAAGAAACCCTAATGCGCCTAAACCTAGCACACCGTACGTTACCACTCGTCCAATAAGTGGCACATCGTTCTTACGCAGTACATCGTGTACAGCAAAACCCATCAACCCAAAAAGGATAGATAAGCCGCCATACAGCATGATGGACTCAATGAGTTCGTAATTTTCTGCAAGCATAGTGTTGTTACTTAAAAAAATCTGGCGCAACTATATCACAGTATATACGCCTGTAAGAGCCTAAAACGTTCAAAAATAGGTAATAATAGTCATTCTCATCTTAAATGATGATGAAAACCCTTCTTTAAGACGATTTATTGAGCGTTCTTTCTACAACGGCGTTAAAGACCGCTGGCTTTTCTGCATGTAACCAGTGGCCAGTACCTTCTATTACATGTGCTTTAGCCTTAGGAAAATAACGCGTTATTTCATCGCGATAGGCTGGCGTAATATAATCAGACTCACTGCCCTTGATGAATAATGTTACGCCATCAAATGTTTGATTTGTTTGTTCCCAATCAATAATGTGTGAATAACTGGCAATTAATCCATCGACATTAAAACGCCATTTCCAATCGCCATTTTCATCTTGATATAGGCTCTTCAATAGGAATTGTCGAACGCCTGGCTCTTTCACATGTTTAGCCATTTCTTTTTCAGCATCTTTTCTACTTTGAATTGCATCTAAAGGAACGGCCTTGAGTCCATCAAATACGGATTGGTGGCTATGGTCGTAAGATACTGGTGCAATATCGGCGACAATGAGGTGAGAAACAAAGTCGCCGTGGTTTAAGGCTAATCTCATGGCTACTTTGCCGCCTAATGAGTGGCCTAAAACCGCGCATTCTCTAATATTAAGCGATTGTATAATCTCGAACACCGCATTTGCAGCATCGTCGACAGAAAATGAAGATGTCCACGGGGATTCACCGTGGTCAGGCAGATCAATGCTGATCACATTGTAATTAGACTCAAAGTGGCGCTTAATGCCGGCTAAATTATCGGCATTTCCAAATAATCCATGAATGAGAATCAGCCAAGGAGAGGTAGAAGCGCATTCCGAAAGTTTGTAGTTCAACTTCACAATATACTTATCCGTTTCTGAACATGCTGTTCAAACAAAATAAGGCCTGTAAAAACAGGCCTTGTTTAATTCACAATATCAATTAATTAATGGCGTAATCGTCGAGTGACTTACCGCTATCTAGCGCTTCTTTATAAACGCGAGGCATGCGTCCTATACCTGTCCAAAGGTGTTCTTCACCCTTGCTATCAACAAGCTTGTATTTAACCGGACGTTTTTTGCCAACCTTTTTGTTTGTTTCTACATTTAATGCCTGTAGATCTTCAACATTTAAACCCGCTTCTTCCATTTGCTTTTTAATAGCAGCGAGCTTCTCTAATTTTTCTTTCTCAAGCTTTTCTTGTTCTACTAATTTTTCTTTTCTTTTCTCAATTATACCGCTAAGTTTTTCTTGAACTTGTTCAAGTTCTTCAATGCTTAATTCCTTAACAGCACCTTGTAAACGTCTTCCATGGGTTAAAATATCTAAAAAATCGCTCATTAATTAACCTTAATACGTTGTACTTAAT
>NZ_VTYM01000021.1:0-71853 GCF_013113925.1 Alteromonas sp. 07-89-2 | reverse complement strand
TCGATGGGAAACGGACTTGGGCTGAGAAGAATCTAGCTCAAATCTAAACTGACAGCGACACCTGAAAAAACGGGTAACTGTCAGATCAAGTCTGAGCTAGTACAGATGACCATTCCCCCTGAGAACCGGTTGGCGGGCTTATCTAGTGAAGATGTTCTGATTGTCTCGTTTCCTAAAACAGGTTCTACATTTACACGCTTTGTTTTTGCCAATGTTGTTTATTTACTCAACAATAATTCGGAACCTGTTGATTTTTACAATCTTGGGCAAATAATGCCGGAGTGTCTTAAAGATAACCTTATCGAGTTTTGTTGGAAAGGTGATCCCTTACCGCGACTAGTGAAAACTCACCAACTAGCTGAAGATAATCCGCTATACGCTCAACCCAAAGCACTTTATGTTTTAAGAGATCCCAGAGATACAATGATTTCGTTTTACTACTATGCGAGTAAGCGAAAAAAAGGCAGGTATGAAGGTACGTTCGACGAGTTTGTAGAACATAGTACCTTTGGAATTGATGCTTATAACAAACATATTGAGAGCTGGTATAGCAAAGCCTCTTGGGTATTCGATTATGAAACGCTAATGCAAGATCCTTTAGCGAGTTTTCTCAGAGTATTTGATGACCTAGGAATAAAAATACAAAGGGAGTTAGTTCAGAAAGCACTTCTATTTTCTCAACCTGACAAGTTGAAAGCAGCTGAAAGAGAGAATTCCAGACCAAATCACTCAGTGAATTTTGACGAAGATTTCACCTTCGTTCGCAACGCGTCGGTAGCACAATGGAAGGAAAAAATGTCACCAGAACAAGCCACATATATCTGGGATCGTAGTTCAGCAATATTGAAGGCACGCTATGAGCGAGATTGATATTTCCCAACTAATTAATCAATTCAAACGTGATGGTTTTGTTGTTTTAAAGCGGCAAATTTCTCCAGCTGTCTGCCAAGAGATAGGTAACACGCTGTCTCGTGCCGTAGAGGTTATTTCAGCTCAGTCTTCAAGAGATATTACTAATCGATGGTACCTCACTCATCGCACTGAGAGTGGCGTGCTTTACGACGTTTATCAGCGTTTTCCAGAAGCTAGAAAAGCGGCTGAAGTGCCTGAAGTCACGGCATTCTTGAAAAGCTACTTTAATAGGAGCGTTTACCTGTATGTTAACTCCTATCTTTATAAGCCAGCAGACAAAGACAATGAGGTGCCATGGCACCAAGATTTTCTTAATCGACCTAATGAAACCGAGAAAGTACTAGCGTGGGTTTCTCTTGATTCCGCCACGCAAGAAAATGGATGTTTACAGGTTATACCTGGCTCTCATAAGCGTGGATTTAGAAAATGGTTTCACGTTGAAGGTGCAACGCATCACGACCGAATTGTGTTAGATAAAAACGAGGAGATTAATAAAGTTTTTGTTGAGACTGAGCCTGGAGACATCGTATTGTTTAGCAATTATTTGATACATAGCTCTGCTCAAAATAGCTCTGATTTACCGCGTCGAGCATTGCGGTTTGTGTATAAAGCACTTGATGACGATGCATTGCCGCGAGGCTCGATGATCATGATACATACTGAGTCTGAAGATTTTTACACTGCCGTGCCTTTACCTAGAAACTAAGGTTTGCGGTAAGATGTGTTTCTTCTTAAATCATTGAGGTATTGGTTAAACATCTCTGCCTGATGAGATTGAGAGTAAGCGCTTCGCGCGTGTTGTGATATTTGCCCTGATGTTTTTGACACGCCGTTATTCAGCACATCGTTAAGCGATGCTAGCAATCCTTCTGCACTGATATCTTTTGCAAGCCTCCCGTTTACTCCATCCTCAATCATATCTGGCATGCCTCCAATATTAAAACCCACCACAGGAGTGCCGCAACATAATGATTCAATAACAACATTAGGTAAATTATCTTCTAAAGCTGGTAACACAAATACATCAGCTGCGCTGTAGATTAACGCGAGCTTATCTTCATCATGCACCTCGGAAAAATCATGAACTTCGGGGAGATTACTATCAAAATTTTTTCCCACACTGCACAACATGATTCGACGGTTACTTGCTTTATTGATGGCTTTTTCAAGCAAGTGGAAACCCTTTCTTTTGTTATTAACACTGTCACTTACAAAAAGAACAATGTCTTTGTCTTCAGGTAGTCCTAGATGTTTTCTGGCTTCTCGCTTGTCTGTATAGCGGTATGTTTCTGTATTGACACTATTGGCAATCCGCTTTATCGGATAGTGTTTAAACAGCGTGCTAGATGTCGCGCATTCGTGTAACCAATTCGACAATGAAATTACGGCAACTGGGATATCGCTGTTCCGTAGAATGTTTTGTTTCGAGAGCAATAACTTTTTAGCAAAGTCAGGATCACTGGTTTGCCTTAAAAAATGTGGATTACTGTCATCGGTTTTATATCCTTCAAACCCGTCACTGTAATGATATCCACCCGTAAATGGTGCCATGTCATGTAACGACCAGATAACCCGCCGAATCTTTTTAGAGGCAAAAAAAGTAGGCCAGTTCAAGAACCGAGAGGTCCAATGAAGATTTACCACGTCATACTCACTAATCTGCGGCGCATTTTCAATTCTGAAATCGCTATAAATTGAAGAGAATACATCGGTATATTTAGACGCTGCAGTGCAAATATCTTTGATATCTTGAGTCTTATATTCGTGTACGCCATCTACAGTAATATGGGAAACACGATTCAGGATGTTTCCACCTTCTAAACCGGTGAAGCATTCGTAATCGAAATGGAAAGGGATATCGTCCCTAGTCTTATTTAGCGTTAGAAGGTGGCTAGTATGCCCGGCATCGATTAATGCTAGATGTAATCTGATACACGCGTTCGCTGCTCCGCCTCTATCATACGTATTAACAAGTAAAACCTTCATTAGCGAGCAAGCTCTTGGGGCGAATACATACGCTTAAGTTCGTCGTTGTCAGTAAGGTAATTGGTAATTTTACCGCCCTTAGTGTAATCAATGGCACAAAAATCGGTTTCTAACGTATGCGCAAATAAGACTGAGTGGAAACGCATGCAAATGTTAAATGACGCACTTTGCATCGTGTGGACAACACTCGCTACAGTTGATAAACGTTTATTAAAAGAGATATCGATGTCAGGTTCGTCCGCGAAATAAGTATCAATAAAGTAACGACTGAAATCTCTATCGTCATAACCTACATCAAAATTATGCATATGATCGAGTAATACCGTATTTACGCCCAGCTCCTTTACTTTTTCCTTGATTAACCGAGCTATACCGGCTTCAAACGCTTTTTTATGAACCTCAAATTCTTCTAATGTCAATTCACGAGAGTACTCGTAAGTCCACTCGCGTAAGAAGCAGGCAATAAATGGCGTGTTGGATTTTATTGACTGCTTGAGAAAATGGCGTTCTATGTAAGGTTTCGCGAAATCGCCTGAAAGAGAGGCTTTTTCAAATCCCCATGCGTTGGCAGTGGCTACGCTTTTTCTATCTCTCAGTTTAATATCAGATGATAACGCCAGTATTTGTTTAACTGCTTTTTCATACTTATCTTCATGTAGTGGGCCAAGGCCACAGCCATAAACTACGGTTTTCTTTCCATTGTCTTTGGCTACCTTAAATCCTAGCAAAGGAATATAAAGTTCGTGTAGATCCATGAGGGGGCCGCCACCCATAACAACTTCGTTGGCACTTTTCGAATATCGCAATACATCAAGGGATTTTGTAGAAACAACCTTAGCGTTGATTTTGAGTTCTTTGCATGTTCTTTTGGTTACAAATGGATATAAGCTTCCCAAAACAAACTCAATATTGTCGCCGTGCAATTTCGTGTATTCATCTACGATTCCGCCCAATATTGCTTTGTCTCCCACGGTCTCGGTGCCATACCAGCCAAATATAAATACTTGGTAGGGTTTGCTTTTGTGTGGAGTTTTTAATGTTTTCGCTAACCATTTAATCAGGTGAATATTGTCAATATTCAGAAGCCTGTGATGAGTTAATTCGGTAAGCTGCGTTTGTTTTTCTGCATAGGTAATGCCTGCGTGATAGTCATGAATGCAGTTTTTACAGTCGCGTTCTGCGATAGCCTCTTTTTGCGCAAAGTTGTTTTTGTACAAAACTTGCGAAGAGGTTTCTAATGCGTTGCCAATATCGTTACCTTTAGGCGCGCAGTAATTGACCTGTCCTTTAGAACCTAAAACAACACCATCGTTATGATAGGGACAACCTATCAAGCGTTCGCCGCCTTGTAGCATGTTTTGAATACTGCGATATGTACGTTTGATCGTGGAACCAGGCTCGTATTGTCTTTTTAATTTCTCAAAGAATAATAAGAGGTTATAGGTTTCATCTTCATCGAAATTGCGTATTACCTTATCTCTATCACCGTTGTATAGGCGGTTGATAAACTCGGCAACACGAAACCTACCATACATGTCGTGTTTTTTAGCATAATAGAGGAAGTCATCCACTTCCCACACATTCTGTTTAGAAATAGTGCACCCGAATGTAGTCGGAATCTCTAACGTGGTTCGGCAAAATTCGAAAATAGCGATGGCGGACGCGAAGTTGTTCTTTATTCCACGAACCCTGTCGTGAGCGCCCCCAACGCCATCTATAGAAACCATGACAGAAAAGCTCATATTTCTGCTTTTGCAAATATCATAAATAGCCGTAATTCGATTTTTTACATCTCTCTCTTCAATAGCATTGGTTATCATGCTCACGCCTTTGAGGGAGGGTAATGTATCGATAATGGTTCTATAAATATCGGGTAAGTCTTCGCGCAGAGTTGGCTCACCGCCAGTTACACCTACATGCTGTAGTTCACTGTACAACGGGTCAGATAAAATTAGGCCGAGTTCTTCAGGGGTAATGTCTACGCTTTCTTCATTCTTCCAAATATTACACATTGTGCATTTGGAATTGCAGCTATCAATAATATTTAGATTTAGCGCCTTCGGCTTACTATCTGGTCGAAGCTCATTCACCCGCTTCATTTTTCTTAGTTGCGAGTAGCTATCGTAGATGTGACGAATATCTTTTTTCTTTAACATATACCGGTAATTCGAAGGTTGGAATTTTATTAAAACATCTTTGATTCTATCGGCTTTGAACGAAAAAACTTAACTTAGATGTTGAACGTTACATGGGTGGAAAAAAGATGTCAGAGCAACCGTTAATTTAAGTTATCTAGGGTGAAAGAGAGCGTATCTACAATAAAGTCAATCTGCTCACGAGTTAACTCGGGAAAAAGGGGGAGTGTTATTGCCTGTTCGTAATAACGCTCCGCATTAGGAAAATCACCTATCTTGAAGCCCAGATTCTTGTAATAGGGCTGGCAGTGAATCGGGATATAATGAAGATGTGCAAAAACGCCTTTATCGCGAAGCTGCTCGACGGCAAAAGCATGTTCTTTGCGAGTTAGTCCAGAAGCACGTACAACGTAGAGATGATAGCTGCTATATCTATTACTAGATTGCTTAAGTGGTGAGATGTTTTCTTTCGAAGCAAAACGTTCATCATAATGCGCAGCTAATGTATTCCGCTTTTCTAAAAAGCCCGGCAATTTTTCTAGCTGACTTATACCAAGCGCAGCTTCTACGTCAGTCATACGATAATTAAAGCCCAATGCTATCTGTTGATAATACCAAGGGCCATGACTGTCCTCAGTCATCTTCTCTGGGTCAGTGGTTATGCCGTGACTGCGCAACATACGCATCTTTTCAGCCCATTTACTGTTATTTGTAAGAGCCATTCCCCCCTCCATAGTGGTAATAATTTTTACCGGATGGAAACTAAACACACAAATATCTGAGAATTCGCAGCTGCCTACAAATTTCTCCTGGTATTTTGCGCCTACTGCATGTGATGCATCTTCAATAACAAAGAAGCCATATTGCTTTGAAAGTGCACGAATTTCTTTCATATCGCAGGGCTGACCAGCAAAATGAACGGGAATAACCACCTTTGGTAAGGCGTTGGTGGATTCAGCTAGGGCAAGTTTGTTTCGTAAAACATCAACGCACATGTTACCGGTGTGAAGGTCAATATCTACAAAATCGACCTTGGCGCCACAGTAGAGCGCGCAGTTTGACGAAGCAACAAATGAGTTCGGAGATGTCCATACTCTATCGCCTTCACTCACACCTAGTGCAAGGCAAGCAATGTGTAGAGCAGACGTAGCGCTATTAACTGCAATCCCAAAATTAGCGCCACAATAATCAGCAAGAGCGGTTTCAAATTTAGGAATAGCCGGGCCTTGCGTTAACCAATTTGATGTTAAGGTTTCGACAACGGCTTTTACATCATCTTCATCTAGGTGTTGTCGCCCATAAGGAATCACTATTGCGCTTCCTCGTTGAACTTCTTTATTTCTTCAATACTAAGGAAATGTTCGTTAGTGTCTGAAACGTACTCGAAACCAGACTCTACAAGCTTTCCCTGTTCGCTAAGTGCGTTGCTAGTAAAGTTATTACTTCGGTGGAAAAACTTAATAGCTGGGGCAATCACAAAGTGATCATCGAATTCAAATGTGTGCAGAGACATGTCGCCAGGGCACATCATTTCATGAAGCTTTTCACCTGGACGAATCCCTACATATTTGATTGGAATATCCGGTGCCATTGCAGTCGCGAGGTCAGTAATTCGAATTGATGGGATTTTCGGTACGAAAATCTCACCACCTAACATGCGCTCAAAGTTTTTAAGCACAAAGTCGACGCCCTGTTGAAGAGTAATCCAAAAACGGGTCATGTCTTTGTGCGTAACAGGAATATGATCGCTGCTTTCCGCTATCAACTTATTGAAAAAGGGTACAACAGAACCACGAGAGCCAACCACATTGCCGTAACGCACAACAGAAAATCGAGATGCACCGGCTCCCACAATATTATTGGCTGCAACGAACAATTTATCTGAAGCTAGTTTTGTAGCACCGTATAAATTAACCGGGTTGGCGGCTTTATCTGTAGACAACGCAATCACTTTTTCTACGTTATTATCAATGGCGGCGTTAATTACATTTTCGGCACCATCGATATTCGTACGAATACATTCGGTCGGGTTGTATTCAGCGGCAGGGACTTGCTTCATAGCCGCTGCGTGTATTACAAAGTCAACACCCTGCATGGCGCGATTAAGACGTTCTCTATCACGAACATCGCCAATAAAATATCTCATGCACGGCGCGTGAAATTTTTGCTGCATTTCGAACTGTTTGAGTTCGTCGCGTGAGTAGATGATTAAGCGCTTTGGTTTGTATCTCGCTAACAGAGTCTCAGTGTACTTATGGCCAAATGAACCCGTTCCACCTGTTATGAGAATCGATTTTCCATCGAACATAGCTTGCTCGCTGTTTTTATGGTTATAAACACAATATATCATGTGTCGGCATTTTTGCCATAAAGCTTTAGAATCTATGAGCTTAGGTGAGGATTATTAGTCCTAAAGGTGTAGACTTCTTCGTGTTTAGGTAGAACTTGTTGTTTATCAGCAGGTAGGTTAAGCATTGATTTTACTTTATTAAATATGCTGGGATGCCGCCTAATAAAGTTCAAAGACTGAGGGCTGGAAGTTCATTCAGGTTTTGTATAGTAAACTTTGCATCAAAACCTGGTTTGGCAAGTGCGTTTTTGTGAACCCCAGTTAACACCCTAACAGTCGGCATTCCAAGTTTATTTAAATTGACGAAGTCTTTTGCTGGGTTGTCACCAATGTAAACCATTTCGTGCCACTGACATTGTTCTGCTTGTTTAATCTTTTCAAAGCAGTAAGTAGAAGGTTTAGCATGTTGCACTCCAAAGCGGTGAGTGACAAACACGCGCTTGAAGTAGTGCGCTATGTTGAGCGCTTCTACTTTCTTACTTTGTACTACTTTATTTCCGTCAGTTACGAGGTAAAGCGGCTTTGGCAAACGTTCTAGCAACGTTAAGTGATTGTCGGGCAAAGTCAAAGTAGGCTGGTGTAAGCGATATGCTGAAACGCAGGCACGTACATTTTTCTTATTGACTGCTATGCCATGGTTAGCTAAGTAATCATTGAAAATTCGTCCACGACCATTTCGATCAAGCAGAGTAACTAATTTTTGAAAGCCACTTCGCTTATCAACATTCCAGGTTTTTTCCACAAATGAGGCAACGGCTGCAAGGCCCGATTCTACGTATTGGCGCTCATCATAAAGGGTATCATCTAGGTCGAAGATATAAATCATAGGTAATAGTCGGTAGCAGCTCTAATCTGCGTTATTTTATGGGATGTGAGATCTACGGGCAACGAATCGATATTTTCGCCCATACTCTCGCACAAGCTCCAATAAAGACTATCAACACCCGCCTTGATACCTAACGTTGAAGCGCCTCCAAATCGCGAATTACATTCAATGATGTGAAGCGCTCCATCATTTATGATGCCCTGTAATACAACGGGGCCAGACAGTGCTAGTTTGGAAAGTGTCTGTGTCACCTGAGCTGTAAAAGGGCAATTCGGTAAAGTGTAGGTAATTTGGGATTCACCATTAACAACTAGGTCTCGCACACGGCATACCGCCGCTTTAACCAAATGGTCCTTTGTTAGCCAAGCGTCTACGCTAATTTCTTGACCTGCTTTGTACAGTTGAAAAATAGGGGAGGATAGACCTTTGGCGTGCTGCACTGCGTCGTCTTCGTTTAGATTAAGGCCAACAGCTTTACTACCCGCACCAAAACGTTCTTTGACCACATAGTGAAATGGCGGAGTGCCTTGAATAACGGTTTTCACCTCTTCGATGCTTTCAAATGAAGGGATGATAAAAGGAATACTGCATTGGCCGAATCTTAATTTATCCAAACAAAGCTCTATTGCATTTTCATCAGAAATAAGTACGTGGATGTTAGCGCTTTTTAGGTCGTTTTTTAGCCTTGCCCAAAAAAGCAGTTCGCCGTCTCTACTTGGGAGAATATGAGTAATTCTTCGATGCTTGAGCTGGGCAATAATCTCATCTGCGTTGTCTTGATTTGTGGGTGGCATTTGCCAAAATACATCGCAAAAGTGCCGTGTAAGTACTTGGCTACTTAAATCTCCTGCCGTAACTATGCCCTTCTTATCGATACGCTTGACGGCACATTGAAGCGCTTTTAATAGTGGAACTTTATTGCTGGCGCTTGAAAGTAATACGTTCACGTTAATTTGACACCTTAGTCTAAACGCTCATTGAGAAAGCGTGCGTTTTTGCACGCTTATACCTGTTCTAGGTGCTGACATCGATGCTCTTCTATTTTCGTATTCCGTAATTTGTGTCGTTTTTTTGGGCGTTTGCCAATGTCCGTACATAAATGTGAGAAAGCCTTCTGCATCGAATGGGGCAAGAAAGGTTTCACCTAAAAACTCGATTGGCGCGTAGCTGTCGAAATGTTTAGCGGGGGCAAAAAACAGCCCGCCCGAGGACAAGAGCTCAGATAAGCCATTTATCGACTCTCTGCGCTGTATGCTTATATCAAAAGGGATTAACTGGGTGTGTGATGAATTACTAAACTCTAGATTGATGCAACAGTCTATGTTGTTGACCGTGATGATGACGATATCCCATTTTACGTCATAGTTTGAGTTTAATAATTTATAAAGCTCAGGTAGCGATGCCTGCAACCTTTCGTAATTCTCTTTATCGACAGCTAAGTCTATATCGTCATCCCAAGGTATGAGCCCTTTATTTCTCACAGCACCTAATAAAGTTCCAGAATCTAGACACGCTGAAATGTTGTGGGAAACGAAGTATCGATTTAGCGTTTGCATTACGGACTGGGCAAAGGCTAACGTTTCATTGTCTTCGAAAGGCAAGGCAGCTTTTACCGACTGCTTACTCGGTACAATGATATTCGAATCATTAATACCCATTTCTTCGGTGAGCTGGGAATAGATTTGATCAACCCACTGACTGGTGATAATTATGCTGTCGACATCGTGAGTATTGATATCTGCGGGTGCAATGATGGGATAACCCATAAAACGAGTTCCGTGTTTCGTACTATCATTATCCGTGAATGCCACGACTTCTATATCTGGGTGGTTAGAAACGTAGTTTTCTCCGGCCTTACTTGCACCGAACAGAATGGCTCTCATCTCACAGTAGCTCCCAACTCATAGGGGTACCTTTTGGTGCGTCGCGCTTGATTTGCTTTCCAAGCAAAAGGGGAAGGTATTTGGGAGGCAGTCCAAGTCCTGGACGAACAGAGCGTAAATTCTCCGCATTTAATGTATCGCCGGCTCTCATATCTTCGGCAATGTATAAAGAGCGTCGGTGTACCAACGAGGCCTTTTCTCGCTCGGTGGCGCCATAACTCACCTTTCCAATTGCTACCGCTGCCCGCGCCGTTTCCTCAACAAGCAGCTTAATTTCATGGGGTTCAAGAGAAAATTCTGCGTCAACCTCTCCACCGTTTCTGTCTAAAACAAAATGCTTTTCAATGACTGTTGCGCCAAGTGCCACCGCAGCGACAGCTACCCCCACCCCCGGTGTATGGTCGGAAAGTCCAACGTGACAGTCGAAAAGTTCGCTCAAATGAGGAATTGTCTTTAAGTTGGCGTCTACCGGGTTTGCTGGGTAATTACTGGTGCACTTAAGTAATATGATGTCATCACACCCATTGGAACGGAGTACTTCAACAGACTCGGCTATTTCTGCCTGGCTAGCCATGCCTGTAGAGACAATAACGGGTTTCCCTGTCTTTGCTACAGCCGCTAGGATAGCGTGGTCAGTATTTTCAAAAGACGCTACTTTGTAACAAGGAGGATTCAATGTTTCTAGGAAGTCGACAGCAGTTAAATCGAAGGGCGTGCTAAATGCCAATAGGCCTTTCTCTTTGGCATAGTCGAATAGCTCCTTATGCCATTCCCAAGGCGTCATCGCCTCTTTGTAGAGGTTATACAAAGAGTTTCCTTTCCAAAGACTATTTGGGTCTTCAATAAAAAATTCGCCTTCATGACAATCCAAAGTGATCGTGTCTGGTGTATAGGTTTGCAATTTTATGGCATGTGCGCCAGCTTCTGCAGCTGCATCAATGAGTCGGTAGGCTTTTTCTAATGATTGTCCATGATTTCCAGACATTTCTGCGATGATAAAGGGAGCGAGACCCGGACCAATTTGAATATCACCGATTGAGATTGGTTTCATGACTACCTCGTAACAATGTTCAATATAGTATCCATTACAAAAGATGGATTTTTGTTTGCGCTCACCAAAGATGCCGCGTTGTTTGCTAGTTTACGCATTTCTTGCGGCGAATTTATCGCAAATTCAACGGCCTTGCTAATATCTTCGTTAGTGACCTCGTCACATGCTCCTAGCCACAAACAGCAATGCCGTTCGTGCAAGCATCGCGTCGTTTCAACTTGATTATCAGCCAATGTGATAATTATGCCCGCTACCCCCGATGCCGCGCGCTCCCAGTGCATCGAACCTCCAGCGCCAATCATTGTATTGGCGGCTTTCATAAGCTCGGATATGTGACCGCAAGCGACGTGAAGCTTCGCGTTAGGTAGGCGTTCAACTTTTGCTTTTAGCGCACTAACGCCGGAATAAGCCGCTCCGACAACAATATCGGCTGAAAAAGTTAAAGACTTTAATTCAATCAAAACATCAACGACGCGCTCTGTTAAATTCCCAGGGTCGCTGCCGCCAAAGCAGACTAGAATATGATTGTCATTTCTAGGCATTGGTGGTGCGCGGTAAAACTCATTTCTTAAAATAGCGAACCCGGGTCCTAAGAGTTTTTGGCAATGAGGAGGGACAAGCTGATCGTATCGGAATTCAAAGTCCTCAAAGAGATTTTGGTCCAAAATCACGTCACAGTCGTGTTGGCGGTTTGCTAAATCGTCAATGACAACAATATGTTTGCAGCGACTGCGCATTACTTTACTAAACGAAGCTGATAGCTGATAGTGGTCGACTATAAGCATGTCGATAGGCTCATCGTTTATATCATCAAGAAGCGCTATACAGTGAGCAGCATGAGAGACTTGCGCTGCTTCACTTAAGACTGCCGAAGCATTACCTTTCCGTTCGCCTTTATGAAGTGATGGCGTGGACAATGTTTTAATTCCAGCACGCTGTATCTGTTGTTGTAGAGTTGAAGGCAACGCACAACAAAGGAATGTTACGTTGTGTGAGGGAAGTACTTGTGTGACCAAGGTTAAGCAACGCATAACGTGGCCGAGTCCTATTTGCGCCGTACCATCGACCCTAAAAACAATCCTCACTTTACGCTTTCGCTCTGCACAAGCTTGTAAAGCAGTTCAGCTCTAACCCAATCTTCAGGTGTATCAATATCCTGCACCAAGTGGTCTGGCATTACTACCATTTTCGAGTTGGCACCGAAAATGCGTTTGGTAGTATCAAGCCAGGTTTTGTGATGGCCCCAATACAACTGTCCTGCATCATGGAAGGCAGGTGGTAAATCCTGTGAGCGCTGAGTAATGCCAAACTCGTCAAAAGGTTTTACGCCGCCATTTTCGGTTTGTAATATCGCCCGTTGAATTGGAAATGAGAATCTTGCCGCTGTAAATACGTAGTCTGTATCGTCAGCGTTCATTAGCATTTCATAGCAAGAATTAATTAAAGATGTGGTCAGAAGAGGCGATGTTGCATATACACAGGCGCAATAATTTATATCCCAGCCTTTTTCTAACAGAGTGCTCAGTGCATGGCGAACCACAGGACTAGTGCCTGTGTAATCATCTGCCAATTCTGCAGGTCTCATGAATGGCACCTCAGCACCATAATCTCTTGCTACGTTCGCAATAGATTCATCGTCTGTTGAAACCACTACTTTGTCTACATAGGGGCTTGCCAACGCATTTTCTATTGCATGGGCGACCATAGGTTTACCGCAAAACGGTTTTATATTTTTTCTAGGAATGCGTTTGCTTCCGCCCCTTGCTGGGATTATGGCTACGTTCATTTACTTTTTCCGTTCAAAAAAGGCTAGCTCGAGTCTAACAGCGAGCTCAAAGCCGCTGCATCAACGCATTTAAATGCTCTGTTAGGCTTTGCAATTGGCGAATTTTTTCGTTTTGAATTTCGCTGATAACGGTTTTAAGTTCAGTAGTAGAGACATCTTGTGTGCGCGGTAGATACACAACTTTAACGATATCTTGCAGATCATCGAACTTTCCAATCCAGTCATCACCCATCGCGAAAATGTCAGCGCCTTCTCGCTCAAGGTCTTCTCGTTTCTGTTCCCAACAGTTTTCTTGAAATACATCGTCGACATAACGGCAGGAGAGCAAAATTTCTTTTCTGTCTTCATATGGTATGACTACGTTTTTACCTTTCACCGTATTGAATTCATCAGAGGACAAACCAACCACTAGCCTATCGCCTAAGCTGTGTAATCGCTTTAAAAGCCTTACATGCCCTATATGGAAAAGGTCGAAGGTGCCGTACGTCACCACAGTAGTCATAGCATTAATCTCTGAAAATAAACAAATTGTACACTCATAACTTATCGGCAAGTCAAACTATTCCATGAGCGTATAGATTTGTTCGTAAAGGTATCGACTATCATACAAATGGGTGACTACATTTTGCTCAGCTTTCTGCTAAACTTAACGAGTTACATATTTTAGGAAAGCATCATGCAAGTTAATAGTTCAACGTCCTCACTTCTCAGCCAAGTGCAAGAGAAGCAAGAATCCTTGATGGAAAAGCTTGCCAGTGGTAAGAAAGTTAACGATGCAACTGACGGCGCAGCAGCTCAGCAAATCATCGACCGGTTAACCTCTGAAGTAGAAGGTAACCGTCAGGCTATCAATAACGTTTACGACGGAATTTCGGTGGCGCAGGTTGCAGAGGGTGGTTTAGGCAGCATCAATGACGATGTAAACCGCATTCGTGAACTTACCTTACAGTCTGGTAATGGTGTTTTGAGCAATGGCGATCGCCGTGCTATCCAATCTGAAATTACGCAATTACAAGAGAATATCTCCCAAACCATTGAGCAGACGAATTTTGCTGGCAAGCCGTTATTATCTGAAAATGGCTCACTTGAATTCCAATCAGGTTCAAGTGCGGGTCAATCAATTAGCGTCAATACACAGGATGTTGCTGCTCAATTAAACGATGTGCTGTCTATCGATATTACGTCGGGAACCAGCATTGAAGATGCGCTAGGTGCAACTGATGCTGCAATTGAAACGCTCGGTAACGCGCGAGGCGATTTAGGTGCTACCCAAAACCGTTTCGAAAGTGCGGCGCGTTCTCTTACTCAAGCTAACGTGAACACCGCTGAAGCGCGTAGCCGCATTCAAGATCTTGATTTTGCTCAAGCTGTGTCACAGCAAGCGTCAAACGATGTGCTTGGTCAGGCGGCGCTAACCGTTCAAGCGCAAGCGAATCAGCAGCAAAGTCAGGTTTTATCTCTGTTGAGTTAAACCAACATACGTTAATTTTGCTAAAATTAATCGAAAGAAGCAGGGTAACCTGCTTTTTTTATTGATACATTTCCGAAAACAGCGGTTGCGCTCCGATCTTTTGTCGTTACAATTTGTAAATGCGCTAAACTGTAAATAATAACAAAGCGTTCTCGGGGAATTGATGAAGAACATTTTGCTGGTTAGTGACAACCAGGAACTTATTCAAAACTTGGAAACTATCGTTACCTTCATGGGAGAATCGTGTCAATCGCGAGGCTTTAGTGATTGCGAACGGTATTTGCAAGATAGTGGGGCTGATGCTGTTCTTATAGAGCACATATCGCCAGCCATAGTCAGCGGACTGGTTGAGAAGTTTCCTCACATACCATTTGTAGCATTGGTTGAAAATAATAGCCAAGCATCAGCAGGGTGTAATCTCGTTAGCGTTATTGCAACGCCATTAACCTATCCCGTTTTGACCCAAGCTATCCATCGTTGCCAAGAATACTCAAGGCGCAAACCGAGCTTGTCTCGTACATCGGGAACAAAGACGCGACTGTTTAGAAGCCTTATTGGTAAAAGCGAACAAATACAAATAGTTCGTCGATTAGTTGAACAGGTTGCTCCAACTGATGCCACTGTCTTGATTCTAGGTGAGTCTGGAACAGGTAAAGAGGTCGTTGCACGTAATGTTCACTTCTTATCTGAACGCAAAGACGGGCCATTTATTCCGGTAAACTGCGGTGCCATTCCTGGCGAGCTGCTAGAAAGCGAGCTATTTGGTCACGAAAAAGGGGCATTTACTGGCGCAATCAGCGCGCGTAAAGGCCGTTTTGAGTTAGCGGAAGGCGGTACGTTGTTTTTGGATGAAATCGGCGATATGCCGCTTCAGATGCAGGTTAAATTATTGCGCGTGTTACAAGAGCGTACCTTCGAGCGCGTGGGCGGCAACAAGCCCCTTCAGTGTAACGTACGCATCATCGCCGCGACGCACCGCAATTTGGAAACCATGATCAGTGAAGACAAGTTCCGTGAGGATTTGTATTACCGACTCAACGTATTCCCAATTGATAGCCCTGCACTCAGACAACGAAAAGACGATATCCCCTTATTGCTTCAAGAGCTAAATAGCCGTATCCAAGGTGATGGGGTGGAAGGTGTGCGCTTTACCGAGCAAGCGATCGCCTCGTTAATGGAGCACGAATGGGCGGGCAACGTTCGTGAGCTGTCTAACTTGGTTGAACGCTTAACTATTCTTTATCCTGGTCAAATCGTCGATATCGCCGATTTACCTGAGAAATATCAATACGGTGATGTACAGGCTTACGAGCCTGATTATCCAGAAGAAATTCTTGAGCGTGAAGCATTCAATGCACTCTTTGCTGAAGCGGCCGCACAAGAGCCAGAAGAAGATCTTAACGAGCAAAGCCATGAGGGTTTGAACGGAATGGTTTCTTCATCTTTACCTGAGGAAGGGGTTAATCTCAAAGAGTACCTTTCTGAGTTGGAAGTAAACCTCATTCGACAGGCGTTAGACAATCAAGATTGGGTGGTGGCTCGAGCTGCCGACAAACTTGGTATGCGCAGAACAACGCTTGTCGAGAAAATGCGGAAGTACGATATTCAACGTACTGAAGAAGCGTAATGTCAGGTAATTGACGTTGCGCTTTTCTCTATAATTTCATCCTATCTAACTGAAAAATAAGCCAATGATGAATTGGCACATCTTCTGCTTTATTTAAGCCATAGTTTAACAGCGTCTGCAATTTGACGAGGGCAATATGGCTTTTGACAGCACACCACAATCAACTGAGTACTCAGCATCAAGCTATGCGTTAGATAGTATTGATAATGCGATATCTCGTGATGAATACGACCCCTCAAGCTGTGACGATATTTCGTCTTTACGGTTGCAGGCGAGTCGACTTGAACACTTACTTCAGGTAATGCCTGCGGGCGTTATCGTTATAGATGGCAAAGGGATCGTACGCCAAGCCAATGAGCAAGCGAAAGCACTGTTAGGTGAACCGCTGGAAGAGGAAGTGTGGCGAAGTATTATCACGCGCTCATTCAAGCCTCGCGCTGACGATGGCCACGAAGTCTCACTTGTTGACGGTCGCCGAGTGAAGCTTTCTATCACGCCATTAGAAAATGAGCCTGGGCAATTAATTGTCATTACCGACTTAACCGAAACGCGGCAGCTGCAAGCACGCGTGAGTCATATGCAGCGCCTGTCCTCTTTGGGAAAAATGGTGGCATCCCTTGCTCACCAAATTCGTACGCCTCTCTCTGCGGCCATGCTCTATGCGTCTAATTTAACGCGCAAAGGCTTGGGACAAGAAGCACAAACTCAATTTGCAAACAAGCTAACTGACAGGCTTAAAGAGCTAGAGAGTCAGGTTAACGACATGCTGCTTTTCGCTAAGTCAGGGGAAGAACAAGTGGTCAGCCAAATTAGCTTGGGAGAGTTGTTTACTTCAATTGAAGGCATTGCCCAAACCATGACGGCTCAAGCACAGCAAACGCTAACTTTTAGCGGCTTCGATAAAAACGTATCTATTACCGGTAATCTTACAGCGCTTCAAGGCGCGTTATTAAACCTTGTTCACAACGCGAGCCAAGTTACTCCAAAAGGGGAGTGCGTGCACGTAGAAACTGCAGTGTCTGATGAACGTTTGCATGTGGCCATTATAGATAAAGGTCCTGGCGTACCGGATAAACTCAAAAACAAAATTTTTGAACCGTTTTTCACAACTAAAACTCATGGCACGGGCCTTGGCCTTGCGGTTGTTAAATCCGTCGTAAACGCCCACAACGGTTTGCTTAGCGTATCAAATATGCCAGAAGGTGGGGCGTGCTTTAGTGTGTCTTTGCCATGTGTGGTGAACGCTCAATCTTTACAAACATTGACGCATGTTGCGTAGGTCATAGGAGAGAATAATGTCTAAAACTACCATTTTAATTGTTGAAGATGACGCAGGATTACGCGAAGCACTCCTAGACACTCTTCTGTTAGGTAACTATGAGGTTGTTGCCGCTGACTGTGCTGAAGAAGCGTTAATGGTGCTGTCTTCGCGCTCCGTCGATTTAGTGGTAAGCGATATTCAAATGGGCGAAATGAGCGGTTTAACGCTACTTAAAAGTATCAAAACCAAGTACCCCAATATGCCGGTGCTATTGATGACAGCCTATGCCACTATTGATGATGCCGTGCAGGCAATGCGCGATGGCGCAACAGATTATCTATCCAAACCGTTTGCCCCAGAAGTACTGCTTAATTTAGTGGGACGCTACGCGCCTGCACAAAAAATAGAGTCACGCACGCCTATTGTTGCTGACCCTTCAAGCTTGAAGTTACTTGAGCTTTCTCGCAAAGTCGCGAAGTCCGACGCCACTGTGATGGTTATGGGACCAAGCGGTTCGGGTAAAGAAGTGCTGTCTCGCTATATTCACGATCAGTCGCCGCGAAGCGATGCGCCATTTGTCGCCATCAACTGTGCAGCCATACCAGAGAACATGCTAGAAGCGACCTTGTTTGGTTACGAAAAAGGTGCGTTCACTGGCGCAATCCAAGCTTGCCCGGGTAAATTTGAACAAGCCCAAGACGGTACGCTGTTACTTGATGAAATAACCGAGATGGATTTGGCGCTTCAAGCTAAACTGCTACGCGTGTTACAAGAGCGCGAAGTAGAGCGTCTTGGCGGACGTAAAACCGTTAAGCTCAACGTCCGTGTTATTGCTACAAGTAACCGAGATTTGAGAAAAGCAGTGGATGCGGGAGAGTTTAGAGAAGATTTGTACTATCGCTTAAATGTATTCCCTATCGAGTGGCGCCCGCTTTCGGAACGTCCGGGTGATATTGTCCCTCTTTCCGAACACCTGGTTCAGCGTCACGCTAGTTCTCAAGGGCTGGGTACTATCAGGTTAAGCGCAGCAGCACGCAATAAGCTGTCGCAATACAGCTGGCCTGGGAACGTTCGCGAACTAGAAAACGTGGTTCAGCGGGCGCTTATTTTATGTGAACACAATGAAATCGACGCCAGCGATTTAATGATTGACGAAGACATGACGGCACCTGTTGAAACACTGCAAGAGCATGTTGAAGAAAATAGGTTAGGGTCTGAGCTTCGTTACCAAGAACATCAAATTATCCTCGATACATTGGTGTCGTGTAACGGCAAGCGTAAAGATGTGGCAGAAAAGCTCGGCATTAGTCCAAGAACCCTTCGTTACAAATTAGCGCGCATGCGCGAAGACGGTATTGAAGTGCCCGCATAAGGTCGCTTTCTACACTTTCGGTTTCCTCGTCCTTATCCGTCGCCTCTGTAGTAAAGAAGGCGGCGGTTTTTTGTTGCTCACACTAAGTCAAACGCCATAAATTTGGCTAACCCTCTTATTTTTAATTTATCTTATTGATATATATGTCTTTTTAAAGTTGGCAAGCCCTTTGCTAAATCCCCTCTATACATAAGTTATACGCCGATGTTCAGGCGGTCTCGAAAAAGCACTAGGAGTGGTTATGGACGTTAAAGCCAATAGTTTGTATCAAGAAATGCAGAACATGATTGGGCAAACTCGTCTTCAAGTTAATGAGCCTCAACAGCAGCCGCTTAGTGAAGTTAATAGCTCGGCAAGTGATTTCTCGACCATGCTAAAGAATGCGGTAGATGGTGTAAACGGCATGCAGCTCGAATCTAAAGACGCGCAGCAGCGTTTTGAAATGGGCGACCCTAACTTAAGCCTAGCTCAAGTTATGCTGACGAAAGAAAAGGCGGGCATTGCTTTTGAAGCCACTGTTCAAGTACGTAACAAAGTACTTGAAGCCTATAAAACAATAATGAATATGCCGGTGTAGGTGGAGTAGGTTATGGCTGAAGCTACAGGTACAAACCTTACGGTTCCTGATCAAAATCAAGCAGTGGACAATGAGCCAGAAAACAAATCTGGTTTTATGGACACTTTAGGTAGCGCAGATATGATGCGCCAAATGGCCCTTGTGGTTGTTTTGGTAATCTGCGTCGCCATCGCTATTTTTATTCTTATCTGGTCGCAAGAACCTGATTACCGTCCACTTGCGAAAATGGAAACCCAAGAGCTTATTGAAACCCTCGATTATATGGATGCAAACCAAATCGACTATAAGCTTGAAGGCAATATTGTTTACGTAAGAAGTGACGAATTCCAAAACATCCGTTTAGGCATGACCCGCCAAGGGCTAACAAAGGCCTCTGATGCCGGTACCGATATCATTATGCAGGATATGGGGTTTGGTGTGAGCCAGCGTGTTGAGATGGAACGTCTAAAACACGCCCGCGAGCAACAAATCGCGGCTACCATCGAAGATATCGCGAGTATTCAAAAAGCCCGTGTCTTGTTAGCTATGCCTAAAGAGAACGTATTTGCGCGAAGAGAGAAGAAAGCGTCGGCAACCGTTGTGCTAACGGCTAAGCGCGGTGCCGTTATTGCAGGTGAAGAGGTTGATGCTGTTGTCGATATCGTGGCGTCTGCAGTGCAAAACATGGAGCCGTCTAAGGTAACCGTAACAGACAGCAATGGTCGTCTGCTTAACTCAGGCTCTCAAGATTCTATGAGTGCTCGTGCCAGAAAAGAATACGAGATTGAGCGCCAGCGTGAGCAAGAGTACTTAGAAAAAATTGACGCGATACTGATTCCAGTATTGGGCATAGGTAACTACACAGCACAAGCTGACGTTACCATGGACTTTACAGCTATGGAGCAAACACAGCGTAGCTACAACCCCGATTTACCTGCGGTTCGCAGTGAAATGATCATGGAAGAAAACAGCGTAGGTGGCGGTGTTGGCGGTATTCCTGGTGCACTGTCTAATCAGCCTCCGTTAGATTCTAATATTCCAGAAAATGCTGTGGGCGGCAGTCAACCAACTATGCCTGGGCGCACAGCGAAAGAATCAACACGCAACTACGAACTTGATACCACCATCAGTCATACCAAGAAACAGACAGGGGTTATTCGCAGATTAAGTGTATCTGTGGCGGTGGACTATACCCAAGTTGCGGGTGAAGACGGTGCGATGACGCCAACACCGCGTAAACAAGAAGAGATTCTCAACATACGTAGGCTTTTACAGGGCGGCATTGGCTTTGACGTTACCCGTGGTGATTCGTTAGAAGTTGTAAGCGTGCCCTTTACTCGGATGGACGCAGGGGAAATTGAAGACGCGCCTATTTGGGAGCAGCCCGGATTTCTACCAATTCTAAAGCTAGTTGTTGGTGGCTTGGTTATAATAGTGCTTATCATCTTCGTGATTCGTCCTATGCTACGTCGTCTTATTAATCCTGATGAGTCGAACGACGCCGATGAATTTGATGCAGACGAGGGCTTAGATTTAGGCGATGACACCATTAGCATGTTAACGTCTGACTTTGATGAAGGGCAGGTCGGTTTTGCGCCAGATGGTTCACTCATGCTGCCTGACCTGCACAAAGATGAAGATGTACTTAAAGCCGTACGTGCCCTTGTGGCCAATGAACCTGAGTTATCAGCCCAAGTAGTGAAGGGCTGGTTAATGCAAGACGAGTAGTGAGATAAGATTATGGCTGAAGAACTTGCCAATGTTGACGAGCCGTCATACGACGTCAGTAAATTAGAAGGCGTAGAAAAAGCGGCCATCTTGCTGCTGAGTCTTTCTGAAGAAGACGCCGCCCAGATATTGAAACACTTAGAGCCCAAGCAAGTACAAAAGCTCGGTACTGAAATGGCAAAAGTGGACGATATGACGCAAACCAAAATTACGGCGGTTCATAAGCACTTTATCGAAGAAATTCAGAATTACAGTACCATTGGCTTCCAAAGCCAAGACTTTGTTAAACGTGCGCTAACAGCCGCGTTAGGTGAAGATAAGGCCGCAAACCTAATTGATCAAATCCTGATGGGAAGCGGTGCAAAAGGCCTAGACTCATTGAAGTGGATGGATTCTAAGCAAGTAGCCAGCATTATTCGCAATGAGCACCCGCAGATTCAAACTATCGTATTGTCTTATTTAGAGCCTGAACAAAGTGCTGAAATATTGGCGCAGTTCCCTGAAAAAGTGCGACTCGACTTGCTAATGCGTATTGCAAATCTAGAAGAAGTTCAGCCGGCTGCACTACAAGAGCTGAACGAAATCATGGAGAAACAGTTTGCGGGTCAAGCGGGTACGCAAGCAGCCAAAATGGGCGGCTTGAAGTCGGCGGCGAACATCATGAACTACCTAGATACCGCGATAGAAGGTCAGTTGATGGATGCTATTCGCGAGCAAGACGAAGAGATGAGCCAGCAAATTCAAGACCTGATGTTTGTATTCGACAATTTAGTCGATGTAGACGACAAGGGTATTCAGGCCATACTGCGCGAAGTACAGCAAGACGCGCTGCTTAAAGCCATTAAAGGTGCTGACGAAGAGCTCAAAGACAAAATTATGCGCAACATGTCTAAGCGTGCGGCTGAAATGCTTAATGATGACTTGGAAGCGCTTGGTCCTGTGCGTATTAGTGAAGTGGAAACTGCGCAGAAAGAGATCCTTTCTGTTGCCCGTCGACTTTCTGACTCTGGTGAAATCATGCTTGGTGGTGGCGGTGGCGAAGAGTTCTTATAAGAACGATAGTCCTGTCACTCATTTAGCCTAGGTAAACATATGACTGCCAAAAAAAGTTTCAGCGAAAACGAAGTAAATGAAGCTAAAAAATGGGACCTACCTTTCGTTGATGACCCCACTGCACCCCGAGAAAACGAGCCGACCAACGCGTTAAACAAACGTTCAGACTGGAAGTACGAGCCGCCTGAAGTTGAGGAAGAGATCAAGCCGCCTACCGCTGAAGAAATCGAAGCTATACGTCAGGCTGCTTATGATGAAGGTTATCAGGAAGGCAAAGAAAAAGGTTTTGAAGAAGGGAAAGCGCAAGGCCTTGAAGCGGGTTTGTCTGAAGGGAAGGAGCAGGGGCATAACGAAGGGCTTGAGCAAGGGCTAGAAGAAGGCCGCCAGCAAATGGCTACTCAAGCTGAAGTATGGCACATGCTTGCTGAAAAATTTCACGACCCACTCTCGCAAGCCAACGATGAAACCCGAGATCAATTGGTAAAACTTGCCGTAACTCTTGCAAAAGCAGTTATTAAAACAGAGGTAAGTACTAACCAACAGGTTATAATGCAGGCGTTAAGCGAAGGTATTAAGGCGCTACCAATTAATCAAGCTGACTATCAAATTCATATGAATCCTGAAGATATTGAATTAGTAAAAGAGCATTTTGGTGAAGAGGAAATGACCAAAAAAGGCTGGAATTTGGTTGAAGCACCAGCAATGGAACGCGGTGGCTGTGACATTACCACTGCGCAAAATGCCGTAGATGTGTCGATTGAGCGTCGATGCCGCGACGTTATCGATAAGTTTCTTTTAAACCAAGGTTTATCTAATGACTAGCCCTTGGCATGCCCATTTTGAATCATTGACTAAACAAGTGACATCGCCACCCGTTGTTGCGGCGGGAAAATTAGTCCGGGGCATAGGGCTTACCCTTGAAGCTGTAGGTTGCCAGCTGCCGGTGGGCAGTCAATGTTTAGTGCAAACCATCGAAGGCGAAATAGAAGCTGAAGTGGTTGGCTTTGGTGATGATATTACCTATTTGATGCCCACTGAAGCCGTTCGCGGTATTGTGCCAGGGAGTCGCGTTATGCCGTTAAACCGGCAAAGCGGTTTGCCGGTAGGTATGGGACTGTTGGGACGTGTAGTCGATGGCAACGGTCAGCCACTTGACGGACTGGGTGAAATCAATGCCGAAGCGCGAGCTCCCACTACGCGTCCTCCTATGAACCCGCTCATTCGCCGTCCAATCAACACCCCTATGGATGTTGGCGTACGTGCCATCAATGCGTTAAATACGGTTGGCGTTGGTCAGCGTATGGGGCTTTTTGCAGGAAGTGGCGTGGGTAAAAGTGTGCTACTTGGCATGATGACCCGAGGCTGTGAAGCCGATGTGGTCGTGGTTGGGCTTGTAGGTGAGCGTGGCCGAGAAGTAAAAGAGTTTATCCACGAAATACTGACAGAAGAAGAACGCCAACGGGCGGTTGTAGTGGCAGCGCCAGCCGATACTTCGCCGCTCATGCGATTGAAAGGATGTGAGACTGCGGTAACGATTGCTGAGTACTTCCGCGACAAAGGTATGAAGGTGCTGTTGTTGATTGATTCGTTAACTCGCTATGCCATGGCGCAGCGTGAGATTGCATTAGCTGTGGGTGAGCCACCAGCCACAAAAGGTTATCCGCCTTCGGTGTTTGCTCGGCTGCCCGCACTAGTAGAACGTGCAGGTAACGGTAGCGAGCGCCAAGGCTCTATCACGGCCTTTTATACGGTACTTACCGAAGGTGACGATTTGCAAGACCCGATTGCTGACGCTGCTCGCGCTATTTTAGATGGTCACGTGGTGTTGTCGCGAACCCTTGCCGATAGCGGTCATTACCCTGCTATTGATATTGAGGCGTCAATAAGTCGTGTAATGCCTATGGTCGTGAGCGAAGAACATCAATTGATGGCGCGTCGTATTCGACAAGTTTATTCAAACTACAAACAAAACCAAGACCTCATTTCTATTGGCGCTTATGCGAAAGGATCAGACCCGCGTATTGATCTGGCTATTCGCGCAGAACCTGCAATCAATGCTTTATTGCAGCAAGGGATGAAACAAGTCATACCGTATGACGAGAGCTTAGAAGGCATGGCTGCACTGGCTAAAGGCTTGGGGCAAGGCTAATGTATACTGCTGCAATGCAAGTTAGCTTGCCTATGATCCAGAAGTCATCAACTTTCCAAAAGGTATCGCATAATGTCTAAACAACTAGAACGTTTAGCCGAATTCGAGCGCGAAAAAGAGCAGCGAGAAGCCCGATACTACAAACAGGCCCAACAGAACGTTAATCAGCAAAAGCAAAAGCTAACCAGTCTCGAGCAGTACCGCATTGACTACATAAAAGGTATTCAACAAACCGGTCAAGCAGGTGTTACCGCTACCTATTATCAGCAGCATTTATCCTTCGTTGGAAAACTGGATAAAGCATGCGAACAACAGATGCAAGTGATTGCTCGTGCACAAATGGCGGCGGATCAGCGAAAGCAACTTTGGCTAAAGCAACAACAAAAAGTGAAAGCTGTTACCTTGTTGCTAGATAAGAAAAAGTTAGCAGAGCAGAAAAAAGAAGCCAGAGCTGAGCAGGCCATGATGGATGAGTTTGCTACCCAACGATTTTTCAGAGCTAGGCGCTCGCCTTTCTGATAATTAGTCGAGCCTCTGCCACTTTGGCTCAACCCTTGCAAAAACCATTTCATAATGTACTAGCGCGACGTAATTACTTTGCAATCGCTACTACGGTAAATCATCGTTTCTTTGAGTTTCATCACACAGTATAGCGTTTGAAATTCAGCGAGGGCGACTAAGGGCCGTAGCGAAAAATCATAGCGATGCATGCTGACTAAGCAATGCTAAGTGATTGTAATTTAAGTAAGCGCTGGTGGGTTTGCGATGAAATGGCATCAAGTTTTTTGTAATAAAACGCCACCTGAATCATTCGCATCACGATACGTCTTCTTGGTGAAAGACGATTTAAATGTAGGACGGTAGGACAATATGCAACAAGTTGCCGCACATAAAACAGACATTGCCGCATTACCATTCTCTGCTTCTGGTACGGCGAAAGCCGTTGGAACGGGTATCGGAACTCAGCAACAAGCGAACAGTGAAAATAACCAAGCATTTAACCGACTTTATCAAGAAGCGAAAACGACCAAGTCAGATTTTGTTTTAAACGAAAAAGAAGATCAGGTTGCTCAATCTCGAACAGCAAACCGTTCGGACAGAGCGGCTCCCCAATCTTCAGTATCCAGTGACACGATCAAAAATGGTAAAGACCGCGATGCGGGACATACGGATTTACCTGTTCGTGACGAAGTGACAGATATTCCAGCTGAGTCTGAAGCTGACTCTCATAATGCAAATCAAGAAGAAAATGCAACGCTTAGTGCACACGAGGTTGCGCAAGGTTCAGCAACGACAACGCAGCCCTCAACTGACGGTGAAAATACCAATCTCGTTATTGACGACGCTGAAGGCGCCGTTGAACAAAAAAACGTGACCGACGCGCAGTATGTCATTGGAGAAGGCGGCAGGAAAGATGCCGAGGCTGGCGTTATAACCTCTCCTGGCACGCCAGACGGAAAGCCAAGCAAAGACGATGGCGAGCCAGACTGGATTGCCTACGTTGAGACGGTAGCCAATCGTTTTGGAAAAAGTGATGAATCTTCAGGTGAATCAGGTACCACAGAAGATAAGGGTATCTCTGAAGCTGCAGGCGAGGCAGTTAACGTCGTATCTATAAAAGAAAGCGGAAAACTTTGGAAGCTTCCGGAGGATGTGGATGCGAGCGATATGCCATCGGTCATGGCTCATCTGTTGTCGCAACTTAATAGTAACAATGATGGTGAATTAGCCATCGAATCCCTGTCGTCTGAAGCACAACAAACACTCACTGCACTAACTTCACTTCTTATTGGTGGCAACGCTAACAACCAACAGAGTGGAAGTGATAGTGGAGCGAACAATGCGTCTTCAAATGCGCAAACCGATATCAATACTAATTCAGATAAAAAAGTAAACAATGAGAATGAGCTTTCAGCATTAATTGCCAAGCTCATGCAGACTGAGAACACAGAAAATCCTGAACAAGGTCTAGCGTCAGACACTGAAGCCGCAAATGCATTAAGCGGTATGTTAGAAACGTTAAATGGGCTATCTGAAAGCGGCAAAAAATCGGCCGATGAATCGCTCGTACTAAGTCTACTAGCAGATGAACTTAACAATATTCAGGCAAAATCTCTTGATGACAATCTCGCCGAGGCTCAAGAGTTATTGGCCGAGTTAACTTCAGAGGCAGCTGTTGCGGGCAGCGTGGCGGTAAATGCAGCAGCATCAAACGACGCTAAATCAGTATCATCTGAGGGGCTGTCAAACGTTGATAACAGCGGCGAGCAAACCAAGGTAGTTGATTCTTTTGGTGCTACAGAAATTTCAAGCGACCTGCTTTCAGCGATAAGTGAGCTATCGCCACAAAGCGCGCAAAAGGCAACAGAAGCGTTTGCAGAGCGTATAGTCGCGGCTCTGCCTGGTGGTGCGCAGCAACAAGCGGTGAAGGCTAACATTATCGCTGGCATTAACGAGTTTCAGCAACAAGTCCAGCAAGGTAGGGAGCCTGGCATTGATTTATCAACTATTGTTGCCGATGCCGCAAAAGATGCTGCGGTAAGTGCTGATGTGGTTGCTTCAATGACAGCGCGTGTAGACGGTCAAGCCAGTCAATTCTTAAATTTGATGACGCAAACTCAAGCAAGTGCTCAACACGCTATTGCTGGATTGGTTAATCCAACTGAATCGGTTATGCAGGAAAACTCCCAGCTTCGCGCTGAAGCGTCAAAAACTCAGCAGCAGTTTGAAGGTTTTGATAAAGCGGTCAATATTCATAAGAGCGACGGCCAGCAGCAGCTTAGTGAGAAAATTCGCTGGATGGTTAATGCGCGAAATACCATGGCTGAAATTCGCTTAGATCCTCCCGAGCTTGGCAGTATGCAGGTGAGAGTAAATGTGGCGGGTGACGCTGCAAGCGTGAGCTTTGTTGTGCAATCACAGCAAGCTAAAGATGCGTTGGCCGATGCTATGCCTAAGCTAAGGGATATGCTTTCAGAACAGGGTATTGAGTTAGGCGACGCCCAAGTTAGGAAAGATAATTCTTCTGGTCAAGAAAATGGCCAGCAACTTGCAGGAAACAGTCACCAACGTCAGGGAGCTGGGGATCGTGGAGAAAATGACGGTGTAGACGACACGGATGGCATACGGGTTATTGAGCAGTCGATTTCGCGCGCGGACAAGGGCGGCATAGACTTTTACGCTTAACCACATCCCGTATGAATTATTACCAATAGGTCGCATAGAGAGAATACGTAAACGCTGCTATGTTTTGAATGAAAGGAGTGAGCAGTAGGTGATATTAGAGGGTAATAGGAAGCGTGAAGACGCAAAAAATTACCCGTACACATATTGTTTTCCTCAAACAATGGCATTGCCATTTTTGACGGAACCTTGATAATACGTTTTTTCCGAGCATTACTGACGAGTTACACATGGCTGAAGAAGAATTACAAGTAGAAGAAGGCGGTAAAAAGAAAGGCAAAATGATGTTGATCATCATTATCGCTGTGGTTCTTTTAGGAGGCGGTGCAGCTGCCTATTTCTTATTGTTCGCAGGCGGTGATGAGCCAGCAGCCGAACAGCTTGCCGAGACTGATGCCGCAGCAGCGGCTGCGAGTGCACCAGCATCAGCAGCAGGGAAAGCTGAAATGGGCACTGCGCTTTACGTAGCGATGCCGAGACCATTTGTTTTTAACGTGCCGGGCGCGGGAAGAGACAGGTTGGTTCAGATAAAAGTGCAGTTGCTTGTGCGCGGTTCTGACAATGAAGAGTTGGCGAAGACGCATATACCGCTAATTGAAGGGACATTACTACAGGCTTTTAGTACTTCAAATGCAGACGATCTGGTTACCGAAGCCGGTAAAATTGAGCTTCGCGAGCAGGCAGTAACAGAAGTACAAAAAGCATTAAAGGACATTACGGGCAGCGATGTAGTTGAGCGCGTATTGTTCACTGGGTTTGTCATGCAGTAATGCATTGACTAAGTAAGGTAGAAGACGGTGAGTGATTTATTATCTCAAGATGAAATCGATGCCCTATTACACGGGGTAGATGATGTAGAAGAAGAAGAGGTCGGCGGCAGCGACTCTGATGCTTCTACGCTCGAGTACGACTTCTCCTCGCAAGACAGAATTGTGCGTGGGCGTATGCCTACGCTTGAAATAGTTAATGAACGTTTCGCACGTCACATGCGTGTGAGTTTGTTCAACATGATGCGACGTTCAGCTGAAGTATCGATTAACGGTATTCAGATGATCAAGTTTGGCGAATATATTCACACATTATTCGTTCCAACGAGTTTGAACATGGTGCGTTTCCGTCCGCTTAAAGGCACGGGGCTTATCACCATGGAAGCCCGCTTGGTATTTATTCTGGTAGACAACTTCTTTGGTGGCGATGGTCGCTATCATGCGAAAATTGAAGGCCGGGAGTTTACGCCAACGGAGCGCCGTATTATCCAGATGCTGCTTAAAATAATCTTTGAAGATTATAAAGAAGCCTGGGCACCAGTCATGGATGTGTCGTTTGAATATTTGGACTCAGAAGTAAACCCTGCGATGGCGAACATTGTGAGCCCGACCGAGGTGGTGGTCATCAGCTCGTTCCATATCGAACTAGATGGCGGCGGTGGCGACTTCCACGTGTCCTTGCCATACTCAATGTTAGAGCCCATTCGCGAATTGCTTGATGCGGGTGTTCAAAGCGATAAAGAAGATACAGACTTACGTTGGAGTAAGGCGCTTCGCGATGAAATCATGGACGTTAAAGTAGCGTTAACTACGCATATGCTAGACGTTAATGTACCGCTTCGCGATGTGATGGAGTTTAAACCTGGCGATATCATCCCTGTGGAGATGCCAGAAACCATCACAGTATTAATTGAAGATTTACCCACGTTCAGGGCTAAATTAGGTCGCAGTCGCGACAATTTGGCACTGAAAATTGTAGAGAAGATTGCAAGACCGACTTCAGTGAAGTCTGAGCTACAGTTATTAACCCGCGGTGGGCGCATTATTGATAATGACGCAGAACTGCAAGTACTCGAAGAAGACCTGTAAGGTAGAGGGGAGTTCCCATGAGTGAAGACGGTATGGACGATTGGGCAGCGGCAATGGCCGAACAAGCCGAATCTGAAGCGGAACAAGAGGCTGGCGATAACGAAGACGTACAAGTTGCTGAACTTGACGAATTAACTGACGACGCGCCGATTACGCAAGAAGAAAAGAAAAAGCTAGATACCATTCTAGATATTCCTGTGACTATTTCGATGGAAGTCGGTCGTAGTCAAATAAGTATCCGAAATCTGCTACAGTTGAACCAGGGTTCTGTGGTGGAGCTGGATCGTGTTGCCGGTGAGCCACTAGATGTATTAGTTAATGGCACGTTGATTGCTCATGGAGAAGTAGTAGTGGTCAACGACAAATTCGGTATTCGATTAACGGATGTTATTAGTCAAATTGAGAGAATCAAGAAGCTCAGATAAAACTTCTTATAAAGTAAGGGGTTGCGCAATGCTGCCCCTTTTATTTAGCCAGATAGCTGTCGCGCAGTCGACCCAGTCAATCACCAATCCCACGTCGGTACTGTCAATTTTCCTTTCTTTACTTGTCGTTGTTGGCGTCATTTTCGCTCTCGCTTATGTGATGCGTCGATTTAATGTCACTGCGATGGGTGGAAATCAAATGAAAGTCGCGGCCAGCATGGTTGTTGGCACAAAAGAAAAAATCATGGTGATTCAGGTAGGTGAAGAGCAGCACCTCATTGGTGTAACCAGTCACAACATCTCTCATTTAAGCAAATTAGATAAGAATCTCGATGTGCCTGTGAAAGGTGTGAACAAAACCACAGGCGAGCAACAAAATGGTGGCGATGCGTTTAAACAAAAACTTGTTGCTGCCATGGCGGAAAAGCTCAACCCGAATATAGAAAAGAATAAAACAAAGGAAGAGTCGAGAGATGCGTAAGTTTGCCTGGCTACTTTTAATACTGCCCTTATTACTTCTCGTTGAGCCCGCCTATGCTCAGCAGGGAATTTCCGCAGTAACGGTTACGACCAATCAAGATGGTTCTCAAGACTACACCATGACGCTTCAAGCGCTGTTTATCATGACAGCGCTAAGCCTTATTCCTGCGTTTATCATGATGATGACCTCTTTCACGCGTATTATTGTAGTGTTGTCTATTCTGCGTCAGGCGATTGGCTTACAGCAATCACCGTCAAACCAGATACTCATTGGCGTTAGTTTGTTTCTATCCATGTTTATTATGGCGCCGGTGTTTGAAGAGGTGAACGAGCGAGCTTTACAGCCTTACCTTAACGAGCAACTCACCAGTTTAGACGCTCTTGAGCAAGCCAAAGGCCCCATGCGCGCATTTATGCTTTCACAAACAAGGGTAAAAGACCTAGAAACGTTTGTACGGATAGCTGGAGATGAAGGAAAATATGCCGATACGGATGAAGTGCCGCTAACCATTCTAATTCCGGCTTTTGTAACCAGTGAACTTAAAACCGCGTTTCAAATTGGTTTTATGCTATTTATTCCCTTTCTTATTATTGACTTGGTGGTAGCGTCTATATTGATGGCTATGGGTATGATGATGCTTTCACCTATGATTGTATCTTTGCCGTTTAAGCTCATGTTGTTCGTGCTGGTTGATGGTTGGAACCTGATTTTCGGTACGTTGGCGACCAGCTTCGGTATGGGCGTCTAGGAGGGCTTATGTCACCAGAAGTCTTTGTAGAAATACTGCGAGAAGCCATGTTCATGGTTATTGTGTTGGTATCTGCGGTGATTGTTCCAAGCTTGATCGTAGGTCTAGTTGTTGCTGTTTTTCAGGCAGCCACCAGTATCAACGAACAGACCATGAGTTTCTTGCCCCGCTTGCTTGTTACGCTTCTCGCGCTGAGTTGGGGTGGAAACTGGTTGGTGCAACAGCTTATGGACTTTACTTTCAGAATGGTTGATATGATCCCGCAGGTTGTGGGATAGAAGGCTAAAGCTGTGGAAGTCGAACTCGCGACCATCAATCAATTTCTTGCAGACATGCTGCTGCCGTTTATGCGCATTAGCGGCTTATTCGTGGCCATGATTGGCTTGAGTGCTAAATCCATTCCGCCGCAGGTAAGAGCCTTGTTGGGTATAATGCTCACGCTCATTATCATGCCGGTAGTGCCCCCGTCACCCATAGATAATTTGGTGGATGTGGGCACATTTTTAATCGTTATTCAGCAGTTGCTAATAGGCATTGCCATTGGTTTTATATCAATGATGGTGCTCAATACCTTCGTACTTGCAGGTCAAATTATAGCAATGCAAACCGGTTTGGGGTTTGCGTCAATCGTTGACCCGGTAAACGGTATTAACGTGCCCGCAGTCGGCCAGTTTTATCTGATACTAGCGACTTTATTGTTTTGGACCTTGGATGGACATTTGTCCATGATCCAAATGATAGTCATGAGCTTTGAGGCGTTTCCTATAGGCGAAGCATGGTGGACCGGTGAACAGTTCCGCGATATTGCTCATTGGGCCGGCTGGATGTTCATATCGGCAGTGACCCTCTCCCTTGCGCCAATCGTCTCGTTACTTATCGTGAACTTGGCGTTTGGCGTAATGACCAAAGCTGCACCACAGCTAAACATTTTTAGTATTGGTTTTTCCATTGCTCAGGTAATGGGATTACTGATTATTTGGATAACACTTGATAACTTTACTGCACACTTCGAAACCCAATGGTTTAGAGCCGAACAGTTTATGTGTGAACTATTGAATATTTGTTCGTAGGAAAACATGGCAGATTCAAGCGAAAAAACAGAAGACCCCACGGGGAAAAAACTCGAAGATGCCCGAAAAAAAGGGCAGCTAGCCCGATCCCGTGAACTCTCTACGACCCTAGTACTTATCGTCAGTGCTTTTATGTTCTTGTTTGTGGGCGGGTGGATTGCTGAATCTGTTTTTAAACTTACTCAGAGAATGTTCATTCTCTCTCGTGACGAAACCTATGATATCACCCACATGTTTGGCGCATGGGGTGAAGCCTTTTCGGCAGTAGGTCCTGCCGTGCTGCTATACATGGTTGTGGCAATGATAGCGGGCATTTATGGCTCTATCGCCCTTGGCGGTTTTAACTTTACCTGGGAAGGTGCAAAACCTAAGGGTTCAAAAATGAGCCCTATCCAAGGCTTCAAACGCATGTTTGGCATGAACGGCTTGGTAGAGTTACTTAAGTCTATTGCGAAAGTTGTAGTCATTATCGGCATGGCCATTGGGGCACTGTTATTCTTTGAAGATGAAGCGCTGCATTTAGATATGGAGCTTTATCCGGGAAACATCTTTCACGCCCTCGACATGCTTAAGTGGGCGTTTCTTATTCTGGTGTGCGGCATGATCCCTATCGCGCTCATTGATGTGCCTTATCAAATGTATAAGCACAACAAAGAAATGAAGATGACCAAGCAAGAGGTTAAAGACGAACGAAAAAATGCGGAAGGCGACCCTATGGTTAAAGGCCGAATTCGCCGTCTGCAATATCAGGCTGCAACCAAGCGCATGATGCAGGAAGTACCACAAGCAGACGTAGTGGTGACTAACCCGACCCATTTCTCGGTTGCTATCAAGTATGATGAGAAGGGAGTGAGGGCGCCGGTTGTGGTCGCTAAAGGTGCTGATGAGCTAGCGATGCACATCAGAAAAATTGCTACCGCCAACGATGTGCCGTTGATCCCTTCTCCCATGCTTGCCCGCGCCATTTTCTACTCCACTGAAGTGGACGATGAAATTCCTAACGCTTTATTTATGGCGGTAGCGCAGGTGCTCGCACATGTTTATCAGTTAAAAGCGCATAGAGCAGGTAAGGGTAAACGTCCTAAGCCACTTAAACGGGATTTGCCTATCCCACCAGAGTACCGACACTAACCCAACCGCTAAATGGGTGAAAATTGACTTTGAAGGTGGGGCATAGTTATTTGCCCCGAACCAACAATTTTACCAGCGCGCTAGGGTTCCTCTCACATCCACATGAACACAAGGCCCGTGCGCCGCATTAGCACCGTAAATACCAAGCCCACCGACTCTTGGGCCGAAAGCGCCTTGTTTAGACATGTTTGATATAAAGTTCGCGAGCCATACCGCGTCTTCGCGGTTTACCACACCGTCTTTATTGAGGTCATCCATCACCCCATCTTTCGGTGACTGATCGATATAGAAATCCGCTGCGCCACCCCAAACGTGTCGGCTGTACTGAACATTGCCAATAGCTTTGTTGGAGAACGGAGTGCGATATCCACTCATTATGGTTAATCCTTCAACAGCATGCCCTTCGTCATTTAAGGTGTGCAGTATTTTTTCCAGTTTCAACAAAAGGCCTGCTCGCAAATGTACATATTTGGGAAATCCTTGTTGCTGCTCAGATTTGGATAACTTTTGCGTAAAACACAAAGCTGGCACGTTAGTTGAAAACTCACTAGAAGATTCACATAAAGCGTCAATTTTCTGATAGAGAGACACCAAGCCATGCAGTTATCCGGTTATCTTCAGCGATTCGATAAAAATCAGCTGCAAAATTTTACCAGTGGTTTAGGCGCACCCATCGTCCTCTTGGCAATTATGGGCATGGTTATTTTGCCTATGCCGCCATTCTTACTGGACGTGCTGTTTAGCTTTAATATTGCGTTGTCGCTAGTCATTATCTTGGTGGCTGTACTTACCCAGCGTCCAGTAGATTTCGGCATTTTCCCCTTGGTGTTACTTATCGCTACGGTACTAAGACTTGCGTTGAACGTTGCTTCAACGCGGGTTGTTTTACTTTATGGGCACGAGGGCGGTGATGCTGCAGGAAAAGTGATTGAAGCCTTCGGTGCGGTTGTTATCGGCGGTAACTACGCCGTAGGTATTGTTGTTTTCGCCATTCTTCTTATTATCAACTTCAAAGTTGTAACCGCAGGCGCAGGACGAATTTCAGAAGTAAGCGCTCGCTTTACGTTAGATGCTATGCCCGGTAAGCAAATGGCCATAGATGCTGATTTAAATGCAGGGTATATAGATCAAGATCAAGCACGTAAACGCCGTGAAGAAATTACCGCAGAAGCGGATTTTTACGGGTCGATGGACGGTGCGTCAAAATTTGTAAAGGGTGATGCGGTCGCAGGCCTTTTCATCATGCTGATTAATATTGTCGGTGGTCTTTTTATTGGCATGATTCAGCACGGGCTTTCATTCGGTAACGCTATAGAAATCTACACCATATTGACCATCGGTGATGGTTTGGTGGCGCAAATTCCTTCATTGTTACTTTCGGTCGCTACAGCCATTATCGTTACTCGTGAAAACGAGACTCAGGAAATGGGCAAAGAAATCCGCGGTCAGCTTGGTAATAATCAAGCTCTTTATATAGCCTCGGGCGTTCTATTTGTGATGGGTATCATTCCTGGGATGCCTCATATCGCATTCTTAGGCTTTTCATTCTTGATTGCAGGCTTTGCTTACTGGCAGTCGGTCCAAGAGAAGAGAAAGGCCGCAGAGCCCAAAGTGCCAGACAATGTGGTAAAAGATGAATCGGTTGCGCCTGAAGTGAAAGAGCTTGGCTGGGATGATGTTCAGCAGGTAGATACCATCGGATTGGAAGTGGGCTATCGCTTAATTCCTCTTGTCGATAAATCCCAAGGTGGCGAGTTGTTGACGCGCATTAAAGGCGTACGTAAGAAACTATCGCAAGAGCTGGGTTTCCTTATTCCGCCTGTCCACATTCGCGATAACTTGGATTTAGAGCCCAACACTTACACCATCGCTATGCTAGGCGTAACGATAGGCGATTCCATCATCAGTCACGATGAAGAACTTGCTATTAATCCAGGGCAAGTGTTCGGTAAATTAGAAGGGCGTGCCACTAAAGACCCCGCGTTCGGCTTAGACGCAGTATGGATTAAGCCCAACAAACGGGAGCATGCACAAACCCTTGGGTACACAGTAGTAGACGCTGCGACCGTTGTAGCGACCCATTTAAGCCAATTGCTCTCTAACAATGCATATCAATTATTAGGGCACGAGGAAGCGCAACAACTTCTTGATATGCTTGCCAAACAGCATCCGAAACTGGTTGAAGGGTTAGTACCAGACATTCTTCCGTTAAGCACCGTCGTGAAGGTACTGCAAACCTTATTGTTTGAAGGCGTGCCTATTCGCGATATGCGTACAATCGTTCAAACACTCAGTGAGTACGGCACGCGCAGCCAAGACCCCGATGTTTTAGTGTCTGCAGTGCGTATTGCCCTTAAACGTTTAATTGTCCAAGAAATCACTCAAGGTGCAAAAGAGATACCTGTCATAACCTTGGCGCCAGAGTTGGAACAGATGTTGCACCAGTCACTTCAAGCAGGTGGCGAAGATGGCGCTGGCATAGAACCAGGTCTGGCAGACAAGCTGCAAAAATCATTGCAGCAAGCCAGTCAGCAGCAAGAGTTAGAAGGAGAGCCTGCAGTACTCCTTACCTCAGGCATGCTACGACCCGTTCTGTCTCGCTTCTTAAAATATTCGGTTGTTGGGCTTCATGTTCTGTCTTACCAAGAAGTGCCTGACGACAAACAAATAAAAATAGTCAGTTCGGTCGGTCAATAATCTGACACTGGGTGATTGGAGAGGTTGCAATGAAAATTAGACGTTTCTTCGGCAAAGATATGCGTGAGGCGTTAAGCCAAGTTAAAGCTGAATTGGGCAGTGACGCTGTGATCATGTCAAATCGCAAAGTCGCTGACGGTATTGAGCTTGTCGCAGCCTACGACAAAGAACCTGAAGCGAAGTTATTTACGCCGAAAGCGTCTCCACAAGCCGCTGCAAAAATACCTGGTCAAAAGGCAGTGCCTAGCTTGAGCGAAATCATTGGTGACGACGGTCCTGATAGCCTAAAAGCACTGCTAGAAAAGCAGCACGGTGGAAACAATGGCGTAGCGAGTCCCGCGCAACCAAACCAACCAATGACAGCGAATGCTAAGCACGCCAATGAAATTGCTTCGCACTTAGACTTTTCAGAAGCCTTTATTGACGACGTAGAAGCCCAGCAGTCTTCTCATGAACCAGTTCGTCAGAACGCTTTCCCAGAGCATCAAGCGTCAAGTATGGATGATACCTCTGTGACGCAGTCAGCGGAGCTTGCGCAAATCAAGGAAGAGCTAGCGTCTCTTCGCGATGTATTACAATATCAAGTGGCCGACTTGATGGAAGCTAAGAACAAACGTCAAAAACCTGTTCATCAATATCTAATCACCCGTTTAACCGATATGGGGTTAAGCAACGCGTTAGCGAAACAGCTTATTAGCTATACGCCGTCACATTACAACGAACGAGATGCATGGGTATATCTTCTTAACCTATTGGCTAATCGCATAAATGTGACAGGAAACGATATACTTAGCGCACAAGGTGCTGTTGCATTAGTAGGACCAACAGGTACCGGTAAAACGACTACCGTTGCGAAACTTGCTGCCCGCTATGCGCAGAAATACGGTGCAGAGTCGGTTGCGATGATTACCATCGATACGTATAGAATTGCCGCCTATGAGCAGCTAGCGACATACGGAAAGATTATTGGCTGCACGGTGAGAAAAGCGCAGACTAGTGAAGAACTTGCGGATTTATTATTCCAACTTCGTCATAAGCGACTAGTATTGATTGATACGGCTGGATTTAGTCAAAGAGATAGTCGATTAATTAAACAAATTAAGCAGTTTGATAACGGACAAATGCCAAATGTTAAAAAATATTTGGTAGCGCAAGCAAATACGCAATATCCTGCTTTGCAGAGAATCATTCAAGCGTATGATGATATTGAACTAAGTGGCTGTATTTTCACAAAGTTAGATGAGTGCTACTCTTTAGGAGAGGTGCTTAGTGCAGCGGTTGAATACCAATTACCGGTTAGTTATGTCACCGATGGTCAAAAAGTACCTGAAGACATTAAGATTGCAGAAGCGAAATCTTTGGTTTCCGCTGCTGCAAAGCTTTATAAAAAGTACGGTTTGAATCATACTAGTGGTAACAACGCAATTAAAACAGCATAAGCAGTATGATTGACGACCAAGCGAGTAGCTTAAGAAAAATGAAGCAATCACGGTTAATCAAAGTAATCGCCGTCACCGGTGGCAAAGGTGGCGTAGGTAAAACAAACATTACATTGAACACCGCTATCGCCATGGCGAAGCAAGGTAAACGTGTAATGGTTCTCGATGCGGACCTCGGTCTTGCTAACGTAGACGTTATGTTAGGTTTGCGTGTTGAGAAAAACTTATCCCACGTGCTTTCCGGCGAATGTACACTTGATGAAGTATTAGTTACCGGTCCGCACGGAATAAAGATTGCCCCTGCCACATCAGGCACGCAGTCGATGGCAGAATTGTCGCCAACGCAACACGCTGGCCTAATTCGAGCCTTTAGTGAGCTGCGCTCGCAAATTGACGTGCTTATCGTTGATACAGCGGCAGGTATTTCAGACATGGTGTTGAGCTTTTCAAAAGCCTCACAAGACATCATGGTCGTTGTGTGTGACGAGCCTACTTCATTGACAGATGCGTATGCATTGATAAAAATTCTGAATAGAGAGCACGGTGTTTTCCGCTTCAAAGTTGTGGCTAATATGGTGCGCGACGTGCGAGAAGGCCAAGAGCTATTTAGTAAATTAAGCAAAGTGACAGGGCGTTTTTTAGATGTTGCACTAGAATTAGTGGCGACAGTACCGTTTGACGAGAACATTCGTAAAGCAGTACGTAAACAAACTGCCATTGTCGATGCTTACCCAGGTTCACCGGCAGCCGTTGCAATAACACAGTTGGCAAGTAAAGCCTTAACATGGCCTATTCCAGCGCAGCCAGGTGGCCATTTAGAGTTTTTCATTGAACAATTAGTTGCAGAAAAAGCCGTAGGAAGTCAGCGTTGAACAGCAAGGCAGCCGCTTATCAACAACAAACCGATAAAGCGCAGTTAGTCGAAAGACATGCGCCATTGGTTAAGCGTATAGCGCATCACTTGATAGCGCGATTGCCGGCTAGTGTTCTTGTAGACGATTTAATTCAATCAGGCATGATTGGATTATTAGAAGCCGCGCGAAACTTTGATGGTTCAAAAGGAGCCAGCTTTGAAACGTTTGCCGGTATTCGCATTCGCGGTGCTATGCTAGATGAAATTCGCAAAGGGGATTGGACACCGCGTTCAGTCCACCGAAATGGCCGAGCGATCACTGAAGCAATTTCGCAAGTAGAAAGCGAAACAGGCCGCGATGCTAGAGATTCTGATATTGCTGATAAGCTTAATGTAAGCTTGCAGGACTATCACCAAATGCTTAATGAAGTAAATGCCGGAAAGCTGGTAGGTATTGAAGATTTAGGTGTGTCAGAAGATGTTATTTCGACAGAGCAAAATCGAGGTAGCGACGCACCACTGGAAGATTTGATGCAAGGCGCTTTCCAAAAAGCGCTTGCCCATGCAATTACGACATTACCTGAAAGAGAAGCGATTGTACTTTCGCTGTATTATGATGAAGAGCTGAACCTAAGAGAAATTGGGGAGGTTCTTGATGTAAGTGAATCGAGAGTCAGTCAAATTCACAGTCAGGCCATGTTAAAACTCAAATCACGAATGAAGTCGTGGCAAGCTGACGAAGAATAGAAATTAATAACAATTAACCCCTCACTGGAGGCTATTTTGGACAAAAGCATGAAAATTCTCGTGGTCGATGATTTTTCTACCATGAGACGTATCATCAAAAACCTACTTAAAGATTTGGGTTTTTCCAACATCCAGGAAGCGGATGACGGAAGTACTGCATTGCCTATGTTGCAGCAAGGTGATTTCGATTTCGTAGTTACCGATTGGAACATGCCTGGAATGCAGGGTATTGACTTGCTTCGCGCGATTAGAGCCGATGACAAGCTCAAGCACCTACCAGTACTTATGGTTACTGCTGAAGCGAAGAAAGAGCAAATTGTTGCCGCCGCGCAAGCAGGTGTTAATGGCTACGTTGTTAAGCCGTTCACTGCAGCAACACTTAAAGAAAAATTAGATAAAATATTCGAACGTTTAGGTTGATCCAGACGCTCACCAGAGAAATGAGGTTTACTGGATGTCAACGAATGTAAACGTTCCAATTTCGTTGGAAGAAGCAAAACAGCTTGTCACCTACCTTGAAGAGGGTGACAACGCTTCAGCCAATGCCCTATTAGAAGCGGCCTCAATGAAAGAAAACGTTGAGTTGTTTGCCGAAGTAGGGAAACTGACGCGTCAGCTCCATGACGCGCTGAATAATTTCCAAATAGACGACCGCATTAAAAATCTCGCGACCGATGATATTCCCGATGCACAATCCCGCCTAACCTACGTAATTGAAGAAACTGAAAAAGCTGCTAATACTACTATGGATGCCGTTGAAGCGAGCATGCCTATAGCTGAAATGCTGTCGGCGCGCATCGAAAAGGTTATGCCTGAGTGGAAGAAGCTGATGAATCGCCAAATAGAGTTGGGAGAATTCAAGGCTTTATGCGCAGACTTAGACGAATTGTTGGAAGAAGGTTCGGCACAGTCAGCTAAACTTACACAGTTACTTACAGAAGTATTGATGGCTCAAGGTTATCAAGACTTAACTGGTCAGGTTATTCGCCGCGTTATCGACTTGGTTAAAGAAGTGGAAGACAGCTTAGTTAACATGCTTACCATGTTTGGTGAACGCGACGGTGCAGAACAAACTAAACCATCTAGCGTTAAGGCCGATAAGGTTGATGGTGTAGAGGCAGAAGGCCCTATCATTGATGCCGATAAGCGCGACGACGTCGTGTCAGGCCAAGATGATGTAGATGATCTTCTGTCTAGCTTAGGTTTTTAGGGGAGCGGGCGCATGTCGTTTGATGTTGACGAGGATATATTACAGGACTTTCTAGTTGAGGCTGGAGAGATACTTGAACAATTACAAGAACAGCTCGTTGATCTTGAGAACAATCCTGAAGATGCGGATTTGTTGAATGCAATTTTCCGTGGTTATCACACAGTTAAAGGGGGAGCAGGGTTCCTGTCTCTTACCGAGTTAGTAGAAATTTGTCACGGTGCGGAAAACGTCTTTGACGTAATGCGTAACGGGCAACGAACACTAACCCCTGAACTAATGGATATTATTCTGCAAGCCACAGATGTGGTGGTTGAAATGTTTGAACGAGTGAAAGCTCGGGATCCATTAGAGCCAGCAGATGCACACCTAGTCGACTTGTTACACAAACTAAGTCGCCCGGAATCTCCAGATGAGAATATTTTTGGTGAACAAAGCGCGCCGGCGTCAGAACCTGAGCCCGCGATTGAAGAGCCAGAATTAGTTGTTGAAGAGCCTACTGCACAGGCACCAAGTTCTGGTGATAGCGGTGGTATTGACGAAATCACTGAAGATGAGTTTGAAGCGCTGCTTGATGAGCTTCATGGCTCTGGGGCACCAGGACAGTCCTCAGCGGCTAAAAGCGAACCTGCAAAGGCTGCTGCACCTGCTGCCGCTAGTGATAACGACGATATCACCGACGAAGAATTTGAAGCGCTGCTCGATGATTTACATGGCAAAGGCAAGTTTGGTGGTGAAGAAGCTGCGCCAACGGCAAATACACCAGCTCCAGCACCAGTTACGCCGAGTGCAGCTGGTGATGAAGAAATCACCGATGACGAATTTGAAGCACTGCTTGACCAACTGCATGGCTCAGGGCAAGGGCCTACCAAGCAAGGAGCCGTTTCAAAGGCGCCAGAGCCTCCTGTAGATAAGGCAGCAACAGAAGCGGTTCAAAAAGCGAAACAAGCAGCGCCAGCTGCGCCAAAAGCGACGCCTGCTCCAAGCGCCGCAGCGCCAGCTAAAGCAAGCGCACCTGCTGCACCAAAAGCAGCGCCTAAAAAAGATGAGAAGAAGGCGGCACCAGCTGCGCCTCCTGCTGAGACTACAGTACGTGTAGATACCAAGCGCCTTGACCAAATTATGAACATGGTGGGTGAACTCGTACTAGTGAGAAACAGGCTAATAAGCTTGGGTATCAACAGTAACGACGAAAGCATGTCCAAAGCCATTGCCAACTTAGATGTGGTAACGGGCGACTTGCAAGGTGCGGTAATGAAAACCCGCATGCAACCTATCAAGAAGGTGTTTGGTCGTTTCCCTCGCGTTGTTCGAGACCTCGCTAGAAGCTTGAAAAAAGAAATAACCCTTGAGCTTGTGGGTGAGGAAACTGATTTAGACAAAAACCTGGTCGAAGCACTGGCCGATCCACTTGTGCATTTGGTGAGAAACTCCGTCGACCATGGTATTGAAATGCCTGATGACCGTGCTGCAGCGGGTAAACCGCGCATGGGTACGGTTCAGCTATCGGCATCTCAAGAAGGCGATCATATTCTTCTAACCATCGAAGATGATGGTAAAGGAATGGATCCTGAAAAGCTTAAAGAAATTGCTATTAGTCGCGGTGTACTAGACGCAGACGCAGCTGCACGTATGTCGGATGTTGAAGCGTTTAACTTGATATTCGCGCCAGGGTTCTCAACCAAAACAGAAATTAGTGATATTTCTGGTCGCGGTGTGGGCATGGACGTGGTTAAGACCAAAATTAACCAACTTAACGGCACCGTGAACATTGATTCACAGCTAGGAAAAGGCACGCGACTGGATATCAAAGTTCCGCTAACGCTAGCCATTCTTCCGACGCTAATGATTGTTGTAGGAAAACAAACCTTTGCGTTACCATTAGGTGCGGTGAACGAAATAATAAATATGGACATCAAAAAGACCAACACGGTCGATGGCCAGCTAACAATGATAGTTCGTTCAAAAGCAATTCCGTTGTTCTTCCTTGGTGAATGGTTGATTCGAGGTCCCAAAAACATCGATAGAGAAAAGGGACACGTTGTTGTAGTGCAAATTGGTACACAACAAGTAGGATTCGTAGTAGACGCGCTAATAGGCCAAGAAGAAGTGGTTATTAAACCTCTTGATGCATTATTGCAAGGCACGCCTGGTATGGCGGGAGCCACGATTACATCAGACGGTGGAATTGCACTAATTTTAGATATTCCGAGCCTGCTTAAACGGTATGCGCGTAAACCCATCAAGTAAGGCGATGAATTAACAGGAATAATAATCCATGGTCTTTAAAGTCCTTGTCGTGGACGACTCGACTTTTTATCGTCGTCGAGTAAAAGAAATACTCGATGGCGATAGGGAACTTGAAGTTGTTGGGGAAGCGAGAAATGGGCGCGATGCACTTGAAAAAGCAGAAGCGCTTAAGCCGGATGTGATAACGATGGATGTTGAAATGCCTGTCATGGACGGCATTTCAGCTGTAAAGGCCATAATGGACAAACGGCCTACACCTATTCTTATGTTTTCTTCGCTTACGCATCATGGTGCGCAAGCAACATTAGATGCGTTAGAAGCGGGCGCGCTCGATTTCTTACCCAAGAAATTTGAAGATATCGCGCAGGACAGAAAAGACGCATCGCGCTTGTTGTGTACAAAAGTACGCTTAATAGCGCGTCGTGGTATTGGTCTTAAGCGTCCGTCGTTTCGCTCTACAGAGGCAAGAAAGCTTCCTGATAATGCGCCAAAGCAGGCGTTTTTTAAAACATCAGGGTTGCTATCAGGGCATAAAGACGCAGCCAAACAACCAACCGTTTCGTCTGTAAGAGCGACGGGAAAGCACTACAAGTGTTTGGCAATTGGGGCTTCTACAGGCGGGCCTGTGGCGCTTCAAAAAGTGCTGTCCCCTTTACCTGCAGAGTTTCCATACCCCATTTTGCTTGTACAACACATGCCTGGAACATTTACTACGGCATTTGCACAGCGTTTAGACACAAACTGTAAGATTAGAGTAAAAGAAGCCGAGCACGGCGACATTCTAAAACCAGGTCATGCGTATCTTGCTCCCGGTGGGAAGCAAATGTTGCTAGAAACCATAGGTGCGAATAAACGCATTGCCATTGTTGATGCAAGTGCGAGCGACAAGGTGAATTATAAGCCCAGTGTTGATCTCACTTTCAGTTCTCTGGCTAAAGCTTATGGTGGGGATGTATTAGGAATTATATTAACGGGTATGGGGGCTGACGGCAGAGAAGGATGCCGAATGCTCAAGGAAAAAGGCGCAACGATTTGGGCTCAAGACCAAGATTCCTGTGTTGTGTACGGTATGCCTCAAGCTGTAGCCGTTGCCAATATATCCAGTAAAAATATAAACATTGATGATATGAGCAGTTGCGTTCAAACCGAAATGCGATAGCAGTTTGAACAGTAATGGAACAGCAAATATGAAAGTGTGGACAGTAGCGAATCAGAAAGGTGGTGTAGGAAAGACTACCACTACGGTGAGCCTTGGCGGCTTGCTTGCACAGCAAGGCAAGCGAGTGCTCATGATTGATACTGATCCACATGCATCGCTGAGTTATTACTTCGGTATCGATGCAGAAGCGTCAAGTCATTCAGTTTACGATATTTTTATTAAGTCTAATGACATTACGGCCGATAATGTTATGGATTGTCTGTGCCCGACAAAGTTAGACAACTTATATGTGCTTCCTGCAACAATGGCGCTCGCGACCTTAGATAGAACGATGGGTAGCGAAAAAGGTATGGGCTTAGTCCTAAAAAAAGCGTTGGCAAAAATCGCAGGGGAATTCGATGTTGCTATCATCGATTGCCCTCCAGTGCTTGGGGTGCTGATGGTTAACGCTCTTGCAGCGTGTGACAAGGTTATCGTGCCTACCCAAACGGAATATCTGGCGCTTAAAGGGCTAGACAGAATGATTCGTACCATGGAAATTATGGGACGTTCGTTGGACAAATCCTTTGATACTGTGATTATTCCAACTATGTTTGATAAGCGAACTAACGCGGCGCTTGCATCGCGAAAGCGCTTAATGAATGACTATGGTGAGCGCGTGTGGGAAGGGGTTATTCCCGTCGACACGCACTTCAGGGATGCGAGTTTAGTACAGCTTCCCATTTCCGCAGCGTACCCCAAAACACGTGGTGTGTCTGCGTACGAGAAACTATTAGCGGTATTGGAGAAATAACGAGAACATGAGCAAGCAATCGCCTTTTGCCCGTGAAGAAGTGATGGAGGCATACCTTGATAGCCTCCTCAAAGAGCCAGAAGCACCGGAAGATGTGACTGCGCGCACGGCAAAATTGCTCGAGCAGGCTTCTCAGCAGATGGCTGAAACGGCACTTGCTTCTACCGCCAATGAAAGTGAGCCGCAATCGAATGAACAAGAAGCGATAGCGGAAAAGGTTACATCGTTAATTGAAACGCAAAAAGCAGAGACAATTGAAGATGAACAGCAACAGTCTCACGCAGAAACTTTAGTAGAAAATGAACAAGAAGCTGCGTTAAACCGCGCTGAAAAAACAAAAGTTCCACTAAAGGATACTCTCGGTTTTCGCTTTCAGGCGCTATTCTTTGAGGTTGCAGGGTTAACACTTGCGGTGCCTTTGACGTCGCTAGGTGGGATCCACCAAATTGAGAAGATTGGCCCTTTATTTGGAAAACCTGATTGGTTTATGGGTGTAATGTTGCACAGAGAGTCTAAACTTAGTGTTGTTGACTCTGCAAAATGGGTAATGCCAGAAAAATATGACGAAAACCTCGCACAATCGCTTAACTACCGATATCTTATAATGTTAGGGGAAAGTGCGTGGGGTCTGGCTAGTGAAAAGCTAGTCAATACGGTCAATTTGACTACCGATGATGTTAAATGGCGCGAGTCCACAGGTAAGCGTCCCTGGTTAGCAGGGATGGTTAAAGAAAAGATGTGCGCGTTAATTGACGTTGAAGAATTAATATCTATGCTTAACAAAGGCTTAGGCAGTAACGACCAGACGCCATAGTATTGGGAGCCAGGTTCATGAGCGACGAAAGAATAAATAATAACGCCACCGACAGCAACGACGAAGTCCTTCAATGGGTAACGTATCGCTTAGGTGAAGAAACTTACGGTATCAACGTGATGCAAGTTCAAGAGGTCTTGCGTTATACCGAAATAGCCCCTGTACCCGGTGCACCTGACTATGTACTTGGTATTATCAATCTGCGTGGTAACGTAGTAACGGTTATCGATACACGTGCACGTTTCGGATTACCGCCAACAGAAATGACTGACAATACCCGTATCGTTATTATTGAGTCTGACGAGCAGGTGGTTGGTATTCTGGTGGATAGTGTCGCTGAGGTGGTTTACTTGAAATCTTCAGAGATTGACAGTGCCCCTAACGTAGGTACTGAAGAGAGTGCTAAGTTTATCCAAGGTGTAAGTAACCGCGACGGCGAACTGCTTATTCTTGTAGATCTTAATAAATTGTTAAGCGACGAAGAGTGGGACGAGCTTAGCAACATCTAAATAAATGAATAGGCGGTATTGACTATAATACTGCCTACATTTCCCCAAGGGTTATGTCCATGGATTGGCAGCTTGCTGCACCTACCTTATTAGAACTCATACTGTGTATTCTTGTAGTTATACTCATCGCAGCGATGGGTGTGCTGTATTCACACATTAAGCAGTTGCGTTCTGCATTAAGCGAAAGCGAACATGCTAACGCAGAGGCTATTGCCCGCACTGAAGCCCTTGCTAAAAATGCAAATAATCAACAAACTGAGGCGCAAGCACGCACCTTGGTGATCACTCGACACCTTCAAGAGTTAGACGAAAAGCAAACTGATATTGAAAACCAGCTTCGAGAACTCAAGCTTCAAGATCCTTCCCTACGCCTATATCAGCGTGCGGCGGACTTAGTCAAGCAAGGCGCTAGCATTGATGAAATTATTGAAGCCTGCGACATTCCTCGTGCCGAAGCTGAGATGTTGGCAATGGTGCATAAACAAAATAATTAGTTGCTTGTAGTTATTTGCAATCAGCAAATACTAATTCTTTGCTATTTTTCCTCGAAGATTATGTAGCTTTATCTGAACTAGTTTTTCGGTAGTTCGAATATTGTGATTGTCAGGAAAGTGCTCCATGAGTTGTCCTAGAAGAGACAAGCTTTTTTCGTAGTTTAAGAGCGCATTGCTAATCTGACCCATGGCGCGATACAGGTCTCCAATTTTGTGAAAAGAAACTGCTAAATCGTTCCGCCATTCACGATTACTAGGTATTCTATCCGTTAAATCTATTCTTATTGCTAATGCTCTATCAAACAACTGCAAAGCAGCTGCGTAATTTCCTTTTTTTAACTCTATATCTCCTATGTTCATCTGTGATATCGAGTAATACCTTTTCCATTCATTATTTGCAGGATCTCGCGTCACTAATTCTTCGAGAATGCTTAATGCCTCACGATAAAATGTTAAAGATTCATCCAAGGAACCTTCGGTAAGTTTCACAAGACCAATATTATTAAACGCCACTGATAAATCTCTTTGCCACTCACTATTGTTGGGGTCGTTATAAGCAAGGGCTCTAGTTATCGAAAGAGCTTGATTATAAGACTCGTGGGCAGCATCTAAGTCTCCTTGCGATCTTTTGATATGGCCTATGTTGCTAAAAGAAGCCGCTAAATCCCTATTCCATTCTCTATTGCTAGGATCGCGCGCTACTAATGCTTGTGCAATTTTTAAAACCTTTGTATATGCGCTTAGGGAATTCGAAAAATCCCCCAGTAATCTTTCGATGTGTCCAATTTTGTCATAGGAAACAAGAAGATCTCTCTGACGACTGCTATTTTCAGGAAAAGCGTCGGTTAAGGACTTACGTATATCTAAAGCTTGTTTATAAGATATGAGCGCTGAAAAATAATTGCCTCGTAATCGTTCTATATTGGCAATGTTATCAAAGGAGACTGATAAGTCTCGTTGCCATTCATGGTTGGAAGGCGTGTTTTCCACTAGAGTATGTGCAATAGTCCAAGCTTGTTGGTAAGCTTTGAGCGCCGCTGGCAGATTGCCTTGGGCCAGCTCAATATGACCAAATTTGTCATATGAAACAGCGAGGTCTCGCTTTAATTTGAAGTTGCTTGAATCGTTTGTTACTAATTTTTTACGAATCCTCAATGCGTTTTCGTAAGAGATTAAGGCTTCTGGTAAATTGCCCATAGTTACATACAAGTCGCCCATTTCGTTATGTATTGTACCCAAATGCCTACTGTTTAAGCTGTTATTACCTAGAGCATCTTTCACGATGACATACGCTTCATGGGTTTTACCAGCTCGTTGCAATAATCTAGAGAGATATATTTTGTCCCAAATATTAGCTACCCCTAATTTATGGATTTGCTGGTAAGCGGTTATTGCTAAGTCTGTGTTAACGGCGTAGGAAAGTTTTCCTAACTGACGCCATTTTTTTGTAGCGTTGCTTTGGGCTTCTACTGCTTGAGCTTCTAGATTAGCGAGCCCTTCATCTGTTTTCCCATTCGAAATAAGCTCTAGTGCATTTAATTCAGACGGTTCTGCTTCATCTAACTTATTTATTATAACCAACTCTGTAGCAGCACGAGCCTCTGGTTCATCTTCTGAAATTGGTTCAGCTAATCGTTCCAGCAGGTTATTTATTAGACGGTGCTCTTCCTTCTCGAGTAGTTCTCTTTGTATCGCAGAAAGCTTACCGTCTTTATCCAATTGCATTAACCATTCTATTTGAGATTGACTTAGCTGCTGACATTTAAGCCAGCTCCAGCCTGACATATAGGGCATATCACAAACAAAAGATTTTCCTTGTTGTCGCATAGTGTCGTAAAAGCTAAGCAAACCAATAACCGCACCACCAATAATACATACTGCCTTGTAATTGCGCAGAAACCAGTTTTCTACTAATTGACCGTAAGTCCGTTTTGATGACTGAGTCATTTGTGTCTTCCTTTCTTTGGTTTCTATGGCGTGTAAAATAATTAAGGGGAGAATAAAAATTAAACAATTTATAACAATTAGTTTTTCATTCATCAATCATAAGAGGAGTCTAAGTTGTGTCTTAATGGGTTCAAAAGTATCAATTTCGTTTAGACGTCTAGACGTAAAGATGTTGACATATTGCCAGTTATAGACACAATACAGATATTGTAATTTATCACTGGAGCCCTCTATGCCAATTCGTATTCCTGAGCAGTTACCCGCGCAGAATGTACTACTAGGTGAAAATATTTTTACCATGGACATGGACAGGGCTGCCAATCAGGATATTCGTCCTCTTGAAGTCGGTATTCTTAATTTAATGCCGAACAAGATAGAAACAGAGGTACAGTTACTTCGCCTGTTATCGAACACGCCACTGCAAATAAACGTGGATTTAATTCGAATTGATAATCAAGCGCCGAAGAATACCCCGCAATCGCACATGGATGCTTTCTATCACGACTTTTCAGCGGTAGCGAATAAGAAATACGATGGCCTCATTGTCACCGGTGCGCCTCTCGCGCTTATCGATTACGAGGAAGTAAAGTACTGGGAAACCATGACCACCATATTGGAGTGGGCGCAGCGTCACGTGAACTCAACCCTTTACTTATGTTGGGCTGCTCACGCCGCCATGTATCACTTTTACGGCATTACACGAGAGCTTAGAGACGAAAAGTTTTCAGGTGTCTTTAAACATAAAGTGAATGACCCGAACAATGAGCTATTAAGAGGCTTTGACCCTTCTTTTTACGCACCACATTCCCGCTATGGGCATATTAACACCTCGTTGTATAACAGCGTCGATGGACTTAGTGTTGTTGCAGAGTCTGACGATGTAGGCGCTTATATTGTGGCGTCAGAAGATAAGCGCATGGTATTTGTAACGGGTCACCCGGAATACGATCCAGATACACTTAAAGACGAGTATTTTCGAGATATTGCCGCGGGACAAACGCCAGTAATTCCAAAAAATTATTTTGAAGGGGATGATCCAGCCAAGCCTCCTATTGTACAGTGGCGCTCACACGGCAGCCTATTGTTTACAAACTGGCTGAATTATTATGTTTATCAGACCACGCCTTACGATTTAAGTCAGCTTGCTGAAAAGTCACAGCCAAAGAGGTAGCACGTGAGCCAAAGACCAAATTCTAGCGCGCAGACAACGCTTACAGAAGCCGCTAAAAAGCGCATTCTTATATTAGACGGCGCCATGGGCACCATGATCCAGCGCCATAAGTTAGAAGAAGAAGATTATCGCGGAACACAGTTTGCCGACTGGCACTGCGACGTAAAGGGTAATAACGACCTATTAGTACTTACCCAGCCAGACATTATTTATCAGATTCACTGTGATTATTTTGAAGCTGGCGCAGATATTATAGAAACCAATACGTTTAACGCGACGACTATCGCTATGGCCGATTATGACATGCAGGCCCAATCACGGGATATTAATGTGGCTGCGGCTAAGTTAGCGCGCAAAGCTGCCGACGAATTCACCGCAAAAACACCTGAGAAACCTCGTTTCGTAGCCGGTGTACTAGGTCCAACAAACCGCACCGCTTCAATCTCACCTGATGTCAATGACCCAGGTAAGCGCAACGTCACGTTTGACGAGTTAGTAGAAGCGTATAGCGAGTCTACCGAAGCACTCATTGAGGGCGGCGTTGACCTAATCATGCTTGAAACTATTTTCGATACGCTAAACGCCAAAGCAGCAGCGTTTGCCGTAGAGTCGGTGTTTGAAAAACTAGGTAAGTCTTTGCCCGTGATGGTATCAGGCACTATCACAGACGCTTCAGGGCGTACGCTCTCTGGTCAAACCGCGGAAGCATTTTATTACTCAATGCGGCACATAAGTCCGTTTTCATTCGGCTTAAACTGCGCACTTGGACCAGACCTATTACGTCAATATGTCGATGAAGTGGCTAATGTGAGTGAGTGCTTCATATCTGCCCACCCTAATGCGGGCTTACCTAACGAATTTGGTGAATACGATATGGAAGGTCCGGAGATGGCCGAGCATATCAAAGAATGGGCGCAATCAGGGCTAGTAAATATCGTAGGTGGTTGTTGTGGGAGTACCCCAGAGCACATTCGCGATATTGCCAGTGCGGTTGAAGGTCTCGCGCCACGCAAGATTCCCGAATTTAAACCTAAAATGCGTTTGTCAGGCCTAGAGCCGTTTGTACACTAGGAGGGCATTATGAGCGCAGAATTTTCAACATTTATTAATATCGGTGAGCGCACTAACGTTACAGGTTCTGCTCGCTTTAAACGTCTTATTCTTGAAGGTGATTATGAAACCGCTCTTGATGTCGCAAGACAGCAGGTAGAAAACGGTGCCCAAATCATCGATATCAATATGGATGAGGCCATGCTTGATTCAAAGCAGGCCATGATCACATTTTTAAACCTTATCGCTTCTGAGCCAGATATTAGCCGAGTTCCCATTATGATCGACTCGTCTAAATGGGAAATTATCGAAGCCGGGCTTAAGTGTGTACAAGGTAAAGCGATAGTTAACTCGATTAGCTTAAAAGAAGGTGAAGAACTCTTCTTAAATCAAGCTAAGCTAATAAAGCGCTATGGTGCTGCAACCGTAGTGATGGCGTTTGACGAGACCGGGCAGGCCGACACACAAGCCCGCAAAGTTGAAATTTGTCAGCGTAGCTACAAGCTTTTGACTGAAGAAGTTGGTTTTCCGCCTGAAGATATTATCTTTGACCCCAATATTTTCGCAGTAGCAACGGGGATTGAAGAACACGATAATTACGCGGTTGATTTTATCGAAGCTACCCGTGAGATACGTAAAACCTGTCCGTATTCCCATATTTCTGGTGGCCTTTCTAACATCTCTTTCTCTTTCAGGGGAAACAACCCAGTGCGCGAGGCTATGCACTCGGTGTTTCTGTACCACGCTATTCGAGCCGGTATGGATATGGCAATCGTTAATGCCGGTCAGCTAGAGGTATATGACGAAATTCCCGCTGAACTTCGAGATGCCGTTGAAGACGTGATTCTAAATCGCAGAAGTGATGCCACAGAGCGCTTGCTTGATATTGCCCCTAATTATCAAGGTGATGGTAAGGCTGCCGCAAAAGAAGACTTGTCTTGGCGCGAACAAGAGGTAAATAAGCGCTTAGAGCACGCGCTTGTTAAGGGCATCACCGATTACATTATTGAAGATACCGAAGAAGCGCGTCAGCAAGCTGAGCGTCCGTTACACGTTATCGAAGGGCCATTAATGGACGGCATGAACGTAGTAGGGGATTTGTTCGGCGAAGGTAAGATGTTCCTTCCGCAGGTGGTAAAGTCGGCTCGCGTTATGAAAAAAGCGGTAGCCCATTTACAGCCATACATTGAAGAAGAAAAGTCAGACGATGCTAAAAGCAACGGTAAAATTCTTCTCGCTACGGTAAAAGGTGATGTTCACGATATCGGTAAAAATATCGTAGGCGTGGTACTTCAGTGTAATAACTTTGAAGTGATTGACCTAGGCGTGATGGTGCCAGCGGCAACAATTTTACAAACCGCTAAAGATGAAAACGTTGATATGATTGGTTTGTCAGGCCTTATTACGCCATCACTTGATGAGATGGTTCACGTAGCCAAAGAAATGGAACGTCAAGGCTTTGATATTCCTTTACTTATTGGCGGGGCGACGACGTCTAAAGCGCATACCGCAGTAAAAATTGAACAAAATTACCATGCGCCTGTGGCTTATGTTCCAAATGCAAGTAGAGCAGTAGGCGTATGTCAGCGTCTTCTAAACAAAGCGTCTCGCGATATTTATGCAGAAGAACTGGCAAAAGAATACGATACGGTACGTGAACAGCACGCCCGTAAAAAGCCGCGCAGCAAGCCGGTGACATTAACTCAGGCGAGAGAAAACGCTTTTAAGCCAGATTATACGACTTTACCGGTAAAACCTGCGAGCTTAGGTGTTACACCGGTAACCGCCGATTTAGCTACGCTTCGTAACTACATTGACTGGACACCATTTTTCTTAACCTGGTCTTTAGCAGGCAAATACCCACGTATACTCGAGGATGAAGTAGTCGGTGAGCAGGCCCGGTCATTGTTTAATGATGCCAACGCTATGTTGGATAAGATTATCGAAGAGAAGAGTCTTGAGGCAAAAGGCGTTATCGGCTTGTTTCCTGCTAACCGCGTTGATGACGATGTTGAAATTTATACTGATGAATCTAGAAGTGAGGTTCAAGGCGTTGCCCACCATTTGCGTCAGCAAACCTTAAAAGACAAATTCGCAAATTATTGTTTGGCAGACTTTGTTGCTGAGAAATCGAGCGGCATAAATGATTATGTGGGTGCTTTCGCCGTCACCGGTGGTATAGGTGAAGACGAGCTTGCTAATAGTTATATTCAAGCAGGTGATGACTACAACGGTATTATGGTCAAAGCCGTGGCAGACAGACTAGCTGAAGCGTTTGCAGAATATCTACACGAACAAGTACGCAAGCACTACTGGGGCTACGCCGCTGACGAATCATTAAGTAACGAAGAACTGATACGAGAAAAGTATCGGGGCATTCGACCTGCACCCGGTTATGCAGCGTGTCCAGAACACACTGAGAAGCAGCTTATTTGGGACTTATTGTCAGCAGAGCAGCACACAGGTATGAAGCTTACGGAAAGTTACGCCATGTGGCCGGGCGCGTCGGTATCGGGCTGGTATTTTGCACACCCAGATGCCAAATACTTTGCGGTTGCCAAAATTCAAGCCGACCAAGTAGAAGATTACGCCGCGCGTAAAGGCTGGACTTTAGAAGAAGCCGAAAAGTGGTTGGGTCCTAACCTAAGTGATTAATGCTGATAAGGCAGATAACGTGTATGCAAATCGAAAAGCCTTTTAGTCAGGCCTGTGAAAACAACAAGCGCGCCATTTTGAGTGTGCTTGAACGTACATTTGCTAACTGCCGACAAGTTTTAGAGATAGGAAGCGGGACAGGACAACATGCCGTATTTTTGGCTGAACACTTACCCCATCTTATTTGGCACACAAGCGATCAACCGCACTACCACGAGGGCATTACCGCTTGGCTGAGTGATACAAATGTGGGTAATGTGAAACCTCCCATTGCATTCACTGTGGGGCAAGATGTATTTCCTAACCTCGACGTAGACGGCATTTTTACGGCAAACACCGCACATATCATGCAGAAAGAAGAGGCAAAGCTACTAATGGAATCAGTAGCGTTGCACTTACCCAAAGGGGGCATATTTTGTCAGTATGGCCCTTTTACACACAGCGGTAAATTTACCTCTGAAAGTAACCAAGCCTTCCACGCTTCGCTCTTAGCGCGTGGCTATGGTGGTTACCGCGATATCAACGAGCTTACCGCTTGGGCAGGCGAGTTGAGCTTGCAAGATATTATCGATATGCCCGCCAATAACCATATGCTTATTTGGCAAAAACGCTAAATAAGTACCAGGGCTGGAGCTATTTGTATTACGGAAAGTTAAAACAAAGAGCAACAGCACTCAAATCAAAGGAGTAACTATGAGCTTTAAAGTAAACCATTATTTCGACAATAAAGTGAGCTCGATTGGGTTTGAATCTGCAAACGGCCCCTGCACCTCGGGCGTGATGTCGCCGGGTGAATATACATTTTCTACATCACAAAAAGAGCTAATGAAAGTGGTTGAAGGTGAGCTAGTTGTGAAGCTTCCGGGAAGTGACGAATGGCAATCTTTTGCTACAGGCACCAGCTTTAATGTACCCGCCGATGCTTCTTTTGACGTAAAAGTGTCTACGCCTACCGCTTATCTTTGCTTTTACAGCTAATTCTTAAAAGTGTTTAATTCACACTGTATTTAAACTTTCGTAGAATTGACTTTCAGAGGTTGTAAAATTTCTCTGTATATCTCAAAGTATTAGAAGTGCAAGCGAGCTCGGCTCACTTGCGCTTTTATACTAATAAAACTAAACCTGTAATGTGTGCGAATTATCAGGGCCTGTTAACCTTTGATGTACGAATTTTGGTCTAAATGGAAGCCTTTTAATCGCGAAACAGTCCTGCAAGCCTAGTGGGCTAAGTTAAAGGGCTGTGACAAAGAGTAAAAGGCTTCCATAACGACCCCTTCGGGCAGCGCCTTTGTGCCATCTATACGGCGTTGAATGTTTTCGACTTAGAACCACTAAACCGTCAAACATCCGCCTTGTCTAGATGGCACAAAGACCGCTGAAAAAATGTACAACAAAGGTCAACAGGCCCTAGTGCTGGAATATACTTTTCACACGTTGTGGCGTTTAGTAAACAATGAGAAGTACAAATGAAATCCATATCACTCCAAAAAAAGTTCATGCTTATCGTTGGCGGTAGCATAGCTTTGATGTTACTCATTACGGCGTTTTTCTTAGTCAATACCGTTGCAGATAACACCCGCAGTCGCGTAGAAAAAGAGCTTAAATCCTTAGTTGCACGTGAAGCTAATGACGTTGAAGGCTTCTTCGCAACCTATGGCGGCGTTGCTAGAGCGTTCCTAAGTAGTCCTTTTCTACAAGATTTTTTTACGCGCCATAACACGCGAGGGGCGCCCGAAAGCCAACTGGCTCAATCTGAAGATATCTATGCTACATTTGAGGGCATCAGCAGCCAAGATCCCATCATTAAATCTGCGTTCTTTGGTTCAGCTAAGACGGGTGAATACTTCTATGAAGAGGGCCGAGTCGGCGTCGACACATCGGGTCCTGATGCTGGCAATCCTAACGCCGGTTACTTTGCAACTAAGCGTCCGTGGTTTACTACTGCCGTTGAAAAAGGAAAGCTATATGTAACGCCTCCTGCTGTCGATTCCCAAGATGGAAGCGTATCTGCAGTAGTACAAACCCCGATATACAAAAATGGAGCGTTACTAGGCGTTGGCGGTGTCGATATTCTTATTAGCACGGTGGGTAAGGTCATAGATGCCATTCGTTATGAAGATCAAGGCACGGCGTTTTTACTCGATGAAAACCAAAACATTGTTTACTTTCCAAAACAGAGCAAAGCGTTGCCACTAAGCTCCTCTATTCGCAACTTTGACAGCGTGTTTGATAGCACTGAAGGGTTTGGCAAGTTGGCAAGTAATATAGCGGCTAATGAATCTGGTATTGTGCACGTAACCTGGAAGGGGGAAGACTATGTTGCGGTTTTTGAGCACGCTCAGTTAACTAACCCACAAATGAATTGGTCGCTGGGCATTCTTATCCCTGCAAGCATCATTGATAGCCCTATAAATAATGCAATTACTACGGCAATTATCGTCGCCTTTGTGATTATTGGATTAATAGCCCTTATTACTTATTTTGCGAGTGCTAAAGTCACTCAGCCTTTGGTCGAAATGCGCAATGCAATGGCGGAAATAGCGCATGGCGACGGCGACTTAACCAAGCGTCTGGAAGTTAAGAGTAACGACGAAATCGGTGCGCTTGCTATAGAGTTTAATACCTTTACCGATAAACTAAGATCATTGCTAAAAGATACTGCCGCTAACACTAAGGCTGTTTCTGATGCAGCGGATCACCTTCGAGATGTGAGTCACGCGACTAGTAAGGAAATTAATCAAGAGCGTAGTCAGGTGGATAATGTGTCTACGGCAGTGACGCAGATGGCTGCTACCGTCGTTGAAATTTCAAAAAATGCGGCACAGTCCAGTGACGCTGCGACTAAAGCAGATGAATTGGTACAAGCCGGCAGTGAACAAGTGCAAGATGCTATGAGGGAAATTCGCGCGCTGGCTGACGCCATCAGTCAGGGTGTTGAAGTTGTAGGCGGATTGAGCAAAGAGTCAGATAGCATCGGTGCTGTAGTCGATGTAATTAACAGCATAGCTGAACAAACTAATTTACTGGCATTAAACGCAGCCATTGAAGCGGCGAGAGCCGGTGAACAGGGGCGCGGCTTTGCCGTTGTTGCAGATGAAGTTCGCTCTTTAGCAAGTCGTACACAAGAATCGACGACTGATATACGAAAAATGGTAGAGCGATTGCAGGCGATGTCTGAGCAGACCAACAGTGTTATGCAGGAAGGACAAACCCGTTCTCAATCTGGTGTCGATAAAACAGAGAAAGTGGTCGAAACGCTTAAAGACATTACCCAGTCTATAGGTTTGGTTCACGAGCAAAGTACTCACATAGCACTTGCTACCGAGCAGCAAACGGAAGTGGCGCAAGATATTAATAAGTCGCTCGTAGCTATCACTGGTTTAAGTGATAAAACTAGTCAGCATGCAGAAGAGTTAGCTGTGGAAGCTACGCAGTTAAGTGCCGTCTCTGGTGACTTAAAAGAATTGGTGGGACAGTTTAAAATTTAGCGCCATTCATACCGTTAAGCGCGCATAATGCGCGACAGTCTTTAATTAGAGCGTTTTCGCTTGCCAACATTGTTGGCTAGCGAATTATTTTATTCCCTAGTATGACATAAGTTTCTGAAATACTGTTTGGAACACCTATGGCTTGTGCGTTTGCGAGAGGGCAATGAAATCGTCTACAAACCCCAATACGTCCTGCGCTTTTCTATGACCCAAGTACAGCGTTTTTGACACGCCTTGTTCACCAAGCGACCGACAAGTCAAGAGATCGCTTTCTTTTGATTCATCAATTAACCATTTAGGTAGCGCAGTAACACCACGTCCCGCGGCTACCATTTGTAACATGATCTCTGTGGTTTCAATCGTTTTATGTTGCCTCACTGTGCAATTGGCAGGAGTAAGAAAATGCGTGAATACGTCCAGTCGACTGAGTTCTACGGGGTAGGTGATAAGGGTCTCATTGCTTAAGTCTTTCGGTGTAACAAATGGCTTCTCTGCCAAAGGGTGGTGCTTATCCATTACCAATACTTGCTCATATTCGAACACTGGCGTGTAGGTAATGGTTTCAAGTGAAAGAGGGTCTGGCGTGAGCAATATATCAATATCGTACCCGTGAAGCGCTTGTAAACCGCCAAAAGAGAACGCGCGGCGTACATCTACATCAACATCGGGAAAGGCTTTCAAAAAAGGCGCTACAACCTTGAGCAACCATTCAAAACATGGGTAGCACTCCATCCCAATGCGTAATATGCCCTGTTTACCATCGGCAAATCTGCGTAATTGGGCTTCAGTATGCTCAAACTGGGGTAAAACTCGGTGAGCTAAGCCCAATACACTCTGACCCGCCTGAGTCAGCGTGAGTCTTCTGCCGTCTTTTTTCCAAAGCGGTACGTCAAAATGAGCTTCCAACTTTTTCATTGCGTGGCTTAACGCTGACTGGGTTAGAAAAAGCGATTTTGCCGCTTCTGTCATCGTGCCTTCAGCATCTATCGCTCTTACTATTCGTAAATGTTGTCTATCAATCATAATAAATTACAACCAGTTTAACGTTTTGGAAGAGGGCTTGGAGCAGCACTGACTATAGTCACGGCGTCCGACAGGCGAGTTTCAATTATCTCTTTTATGATAATTGATATTTCTCTAAAGGTCTTTCGTCCAGGCGCAGTGTTTCTCCACGCTAATGAGTGCTGACGCTCAATAGGCATATCGGCAATTTCACACACGTGTAACGCTTCAGGCTTGTGCAACTCAGAATGGATATAAAGCCCGGGTAGGAAGGCTACACCCATGCCCATTACCACCATTTGACGCAAAGTATCTAGGCTGGTGCCCTCATAATCACGCTGTAAATCTGCCCCAATCTCATCGCAAATGCGCTGCACTTGATGATGAAAGTGATGTCGGTCTTCTAGTGTTAACACTTTCTCGCCGCTTATTTCTTCTGGCTTAACATAGGCTTTTCCTGACAATTTGTGATCAGAAGGCGTGACGAATTTTAAAGGCTCTTTGAAGAGTGGTTGCGTGATCAATTGAGAGTTCTCGCCCGAAAGTGGGGAAAGAATTAGGTCATATTCACCACGCAGTAGACCGTGTTGCAGTGCGTTAGGGGCGCCTTCTCGAACATAGAAGCGCAAGCCGGGCTTCCGTTTGTGCAGATCTGGTAGCACAAAGGGAAGTAAATAAGGCCCTAGTGTTGGCGGTATTCCTAACCGGTAGGTTACGACTTCACCCTCGGACAAGTCTCGTGCAATTTCGCTGAACCGTTGAGAGGCCTGCAGCACCTCTTCCGCTGCATCAAGCAAGGCTTTACCTTGGGGAGATAACAGCGTTCCTGTGCGTGAACGTTCAAAAAGCGTTAGCCCTAATAGGTTTTCTAGCGCACTGATCTGACTGGTCAGAGTAGGCTGACTAATTCCCAGTATTCCTGCTGCCTGCCTGAAGCTTAAGTATTTAGCCACTGCAACAAAATAGCGGATTTGGTTAATTGACGGGGTCTTTCCGTTGAATTGCATGGTGAAAATGGCTCTCTCTTACTATGCTTATGAGTAGTGATACGTAAGCGGTGATAGTATTTAACTATCGCGAGTTAGTATATTAAACTATTAATCTATCAGGTGAAACTGGCGTAATTACATAATCATTACAATTATTAAAAAAATTGGGAGTTATATATGGATCACGTTATCTCAGGTGTTGCCAAATTCCAGAAAGAAGTTTACCCAAACAAAAAAGCTACGTTTCAAAAACTAGCTACCGGGCAGAACCCTGAAGTGCTTTTCATTACGTGCTCTGATTCACGTATCGACCCGAACTTAGTAACACAAACTGATCCAGGTGAGCTATTTATCTGCCGTAATGCGGGCAACATCGTACCTCCTCACAGCAACCAAACTGGTGGCATGACAGCGTCTATTGAGTTTGCAGTTGCTGCACTGGGCGTTTCTCATATTGTTATTTGTGGCCATACTGACTGTGGTGCGATGAAAGGCGCCATCAACCCTGAAGGCTTAAGTGCGCTACCGCATGTAAAAGAGTGGCTAGGTCATTGCCGTGTTGCAACTGAAGTTGTTAAAGAGCGCTGTGGCCATTCAGACCTTTCTATTGACGACCTGGAAGCGGTAACGAAAGAGAACGTTGTTCAGCAAATTCAGCACCTTCGCACTCACCCTGCTGTTGCTGCAAAAATTGCAACAGGTCAGGTTAAGCTTCACGGATGGGTTTATAACATTGGTTCAGGTGAAGTGCTTTACTACAACACTGAGTCTGGTGAATTCGATGTAATGGACGAGTCTACTGCCGAAGCACAACTTGCTCGCGGTGAATAAGGTCTATAACTATGGTAAAAATTAACCTTTCAAACCTACGAGGCGATTTTACCGGCGGTTTAACAGCCGGTATTGTTGCTTTACCACTGGCGCTTGCACTTGGTGTAGCGTCAGGCTTAGGCCCAATGGCGGGCCTGTACGGTGCTATTGCGGTTGGCTTCTTTGCCGCACTTTTCGGTGGTACACCAGCACAGATTTCTGGTCCAACGGGGCCTATGGTTGTTGTTCTTGCAGGCTTGTTCGCAAGTCTATCAGGCGACGCTAGCCTTATATTCACAGCTGTGATATTGGCCGGTGTATTCCAGATTGTTTTTGGTGTCCTTGGTGTTGGTCAATACATTCGCCTAGTGCCTTACCCGGTAATATCGGGCTTTATGTCGGGCATCGGTGCAATCATCATCATTCTTCAAATCGGCCGCTTACTGGGCCATGAGCCTCCCGGCGGAACAATCGGCGCATTGACATACTTGCCAACCGCGCTTGCCGATATTGATTTTGCAACCTTGGCGTTAGGCCTTGGTACCTTGGTTATTGCCTACAAATGGCCACCGCAATTAGGCAAGTATGTGCCTGGCGCACTGGCTGCACTTATCATTGGCACGCTTGTAAGCTTAGCGCTGTCTGTGCCAATCCTTGGTGATATCCCGACGGGTTTACCTAGCCTTCACCTTCCAGTATTTGACCAAAGTAAAGCACTGCTTATTCTTGAAGCCGCGTTTATTCTAGCTGTGCTGGGAGCCATCGACAGTCTACTTACATCTCTTGTTGCTGATAACATGACGCGTACCCGTCACGATAGCAATAAAGAGCTAATCGGCCAAGGTATTGGTAATACATTTGCTGGTCTTATCGGCGGTATCGCAGGTGCAGGCGCAACGATGCGTACTGTTGTAAATATCCGTAGCGGTGGTAAGTACAACATATCGGGCATGGTACACGCGCTAGTTCTTCTAGCAATTGTGTTAGGTCTTAGCCCGCTAGCGGCGCAAATTCCTCACGCTGTTCTTGCTGGTATCTTGGTTAAAGTAGGCTTAGATATCATCGACTGGAGTTACTTGAAGCGCGCTCACAAAGGCCCACGTTGGGACTTCGGCCTAATGATTATGGTGCTTGCGCTAACGGTATTTGTAGATCTGATCACAGCAGTTGGTGTTGGCGTGGTATTCGCAGCATTAGCTTACGTTAAGCAAATCGCACAGCTGCAAATTGAAGAGCTTAAGAAAATCCCTGAGTCGTTAAACGACCCTAAAGATAATGAGCTTCTGGAATCTCTTAAAGACAAAGTATCAATCTTTAGTTTTGGCGGACCACTAAGCTTTGGTGCGGCTGCCGATTTGGGCCACCACGTTCGTGAGCGTGTGAAACCGGGTTCTAAAGTCACCATTTTAGATTTCTCGCGCGTTCCACTTATGGATGTTTCTGCTGCGATGGCAGTTGATACAGTTACTTCAGATGCACTAGCGGCAGGTCGTCAGCTGGTTATTTGTGGTGCTAATGCAGAAGTCAATAAGGTGCTTGAGGGCGTAAACGAAGCGCACCCAGGTATCCCCAACTTTGACACGCTACACGACGCCTTGCTTTACGCAGAAAAGCAAGTAGCCGGGACTGAAAGCAAAAATACCCGTTTTCAAGCCGCAACGCAGTCGTAAAGTAATATCAAGGTAAGATAAACCTTTCCCTTTTGGCCCTCCTTAGTGAGGGCTTTTTTGTGTCTGTTAGGCAAAGATTTCTTTGCTAAATTTCTGGGTCCGTTTATAGCTGGTGCATGTTTACTTGGATGTCATTGAGTAAACAAACATGGAAAATGTTTTATTAATTGATTGTTCAATTAAACTTAACGCTACTGTAACAATTCCTCCCTAGAGTAGTGAGTAAACATTACACAACTACTTTGGGAAACACATGAAAACACACAATAAACTCTCGTTAGCTGTACTTGCAGCACTTTCGTCTATGACTACACCTACAGTGGCGTGGGCAGAGGAAGCAGAGCGTGCTGACGAAGAGCGCATAGAAGAAATTACCGTTGTTGGGCGAAGCGTTTCTTACGCGAATAACGCAACGAGCGACGATATGTTTAAACAACAGGCTAATCTTAGCAGTGTGTTAGCCGCGGTTGATAACCTGCCGGGTGTGCTTATTAACGAAGGTGATACCTTTGGGGCTGATGACTGGTCAACGTCTATTGTTATTCGTGGCTTTCAAGTAAACCTAAACGAGCAGCAAATTGGCATGACGGTAGATGGCATCGCCAACGGTAACTCGAATTACGGTGGTGGCGCGAAAGCGAATCGCTATATCGATACCGAAAACGTAAAAGGCGTTGAAGTTTCTCAGGGTACGGCGGATATCGCTTCCCGTTCACACGAAGCCTTGGGCGGCACACTGAATTTCACCACCATTAACCCGTCTGCGGAGCAGGGCTTAATAACCAGTGTAACAGCGGGTTCATTTGATGCGTCAAAATACTATGTACGCTACGAAACAGGCGAAATCTTTAAAGATACTTACGCGTGGATAAGCCTTTCAAGTCAAGAAAGTTCTGACTTTATGCAGCAGGCAGCAGAGAACACCCGTGATCATTTAGCCATGAAGTTTATCTCTACCGTTAACGACGTGTCTCTTACAGGTTACCTGTCTTACGACGATACCCACGAAGATAACTACCAGCGCATATACGGGCTGGCGCAATATGAGCAAAATCCAGACTGGGACCAGTTAACTGACGAGTGGACAGGTGTGCCTTATCAAGATCAGGCGTATCGTCGAGGTTGGTCTACCCTACGCGAAAACCTTTTCGCTTATTTACAGGCTGACTTTACTATTGGCCAGGTCGATTTTATGACTAACGTGTATTATCACGACAATGAAGGACGCGGCGAATGGGTTCCACCCTATATTGTCGATATCACTGATGACGGAGCAGAAGGGCACTCAGAGCTTATTGTTGGAAATACGGTATTCGGTGGAGAAGAGCTGGGACAAATCTACTTTGTTGATAGACAAGGCAACCAGCTAAGTCCTATTGATGGTTGTCAAAGCTCACTGACCTTCCCTTATGGTGGTGCAGGTGCAGAATATGACCCAGGCTGTCACGCGCAAGGCGCTATTCCTGTGGGCTCATATCGTCACACCCATTATGATAAAGAGCGTTTTGGCATTAATGCTGATGCTGTGTGGTACACCAAAATTGGTGATTTTGATAATACCGTACGTTTTGGTATTTGGTGGGAAGACTATGAGCGTGGCGAGTCTCGCGATTGGCATAAAATTACCAATTCGTCTATTAGTATCGATTATGACAACGTGCCTTACTGGGTGCAGTACGATAGAACCTTCCCAGTTGATACCTTGATGTACTATGTGGAAGATGAGCTTGATCTAGGCTTTGCCCGCATTCGCGCTGGTGCCAAGAAGTTTAACGTAGATATCGAAAAAACGGACAACTTTGATTCAGCCAACAACTTAGCGGTGAATACTGACTCAGATACCTTATTCTCAGCCGGTATCGTCGCACCTTTACCCATTGAAGGAGTGGAAGTTTTCGCAGGTTACGGTGAGAACTTTGCGGCAATTAAAGATGCGCAACTAGAGCGCAACGATACTGACCTTCGCTTTATAAAGCCAGAAACCGCTGACAACATTGACGTAGGTTTCCGCTACTCTTCACCTGGCTTCAATGCCAGCGTGACCTACTACAATATTGAGTTTAACGACCGTATTCAATTTACCAGTAACGAAACCTCAGAGGGCATAGACTTTCTTGAAGCAGCCGCGGGTGGATACAAAAACGTGGGCGGTATTGAGTCTAGTGGTTTTGAAATTTCAGCAGACATTATGCTAACCGAAGAGTTCTCGTTGTTCACTTCTATTACCTTAAGCGAGTCAGAATATATTGCGACGGTAGGTAGTTCAGGTACGCAATACGATACACTTGACGATGCGCTGGCAGCCATCGCTGACCCTGAAAACCCTGAAGTGTCACTGGTAGCTATTGAAGGTAATACGGTTATCGGTACGCCTGACACTATGGCGGTAATTAGCCTTGATTGGGCACGCGATAACTACTTTGCAGGCCTGTCTACCAAGTACGTTGATAGCCGCTACCTGGATATTGATAATGCAGCACAAGTTGATGACTATATCGTTAGCGACTTCTATATTGGCGGCTTTATCGAAAACATTGGTTCAGGTGCTGAAGAGCTAGAAGTGCGTTTAACAGTAAACAACCTGTTTGATGAAGACTATGCGTCTACCATTGCACCAGGTGCATTTTGGATTGGCGCACCTCGCGCTGTTGCAGTCAACGCACGCTTAACCTTTTAATCGTGATATCATGCCTGCGGCGGCATTGTGCTGTCGCAGGTTATTTTTTAGATTTAAGGTTTGGAGTTGTAGCATGCCCAAGGTGGGAATGGAGCCAGTTCGCAAGAAGCAATTAATAGAAGCAACGCTAGAAGTGATGGCAGAAGTTGGCTATCACGGTACAACGATTAGCTTAATTAGCAAAAGAGCTGGGCTTTCTTCAGGGATAATCAGTCACTATTTTGGTGACAAGCAAGGTTTAATTGAAGCAACGATGCGCCACCTTCTCGATGCGCTAAAAATCACGCAGCGTATTGACGATCCCCTAGAGCGGATTGATTTCATTATTGAAAATAACTTTTCACAAACCCAAGGGGCGAGTTCCGCCACCAATACCTGGTTTAACTTCTGGGCGTTGTCACTTCACAACGAAGGCTTGCATCGTTTGCAGTGTATTAACCACAAACGCTTAGAGCGTAATTTAGCGTTTAGTTACCGCAAGCTACTTAAACCTGAGCAGGTCAAAAACGCCGCTGCGTCTACCGCTGCATTAATTGATGGGTATTGGCTTCGTTATTCCATGGGCAGTGTGGGTAACGGTGATTTTTCAGAAGCTGTAGCCCGTTGCAAGCAATACGTTCGCGATTTAGTTGCCCAATACGGAAGATAAATAAGCAAACGGAAGTTAAACAAGTACTCGCGGCTGGCGTATAAGTACCACTGATCGAATACTATTAGAAAAATAAAAAGGGCGGTTCGAGATAAGTCGAACCGCCCTTTTTAATTATCTACACTTTCTAAATGAGCTACATGATTTATGCGGACTGGTATTAGCTGGCGCCAGATACAAATCGCTATCCGGCGCGAGAAGCTAGCATGTACTCACTAAGTGCTTAACTCAATGAGTTACCAAATTCTTACGCGCTCTTCTGGCGCAAGATAAAGTGCATCACCTGGTTTCACGTCAAACGCTTCATACCATGCATCATGGTTTCTTGGAGCTTGTGCACGATAACGACCTGGCGCGTGTGTACCTGCGCGAAGTTGATTCAGCATGCTTTCTTCAGTGCGTTTTTCTTTCCACACTTGTGCCCATGCAAGGAAGAAACGCTGATCGCCTGTTAGGCCGTCAATTACCGGCGCTTCTTTGCCGTTAAGGCTAAGTTTGTAGGCGTGGTAAGCCATGGCTAGACCACCCACGTCACCAATGTTTTCACCCAAGCTGTTGCGACCATTTACGAAGTTACCTTCGATAGGCTCGTACTGGCTGTATTGCTCGGCTAGCATATCCGCTTTTTCTTCAAACGCTGCGCGGTCAGCATCGGTCCACCAGTTGCGCTGAATACCGTTTGCATCTGACTTCGAGCCTTGATCGTCAAAACCATGTCCCATTTCGTGACCAATTACCGCACCGATTGCACCGTAATTTACAGCAGCGTCGGCATTTGGATCGAAGAATGGCGGTTGCAAGATAGCCGCTGGGAATACAATTTCATTGAACGAGCTATTGTAGTACGCATTTACACGTTGTGGTGTCATGCCCCAGCGGTTGCGGTCGGTCTTCTCTAGCTCACGTTCTACTGACTGGTCTTGGAAGAATGTGCGAAGATTACGAACGTTGCCTACTAAGTCTTTGTCGCTAATAGTTACGCCGTCGAAAGACTGCCATTCGTCCGGATAACCAATTTTAGGGTTAAATGCCATTAGCTTTTCTTTCGCATTTACCTTGGTTTCTTCGCTCATCCAGTCTAGGTTTTCAATACGCTCACCTAGTGCTGTACGCAAGTTCTCAACCAGCTCTGCCATCTGCTCTTTTGAGCTTTCTGGGAAGTATTCGTTTACGTAAATCTTACCGATAGCAAAACCAAGTGATTCAGTACCAGACATTTGGCTCACTGCGCGTTTCCAACGAGGACGAGGCTCTTGCTGACCGCTTAGTGTACGACCAAAGAAGTCAAAGTTGGCTAGGTAGATATCTTCAGAAAGGAAATCCGCATTGTTTGAAATAGTGTGATATTTCAAGTACGACTTCCAATCAGCGAGATCAGCTTCGTTAATAATTTTAATAACGTCTTTTACTGGCTCAGGCTGTGTAATATTTAGCTCAGGTACCTTATAACCGGTTTGAGCAAAATACGTATCCCAATCAAAGCCAGGGTACTCGTCAGACAGCTTGCTACGTTCAATCTGGTTTAGAGTAAGATCGCGGTCACGGCGTTTTTCGCGAGGCCACTGAATTTCTGCAATTTGTGTTTCAAGGGCAAGAATGTTCGCCGCTTTTTCAGCTGCGTTTTCTTCGCCTGCAAAATTTAGCATCTGCTCGATGTGCGCTACATACGCTTCACGAATTTTAACAAAACGTTCGCTATCGCTCAGGTAGTAGTCGCGATCAGGAAGGCCTAAACCACCAACACCAACACTTAATTGGTATTCATTTGGGTCAAGGCGGTTGTACCACATACCGCCGCCAATTGGCGTGGTTGAGCCTACTAACCAGCTGTTACCAAATGCTTTGGTTAGGTCAGTTTTGTTTTCAATACTATCGATAGACGTGAGTACGTCTTTAATTGGCTCAATACCTTTTTCGTTGATGGTATCTGTATCCATATAAGCAACGAAAAAGTCGTGAACAAGCTTTTCTTCTGCATTTAGTGAAGACTTGTCCATTAGCCCATCAATGATGTTTTTAACTTGCTCTTCACTACGCTCTGCAAGACCCGTAAACGCGCCGTAGCGAGTTTTGTCAGCGGGCAGCTCGTAGTTGTCGTACCATGTACCGCTCGCGTACATGAAGAAGTCATCACCAGGTTTTACCGCTTCATTACGAGCGGTCAAGTCTACGCCAAAAGAGCCTAGTTCCGCTTCGCCCTTCATTTCTGGCGCTTCAACATTGCTGGTTTGTTCTTGGGCTTTTTCAGGCTGACCGCAACCAGCAAGTCCCAAAGATGCCGCAATCGCTACGGCAAGAAGTTTATATTTCATCGTTTTTCTCGTTGTGATTATAAGTGTCGTCGTTAGGTGCAGTGACACTCGTTGTTTTTAAAGTAGGCACAAATTCCTTGTTAAACGGTAAAGCATTCCGTGCCTGATTAAAATAGCTTGCGATATGTGGCGTTTCTCGCTGTAAAAAGTCTGCTACAGCAGTGTGAAACGACGGATGTTGTAATTTGTGATGAGAACGGCAATAAATGGGCTCGAAGCCTCGAAGTATTTTATGTTCACCTTGGGTGCCGGGATTAAAAAGCGATAGTTTTTTCTCAATGGCGAATTCAATGCCTTCAAAATAGCAGCAGGCAAAATGTAGCCCGTCTATTTCTTTCAGTGCTCCCCAGTATCTGCCATACAGTCCTGTCTCATCGTAGAAAAAGAGGGCGCTGGCTACTGCTACCTCATTCTCTATTGCCGTAACTATAAGCATGTTATCGCTCATGCTCTCGACAAGCTGCTCAAAGAACACATCATTCAAATATCCCACGTGACCGCTTCGTTTTAAATAGGTTGCTTTGTAACACTTTGTGAAAAACTGCAGTGTCTCTGGACTAATCTCGTTGCCGGTATGATGGGTAAAGCGGACGCCTTGCTCGTTCAGTTTACGTCGACTTTTCTTGATATCTTTTCTTTTGCGGGAGGTAAGCGCGTTAAGAAAATCGTCGAAATCACCATAACCGTAGTTATGCCACTGAAACTGAACCGCGTATCGGGTCAGGTAGTGGCTGGGAATACTGGGTTGAACTTTGAATTGGTCATTAGGCAAATCATCGGCTAATTCACTGGCCTCAGTCTCGCCTTTACCAATGAGTTGAGCCGAGGTGCTTTCATTGGGAAATAGCCAATGAAAAGATGACAAAGCCTCACCAAATACGGACTCTACATACGCTGTCAATGTATTTTCTAGTTCACTTAAAAGTGACGGAGTAAGCGCAATGTGCCCATCAGAAAGTAGTCTAGAGCCTGTTACGGGCGTGAAGGGAATGGCCGATATCCATTTAGGATAATAGTCGAGACCGTGCTGTGCATAAGCATTAGCCCATGCGTGGTCAAACACGTATTCACCGTAGCTGTGAGTTTTCAGGTAGCCGGGAATAACGAGATTAACAGCCTCATGCTGGCTCTGCGCTATAGCAATATGGCAAGGCTGCCACCCAGATTCATTGCTGCACGAGCCGCTGCGTTCTAGCGCATGTAAAAATTCATAAGAAACGAAAGGACCCGATTCTTTTGCGAGGTATTGCCAGCGCTCTTTAGAGATCTGTTCAATCGAATCTATTATTGTTATGCGATAGTTGGATGCTGTCATGCAGTTTACATCATGTAGAGGTTAAGTGCGTAAAACGCTAGATAGTCGCAATGTACTAGTAATTAACGCTAAAATAACGCGGTTTCTACGTTTAATACAGAAGAGTAAGTTTACAAAAATGTCAGAGTTCGACCGAAAAATCATTACCGACGCGATTACTCGCATGCTGGCACGACGAGAGCATAGTTTTAACGAGATTATGCGAAAGTTGCAGCAGAAGGGAATAGCGAGTGATGCTTTCATGCCTATTCTGGAGGAATTCAAAGATGCTGATATCCAAAGCGATGCTAGATTTGCAGAAAGCCGAGCTCGCGCACTGTACTTAAAAGGGAAGGGACCCCGCGCGATTAAATTAGACTTACAGCAATACGGTGTAGATGAAAGTACTGCAGAACACGCAATGAGAGAGATTGATGCTGACTGGTTTGAAAGTGCTAAAAAAGTAAAAGAGAAAAAGTTTGGCGAGTTTTATGAAACCGAATTCGCGTTGAGACAAAAGCAGAAACAATTTCTTCAATATCGTGGCTTTTACCAAGATCACATTGAATATGCGGTAAGCGCAAACGAATCTAGCTAAAACGGCTTTGGCACGAACGGCTGGGTTCTCGGCTATGTTGCCTTGTAAATATGGGCTGTCGGCGATTCGTTTTGTTAATACTGGCTATTTTCGTCTACTTAAAGTGAAATTTGAGCCTATCTTACCCCCGTTAGACTTAACAAAATTGCGCTATCCATGGTATTGTTGCGCAAATTTGTGTGCATTTTAATTATCCAGAGAAATATAGCGGAGATTGGCGTGTTGTGTATTAGCAAAACGCCCCGATTATAAGGCTCATTAGAACAGGCAAATCGCACGTTTCAAAAATAGAATAAAGGAAGTTAGGTTTTCAATGACATTATCAACTGCTGACTTACGTAACAAGTTTATCGATTATTTTAAAAGCCATGGCCACCAAGCGGTGGCGAGCTCGTCACTGGTTCCGGCAGATGATCCCACACTTCTTTTTACCAATGCGGGCATGAACCAGTTTAAAGACTGTTTTTTAGGTGCGGAAAAGCGCAGCTATACCCGTGCGGTATCGTCGCAGCGCTGCGTTCGCGCAGGTGGTAAGCATAATGACCTTGAGAACGTAGGTTACACTGCGCGTCACCATACCTTTTTTGAAATGCTGGGTAATTTCAGCTTTGGCGATTATTTCAAAAAAGAAGCGATAGAGTTTGCATGGAATTTCCTTACCAAAGAAATTGGTTTGCCAAAAGAAAAGCTCTTAGTCACCGTTTATTCTGAAGATGACGAAGCTTTCGACATCTGGGAAAACCATATTGGTGTTCCAAAAGAAAAGATTATTCGCATTAGCACGTCAGATAACTTCTGGTCTATGGGCGATACCGGTCCATGTGGTCCTTGTTCTGAAATCTTTTACGATCACGGTGCGCACATTTGGGGAGGTCCTCCGGGAACACCTGAAGAAGACGGCGACCGCTTTATCGAAATTTGGAACCTGGTATTTATGCAGTTTAACAAACAAGCTGACGGTACCATGGAACCACTCCCTAAGCCTTCAATCGATACCGGTATGGGCCTAGAGCGTATTTCCGCTATCTTGCAGAACGTGCACAGCAACTACGAGATCGACCTTTTCCAAAACTTGATCAAATCAGCAGCATCAATTGTTGGAAGCGAAGATTTAGAAAATAAATCGCTACGGGTTATCGCCGATCACATTCGTTCGTGCAGCTTCTTAATTTGCGATGGCGTTATGCCATCAAATGAAGGGCGCGGATACGTATTACGTCGCATTATTCGTCGCGCTGTTCGCCACGGCTATCAGCTTGGCGCAAACGATATCTTCTTCTATAAACTTGTGGCATCACTTGCCAAAGAAATGGGTGAAGCGTATCCAGAACTTGTAGACCAGCTACCGGTAATTGAAAAAGTACTACGTGTTGAAGAAGAGCAGTTTAGCAAAACGTTAGCCCGTGGTATGGCTATCCTAAACGATACATTAGAAACTCTAGAAGGCGACACAGTGCCGGGTGACGTAGTGTTCAAGCTTTACGACACCTATGGTTTCCCTACTGATTTAACCAATGATGTAGCACGTGAGCACGACCTTAAGATTGACGAAGAAGGTTTTGAAGCTGCTATGCAAGCACAGCGTGCCCGTGCACAGCAGGCTAGCAATTTTGGTGCAGACTACAATAGTAAACTCGCTATTGACCACACAACCTCATTTACGGGGTACACCGATGTAGAAGGCCAGGCGAATGTGGTTGAACTTATTGCCGACAATGCGTTTGTTGAGAAGCTTGAAGACGGTCAAGAAGGCGTTGTGGTATTAGACAGCACACCGTTCTACGCTGAAAGTGGTGGTCAGGCTGGAGATAAAGGTGTGCTTCGCGTGGCAAACGGTGAATTCATCGTTACCGACACCCAAAAAATGGGTAATGCGTTTGCACACAAAGGTATTGCTAAAGGTTCGGTATCTAAAGGTGATACGGCAACCGCAGCGATTGATGCAGCAAATCGTGAAGCCATTAAAAAGAACCACAGCGCAACGCATTTACTTCATGCAGCACTGCGTGAAATTTTAGGTGAGCACGTAACTCAGAAAGGTTCATTGGTTGAAGCGCCGCGCATGCGTTTTGACTTCTCGCATTTTGAGGCAGTAACGGCTGAGCAACTTGCTGAAATTGAAAGACGAGTTAACCAAGAAATACGTGCAAACCACACGTTAGCAACTGAACTAATGGATTTGGATGAAGCCAAAGCATCAGGCGCAATGGCGCTATTTGGTGAAAAGTACGACGAAAAAGTTCGCGTGGTAACCATGGGGCCATTCTCTGTAGAGCTATGTGGTGGTACTCACGTTACACGTACTGGTGATATTGGCTTGTTTAAAATTACCAGTGAAGCGGGTATTGCATCGGGCGTTCGACGTATCGAAGCAGTTACTGGCGAGCATGCACTTGAAGTCGTGCAAACCCAACAAGCGACACTGTCTTCATTGTCTGCGTTATTGAAAACAGATAGCCAAAATGTACTTGATCGCGTAGTTTCTCTACAAAATCAGACTAAAGAACTAGAAAAAGCGCTCAATTCTGCGAAACAAAAACTGGCGAGTCAGCAAGGTGCTGATATGCTTAGTAATGCAGTAGAGATAAATGGCGTTAAAGTTCTTATTGCGAATTTGGAAGGTGTTGAAGCGAAGTCTTTGCGTTCAATGATGGATGACATTAAAAACCGAATTGGTGAAGGGATCGTAGTATTAGGTGTGGCTAATGACGCGAAAGTGAATCTTATTGCTGGCGTTACTAAAAACCTCACTAGTAAAGTTAAAGCGGGCGAGCTAGTTAACTTTGTCGCATCACAAGTAGGTGGCAAAGGGGGCGGTCGTCCAGATATGGCACAGGCAGGCGGTGATCAGCCTGAAAACTTGGGCCAGGCACTAGATTCGGTTAACGCTTGGTTACAAGATAAGCTATAATTATTTTTGTGTATAACAGTGAGTTTTTGAAGTGACGCAGAAACATGGAATCACTGTCGCTTCCATCGGGTCGTGCCGATGGGTTGGCAAATCTTAATGGATGATGTTCAGTATTAAGGAACAGGAGCAAGCGAATGCTTATTTTGACTCGTCGAGTTGGTGAAACGCTTATGGTTGGTGACGATGTAACCGTTACCGTACTAGGTGTAAAAGGGAATCAGGTACGTATCGGTGTGAATGCACCAAAAGAAGTTTCTGTGCACCGTGAAGAGATATACATGCGCATTCAAGCAGAAAAAGGCGGTCAGCCAGGCTCTGCAGAATAATTGCATTATACGCTTCATTGGAAAAGGTCAGCTTACGCTGGCCTTTTTTGTTTTAAGTGAGTAAATCTTATCGGGCTTTAGCGCAAGTCTATTGTTTCTGTTCTATTTCGCCAGAAATGACGTTGTGATGTCTCGCGCTAACGACCAAGTTAAGTCTCTGGGTCGTGCACAGCTTTTTTCTAGCACAAAGCCTTCTGGGTGGACGATTTTTAAATCGAGACATTTACCGCTTTATTTGAGATTTTGGAGCGTTTTTAAATAACTCAAGTAAGTAATACGAATCAGCGTACTTGGTTATGAAC
>NZ_VTYM01000003.1:0-257070 GCF_013113925.1 Alteromonas sp. 07-89-2 | reverse complement strand
TTCCCAGAATGAAGCTAGGAAGCTTGCCAGACCTTCCCGAAGGGCGAGTTTAAAATGTCCGTACTCTTTGTTGTGTCACCTTGATGTAGAACCACTATACCTGCAGTAACACGCCGCGATTACGAACATTTTAAATCTCGCTGAGTGGGTAATGATCTATGCAGACTGGTATTACTTAGCGCAACGAATAACGTAATTAGCGCTACGAATAACGGCTTAAGAAAAAAATACAAAAAAAAGCCGGCAGGGATGCCGGCAATAAGTGGAGTGGGACTCCAATGAGGGTAAAACACACAAAAGCATTAAAACTCAGGGAGAAGTCTTAAAACTTGTATGCAGTATAGAACCCGTTTTTAAATAGGAAAATCGTTAAAAATTGATTGTAGTAATCGGAAAATTAGAATGTGCTGAATAGCGAATAGCGAATAGCGAATAGCGAAGAAAGAAAATTGGGCTACACAAAAAACAGCGTGTAGCCCAAAGGGGGGATTAGGCTAAGCCTAGCTTCTTCTCTAGGTAGTGGATGTTGGTTCCACCCGCAAAGAAGTTTTCATCGGCCATAATGGCGCGCTGAAGAGGTATATTCGTTTTAATACCTTCAACTACAATCTCTTCAAGGGCGTGGCGCATACGAGCAATCGCTTCGTCGCGGCTTTCACCATAGGTGATAAGCTTACCAATCATTGAGTCGTAGTAAGGAGGCACGTGGTAGCCCGCGTAAATATGCGACTCCCAGCGAATACCTAAACCACCTGGCGCATGGAACATATTGATAGGACCAGGGCTAGGAATAAAGGTTTTAGGGTCTTCTGCGTTAATTCGACATTCAATAGCGTGGCCACGAATTTGAATTTGCGACTGATCAATTGATAGTGGCTGTCCGGCTGCAATGCGCAGCTGCTCTTTAATAAGGTCAACGCCTGTGATCATTTCAGATACAGGGTGCTCTACCTGAATACGGGTATTCATTTCAATGAAATAGAATTCACCGTTTTCATATAGGAACTCGAAAGTACCTGCTCCGCGGTAGCCAATTTCAATACAGGCTTTGCGGCAGCGATCGCCAATCTTGGTGCGCATTTGCTCAGAAATACCCGGTGCAGGCGCTTCTTCAACCACTTTTTGGTGGCGACGCTGCATTGAACAGTCACGTTCACCTAAGTGAATAGCGTTGCCTTGGCCATCGGCTAATACCTGAATTTCGACGTGACGTGGGTTTTCAAGGAATTTTTCCATGTAAACCGTTGAGTTGCCAAATGCAGCGCCAGCTTCCGCTTGCGTGGTTTCAATGGCTTTAATCAACTCAGCTTCGCTGCGTACTACGCGCATACCACGACCACCGCCGCCGCCCGCAGCTTTAACGATGATTGGGTAACCAATGCGCTTAGCAATGGCTTTGTTGCGCTCTACGTCGTCAGTTAGCGGGCCGTCAGAACCGGGTACACACGGTACGCCTGCTTTTTTCATGGCGTTGATAGCAGACACTTTGTCACCCATAAGGTTGATAGTTTCAGCTTTAGGGCCAATGAAAATAAAGCCACTTTTTTCTACCGCTTCAGCAAAGTCAGCGTTTTCCGCTAGGAAACCGTAACCTGGGTGAATAGCAATAGAGTTAGTGACTTCTGCAGCAGCAATAATGCGAGGAATGTTCAGGTAGCTTTCGGTTGCCGATGCTTTACCAATACAAATTGATTCGTCAGCCAGCAACACGTGCTTCAAGTTTTTATCCGCAGTAGAGTGCACTGCTACGGTTTTGATGCCTAGTTCTTTACAGGCTCTCAAAATACGCAGGGCAATCTCACCACGGTTAGCAATAAGTACTTTATCTAGCATAGTTAAGCACTCGCTTATTCAATGATAAACATTGGCTGGTCGAACTCTACAGGGTCTTGGTTTTCAACCAGGATTGCCTTAACCACGCCTGCTTTATCTGCTTCAATTTGGTTCATCATCTTCATCGCTTCAACGATACAAAGCGTGTCGCCAACTTTTACTTGCTGACCCACTTCTGCAAACGGTTTTGCAGTTGGTGAAGAAGCACGGTAGAAAGTACCGACCATTGGAGACTTAACAACGTGACCCTCTGGCTGTGCTGGCTCAGCTGGCGCTTCAGACGCAGTGGTAGCTGCCGCTGCAGGAGCTGGTGCCATTTGCGGTGCTGCTGGTGCTGCAAAGCTGTAGTTCATTGGCGCTTGAACACCCGTTGGACCACGGTGGATGCGTACAGACTCTTCGCCTTCAGTGATCTCTAGCTCGGCAATGCCAGATTCTTCCACTAGTTCGATGAGTTTTTTAATCTTTCTAATATCCATGTTCTGTCTCTGCTTTATTTTTGCGATTTCGGTAAATTGATTGCTGCAGTAAGCGCGAGCGAGTAGCCCATGGCACCAAGGCCAACAATGACGCCAGCTGCAACATCAGAAAAATAAGAATGATGACGAAAAGGTTCACGAGCGTGAACGTTCGACAAATGCACTTCAATAAACGGGATATTGACACTTAATAACGCATCGCGAAGGGCGACACTGGTGTGCGTGAAGGCAGCAGGATTAATAATAATGGCATCAACAGTTCCCATAGCAGCGTGTACGCGGTCGATCAGTTCATACTCAGCGTTTGACTGAAAATGCGTTAAGGTCACGTTGCTTGACGCGGCCTGCGCCTGCAAATCATCAACGATGTCTTGCAAGGTTTGCGTGCCGTATTTGTCGGGTTCTCTTTGGCCTAACATATTTAAGTTAGGGCCGTTCAATAACAAAATATTCATCTAGTTTGCTGCTATCTTCGGGAAAAAGTCACTGTTATTGCCATTTCAACAAAATTTTGTGACAGTTGCACGAAAAAAAGCCAATTAATTTTCTCGTTTACTGTGTTAACTGCTGATTATAGTGATAGATAAAGATTTCGCAGCAAAATACTGGTCTAATCAGGTGTTTTCGACGCAAAGTTTGAGGTGTGTTTTTACATAAAACCGCCACATGCTGCGTTCTTTAGAGGTATCAGTGTGTGTTGCCAGCAGACGTCTTGGCGAGAGAAAAAGGTACACTTACATATTTACCATGGAACTTAGCCACATAAATACCAAAGTGAAGGTGGGGCAAAGAAGAAAACCCCGTGTTGCCGCTATAACCAATAAGCTGCCCGCGCTTTACAGTTTGCCCTCTTGTTACTACAACACCTTTATATTTCAGGTGGTAGTATTCGCCGGTGGTTCCGTCGCTATGAAGAATAACAACGTAGTTAGCGTATTTTGCAAAACGCATAGAGGGACCGCCTTGGTTACCGTCATCTTTGGTATCTATCACTACGCCATCGCGCGCCGCAAGAACCGGTGTGCCAACAGGGGCGGCAAAATCCAACGCATACCGTGACGCCCCTGAGTGGCTATAGCTTCCATTGAAGCCCTGAACAATGCGGTATTCACCAGCAGGTTGTAGGGGTGATAGATAGGCGTAAGCGTTATCGTGCGAAGCATCTATGCGCCCTACCGTCCATTTCACACGCATTGATTGCCAAAATGCGTGGGTGTCTTTTACTACACCAAGCGGTATTGCCTCATCAGTACTTAAAAACGCATTGACGTGCGCTTTTGACTGTAACGCATCTTCGCCCGTTGGTATTTGAAACAGCGTATCTGAATACAACGTCAGGGCCACAGGCAGTGCCACTTTTCTTTGCACTGTCACCAGATAAAGTGAAGAAGACGAAGGGGTAAGCTCAAAGCAAAAGCGTTTGTTATCAAAGCAGCCTGATGTTTTTGCTGCCACTGAAAGAGAAAAAGAAAAGGAAATAGCAAAGAAGGTTAGCAAACACGCTAACCTTCTCATTAGTGACTGGTTCCAACTCGAAACTAAGATGGCCGAGCCTTGAGACGCTCGCCATGTTAGGGGGAGAAATGCCGCGGATTTAGGCTCCTTAGTTGGAGCCATTATTTTGGACGTTACTGGTGTTAGACCCATCGTTAAGCCATTCGTTTACGTGACCGGCAAAGGCGTCTGCTTTCATAAACCCGGTGACACGGGCTTTGGTTAGCTCGTCGCCGTTTTTGTCAAAGAACAAAATAGTCGGCAAGCCTAGCACCGTAAAGGTGTCGAAAATCTCCTGACGCTCTGGTGTGTTATCGGTAAGGTCCATTTGCATCCATACCGTATTGCTAAGCGCAGATACCACTTTCTCGTCAGGGAACGTGTACTTCTCGAACTCCTTACAGGCTACGCACCAGTCGGCGTACAAATCGACCATCACGGTTTTACCTTTTGTGTTAGCCGCCGCTATTTTATTACGTAAGTCTGCCAAGTCTCGCGCAACAACAAAGTCTGGATGCCCTGCGTGGACACCATCAGAGTCCTCGCCCCAAAGCCCTGTGTTTAGCCCTGCTTGATAAGTAAGGCCAGCACTTCCCATAATGCCTATCGCAACTAAAACAGCACGCACAAGCTTCATGAGCGAGTTTTTGCTGGCGCGATTGAGTACCCAGTAATAACCGAATAAACCAAAGCCAAGCAATGCCCATAAGAAGCCAGTAGCAGGGCTGTTGTATAGACGCTCAATAAACACAATGGCCACGGCAAGCATCATAAATCCGAAGGTGACTTTAACCACATTCATCCAGTTACCTGCTTTAGGTAGCAGTTTTCCGCCTGTCATGCCGAACAGGATAAGTGGAACGCCCATACCAATACTTAACAGGTAAAGAGAGATAAAGCCCAGAGTCATGTCGCCAGTTTGGGCAATAAATAGCAATATGCCGGTGAGCGGGGCAGTAGTACAGGGCGAAGCGATAAGGCCAGACAGTACACCCATAACAAACACACCTGCGAAACTGCCGGGCGTTTGGTTGTTACTCATGTGAGTGAGCTTTTCTTGATACTTTGCTGGCAGCTGAATTTCAAAGCCACCAAACAGGGCAACGGCAAGTGCTACAAATAGCACAATGAATACGCCCAGCACCACAGGGTGTTGCAGCGCAGCCTGAAACTGCGCTCCGGCTACCGCAACCACTAGTCCAAGCAGCGAGTAAGTAATCGCCATGCCTTGTACATAAACAAAGGTTAGCCAGAATGAATGCGATGCGGTTTTAGATTTGCCCTGACCAATCACAATGCCCGACACAATGGGGTACATAGGAAACACGCAAGGCGTAAAGGCGAGGCCTACGCCTAGGGCAAAAAATAGAGCTAGAGTAAGAGCAAGGTTATCTTTATCGATCAGCCTTTGCGCTAAATCGAACTGCTCGCTTTGTGAAGACGACGAGGTAGACGCGCCATTTGATTCTGCTGTCGCATCTGCGTTTACTGCACTATTGCTTCCGACTTCATTTAAATACACCACTTTTACTGTGGGCGGGTAGCAAAGCCCTGCGTCAGCGCAGCCTTGATAGCGAATTTTTACTACGCCGTCACTGAGTGCTGATTCTATGGGCAAAGTAATAGATACGCCGTTGTAAAATACTTCAGACTCACCAAAGAACTCATCTTCAATCATTACCCCATTTGGGTACTCAGGCTCGCCAATTTCGGCTTGTTTCGCCACAAACTTAAACTGTTTAAGGTATAAGTAGTAGCCGTCGGCAATGTCGAAATTTAAAGTAAGAACGTTATCTTTTTGACTAAAGTCAAAAGCAAACGCTTGGTCAACATCGAGAAATTGGGGCTCATTTGCAAATGGGTCGTCAAAAGCACTTGGCACTTGTGCGAACGCAAACGTAACTAACAGCGACATCAAACAAAGCACTGACAATACGGACGCAATAAAGCGACGAAACAGCGAAGCCAACGATAGGCAAGGCGAAGGCAAAAGGGTAGTCATAAGGTTGTCATTCATTTTAATCTATTTTTACGTCTTAGTTATTCTTGTTAAGAAAATACGGGTTCAGTTAGCGCTGCAGTGTGTTTTGTAGCCAATGCCCATAAGCGCTGCTGGCTTCAGCGTTAAGTTCTAACCATTCTGGTACGTCATAGGGGTGAAGTTCACTTACCTTATCAAACGCCTGCAAAACGTATTGTGTATTTGTTTTAATGAGTAACTGACATTCGGTGTCGGTTTCTATTTTTCCCTGCCACTCATACACAGACTCAATACCTTTAATAATGTTAACGCAAGCAGCAAGCTTATCTTCAACAAGCGTACTGGCAATTAATTGCGCTGTCTTTTCATCTGGCGTGGTACATAATACAAGCTTTATTGTCATAAACTTTTCCTACTTTATTTCGCGCCTGTTACTTTGCTAATGGGTCGATATGTAATTGACCTGAAAAGTCGCACTATTCTTTCACAGCGAAAGTATATCACGGTCGTTATCGGTCGCTTTAAGTGGCTATTTAAGCGAAAGGGTGGGCACCTTTTCTTGTTATTACGTACAAAGACCCTATAACAGGTTATGAATACATGAAAGAGGAAGCATTTTGCGGGTTTTATTTATACTGTTTGCCCTATTACCTATTTTAGAGATTGCGTTGCTGATAAATGTGGGCAGCGTGATCGGTGGTTGGAATACCGTTGGCTTGGTACTTCTTTCTGCCTTTATTGGTGCTTACTTTGTTAAACGCGAAGGCGTGAGTACACTGCAAACTGCACAAGAAAAAATGCAGCGAAATGAAGTGCCAGGAAAAGAACTAGTTGAAGGCTTGATGCTGGTGGTTGCGGGTATTTTACTTGTGACGCCAGGCTTTATTACCGATATTTTCGGCTTCTTATTGGCAATGCCAGGCTCTCGTCACTTCTTTGCTGCTCAGGTCAGTAAGCACATGAAAATGCGTGTTGTCGCTCCGGGTATGGGGCCGGGAACTGCAGGCTTCGGACAGGGTCAGACACCGTTTGGGCAAAGTCCTTTCGGTGATCGCTCTAACTCGTCCAATAGTGATGGTGATGTGTTTGAAGGTGAGTACACCGATCACACCACTAACGACCCAGATAAGCGCTTAAAATAGCGAGCCCCAACGCCCTCTCCGTCGGGTTATGAGCGCCGTTTACCGCGATAAACGGCGTTTACTTGCCCAATAAAAAGAAGTATTTAGCGAAAAAACCAATTTTTTTACATTTTTTTGCCTAAAAACCCTTGAAGTTATCTGGGTACTACCCCATCTATCCGTGCAGAAACGATTTTAACAGCTCAGTAATGAGCAACCTTAAACACGCGACGTTTAGATAGTCTGAATGTCGATAATTACATTCATTTGAATAGTGGAATTTTCAGGAGACTTGAAAATGGCAATTCGTCCTTTACACGACCGCGTAATCCTTAAGCGCGCAGAGCAAGAAAGCAAATCTGCAGGCGGTATCGTTCTGACTGGTTCTGCAGCAGAAAAATCTACACGCGGCGAAGTAATCGCAGTAGGTAACGGTCGCATTCTTGAGAACGGCGAAGTTAAAGCGCTAGACGTTAAAGTAGGCGACACCGTTATTTTCAACGACGGTTACGGCGTTAAAACAGAAAAGCTGGATGGTGAAGAAGTACTTATCCTAAGCGAAAGCGACATTCTAGCGATTGTTGAGTAATTACAACTAACGTTAAAACGAATTTTTAGAGGAATTTAATCATGGCAGCTAAAGAAGTACGTTTTGGTGATGACGCTCGCAGCAAAATGCTAAAAGGCGTAAACACACTAGCTAACGCAGTTAAAGTAACACTAGGTCCAAAAGGCCGTAACGTTGTTCTAGACAAGTCTTTCGGTGCACCGACTATCACTAAAGATGGTGTGTCTGTAGCGAAAGAAATCGAACTTGAAGACAAGTTCGAGAACATGGGCGCGCAGATGGTAAAAGAAGTAGCGTCTAAAGCGAACGACGAAGCGGGTGACGGTACTACTACTGCTACTGTACTTGCGCAAGCAATCGTAACTGAAGGTCTTAAGAGCGTTGCAGCGGGTATGAACCCAATGGATCTTAAGCGCGGTATCGACAAAGCGGTAGCGGCAGCAGTTGAAGAGCTTAAAGCCCTTTCTACTGACTGTGCAGACAGCAAGTCTATTGCTCAAGTAGGTACTATCTCTGCAAACTCTGATGCAGAAGTTGGCGATATCATTGCTCAAGCAATGGAAAAAGTAGGTAAAGAAGGTGTTATCACTGTAGAAGAAGGTCAGGCACTTCAAAACGAACTAGACGTTGTTGAAGGTATGCAGTTCGACCGCGGTTACCTTTCTCCATACTTCATCAACAACCAAGAAAACGGTACTGTTGAACTAGACAACCCGTTCATCCTATTGGTTGACAAGAAGATTTCTAACATCCGCGAACTACTTCCTACCCTTGAAGGCGTAGCGAAAGCTGGTAAGCCGCTAATGATCATCGCTGAAGATGTTGAAGGCGAAGCGCTTGCTACACTAGTAGTTAACAACATGCGCGGTATTGTTAAAGTTGCAGCGGTTAAAGCACCAGGTTTTGGTGACCGTCGTAAAGCAATGCTTCAAGACATCGCTATCCTAACTGGCGGTACAGTAATCTCTGAAGAGATTGGTCTAGACCTTGAAAAAGTGCAGCTTGAAGACCTAGGTACTGCTAAGCGCGTAGTTATCAACAAAGACAACACAACAGTTGTTGACGGTAACGGCGACCAAGAAGCGATTGAAGGCCGTTGTGCTCAAATCAAAGGTCAAATTGAAGACTCTACGTCAGACTACGACAAAGAGAAGCTTCAAGAGCGTCTAGCTAAGCTTTCAGGCGGTGTTGCAGTAATTAAAGTTGGTGCAGCAACTGAAGTTGAAATGAAAGAGAAGAAAGACCGCGTAGAAGATGCACTACACGCAACTCGCGCAGCGGTTGAAGAAGGTGTGGTACCTGGTGGTGGTGTAGCACTAGTTCGCGCAGCAGCTAAACTTGCTGACCTTACTGGCGACAACGACGACCAAACAGTAGGTATTAAGCTTGCACTACGTGCAATGGAAGCGCCTCTACGTCAAATCTCTATCAACTCAGGTGCAGAAGCATCAGTAGTAGTTAACGAAGTGAAGAACGGCGAAGGTAACTACGGTTACAACGCAGGTAACGACACTTACGGCGACATGCTAGAGATGGGTATCCTTGACCCAACTAAAGTAACGCGCTCTGCACTACAGTTCGCATCTTCAATTGCTTCACTAATGATCACAACTGAAGCAATGGTAGCTGAACTACCTAAAGAAGACGCACCAGCAATGCCTGATATGGGCGGCATGGGCGGAATGGGCGGCATGATGTAATCAATTGCTGTCTCTTATAGTCCTTTAAAATCAATGGCTTATGTTTAATGTATACAGTTAAGTATACGCAAATGTAGACAGTGATGTAGGACGAAAAGAAGCTTCAAGAAAGGCGTTGGGTTTAGACTCAGCGCCTTTTTTTCTCAATGTAATAAATGGAAGTAAAGATGAAGTATGCAATGTTAGTCTCATTACTAGCGGCAATATCAACTAATGCGACAGCGCAAAATGCAGATAGAATGAATATGGCAGTGTGCCTTGATGCATCATTTGTAAAAGGCTTTGCTGTGTTTAATGAATTCATGGAGGAGTGGAAAAAGGAAGTTTCACATCTGTCAGCTTTGGACGCCGAAAAGTACGAGTTTGCAGGAAGGGATTTTAGAAAAGAACAGATGCTTGCGACAGGGAACGATAGAAACACGCAACGTGAAGAGAACTGGAACAGCAGAAACTGTAAAAGGTTTCTAAACTAAAAATTTGCTGGTTCATTTGTAAGTTAAACTATCAGTGTTTCTTTTTATCTTAAGCTCTCGAACTAATATATTCGACAAATGCATAAGTTAAGCGGCCGACCTTTAAAAACCTGTAAAAGTTACAGCTAGGTCGCCGCCCAAAAAGCTTACATTATCAGTACTGTAGCGGCTTTATCTATTTAATATGCGCCACGTAAAAAGTCTTTAAGTTGGCCATAAAGTCTGGAGTAATATCAGAAGGTTCATAAATAACTGAGCGCTCACTGCCTGATACTTTCACGGCTAAACTGGAAGCATTCATGATTTTTTCATACTCAGATTTTGTAAGAAATATTGCACCAGACTCAATGATTTCACTCGATGCAGAACGGCTTACTGAGTTGTAGTAAGGTACATCTGCCCAGTCACTATTTGGCCCCTCGACTTCTTTCACTATTGGACTTTGGCCATCGACTACGAAAGAAACTTTACTCAATATTCCTAAACGATTTGGTCCACCGTAAGCGGTGTCAAACTGCGTCATATTATATATATCGAATAAAACACTAATCAGTGATGAATTGTCAGAAGAGCGAACCGCTACAGGGTTTAAAAATACTCCTTTGCCATCTATATGAGTACCGCCAGCAACCGACTTTGTTGAAATACGATTGTTTGAGGAGTAGTAAGTGATATTTTTAGACTCTTCAAATCGATTATCTGCTTGAGTAATTGTAAATTCGCCAGGTCCGAACAAACCACCTTGGCCTTGCGTAGCAGCGCAACCAGACAGAAACAGCGCAACAATTATGAAGGTTACTTTTTTCATTAGTTAAATTCCCTATTAAGTTTGAAAATAAAATACAGTAAGCAATGTAAAAGTAATAATCAGCTTCTGCATAGCGGCATGCTAAACTATTTTTGTTCATTAAGGCTATGGTTTTATCCACGTTGAGCTGTATATTGGAAAGCATTATTGCAGTAATAAATAGCTACCTACTAGTCATGCGTGGCGGACAACAGTCCACATGCTTATGGAGAAATATATGTACAAGGGAATGCTTATAGCTCTGTTGATGCTCGCTCATTCATCTGCCTTTGCAGGAAAGATATCAGAACTGTTTGCTGATGGTGCTTTCGGAGTTAAATGGGGGGCGGACATAAAGCAAGTTCGTGAAGTTCACCCCGAAGGTGAGATAAAGAAATACGTCGGTATCCTTAATTACGTAGTCCCTCACTCTAAGCCTGTCCTCAAAATAAACCGAAGAGACTCTGAAGTTACTTTTACATTCGACTCGACAGGAAAACTTCATGCTATTGGTATTAGTTTTGAGGGCAGTGATGTCGTAGAGCTATTTAGTAGCCTTAAGACCTACTTCGGGGAAAACAAGCCTTTGTCAAATTCGCCTCGAATCGAGTGGGAAAAAGATGGCTCAATTAAAATGTACCTTCTGTCTATGCCATCTGGTTTCTCAGTTAAGCCTATTCTTACAATTGAAAACGTTGCAATACAGAACGATGCATCTAAAGATGAATTAGGCTTTAATTAGTTTAGGATGGGACGGCCTCCCGCAATCTAAAGCAGCTTGAATATTATGGGGTTATATAATTAATCTAGATAAAAAACGCCTCGCATAAAGTCGCACAAAACACTCTAGGAGTACTGTTTGGCAATATCTGACTTCATGTAAGACTCTATGGCTTTGTCTACGAGTGCCATATTCCCCTCGAAAGCGGCTAAGTATGCTTCACGCATTTGCCGAGTCATCTCCCCGTATGCCCCAGTAACCCAAGCAGTGAACTCCCAAGTCAAAGAGTCTTGTCGCCCAAGAACTTGCTCTACTCTTTTGTCGAGAATATCAAAGACTTCTTCACCAAAGGCCATCTGAATATCAAAAACTCCGCCTTCATCCACTCCAAATTTTCCTTTCAAGTAAGCTTTAACCATAGGGCAAAGGTCCTCGTCAGAAGTTAGATAGTTGGTGATGGTGGCGCGAGTTCCTGAGCGATGATATGCATCAATTACAGCTAAGATATCTTTGTTATTTGCGATTGTTGGGTTAATAGTAAGATGTTTCATATTCAATATTCTCCGTTGGTTATCTTTATATTAGTTTGCTAAATGGTGTTTTTTGATTAAGACGCTGCTGCGGTCGCTAGACTGTCAGCTAGTTCATTGCCGTAGACACCGTTGTGACCTCTTACCCATTTGATGCTGACCGTGGGCTTTTCTAGCTTCAGATTGTCGATACATCTCCATAGGTCTTGGTTTGCTACAGGCTTTTTGTTAGCTGTGCGCCAGCCTTTTGCTTTCCACCCATCGAGCCACTGGTTATAGCCATCAGCAATCATTTTGTTATCTGTGTGAATGATATCTTTGGGCTCTGCTAATTCGAGCGCTTTAATTACAGCAATCATTTCACACCGTACATTCGTTGTCGTATCGTTTGCTTTGGGTAAAACGGCCTCACTAAGCTCACTTATAAGTTCGTTAGTAGGGCTTAGCACAGCTATGCCAATACCTCCCAATGTGCAGCCGTTTTGATTGTCTGGAGCTGCGCCATCGGTGTAGATATGGCGTACGGTGATAGTAGATTCTTGGTTAGTCATTGGTGTTCCTTTTTTGGTTATTTAGTCTTGTTGTTTATGGTTAGTAAGAATGGGTCAAGTACTGCTCTACGCACTCATTAATGAGCTTGTTAGCACTGAGCTTTTTATCTGATGTTGCTTGTCGTTTTGCTTGACGTTCACGTAGAAGTTGAAGCGCCTTGTTCGATAGCTTCACGCTTAAATTCTGTGTGTTAAGTGTTTTGTATGGCATGGTGTTACCTCTTTAGATTTTTTGAAAAACAGTAGCCGTACGCTGGAGGCGTAAAGCTGCTGATGGTTAGGCTTTTAGAGTTTTAGGAAAACGCTAGACAGGGACTTACACGCGAACACTTACAAAAAAGTTGTGAGTGGTTATAAGTCTGTCTTAGGTAGTGAATACATAAATGGTTAGTTGTAATGTGAGTTAGGTACAACCACTAACTACTGAGCAAACAAATAGCCCTAGTTACATAAAGGAGTGAACTGTAAAAAGGGCTAGGTGTACTAACTAACAACCATCTAATGTGTATATGTAGAGGGAATAGATAAGTCTAGCTTAGAGCCCAGCTTATAATTCTTATTGCTCTCCCTTCCTTCAAAGGTTGGACAGCCGTACGTCTTGAGAAGTCAGGAGCTAAGTGTACTAATTAACAATCGTCTAATGTGTATATGTAGAGGGAGTAGATAAGTCTAGCCTAGAGCCCAGCCTATAGTTCTGACACTCTCTTCCTTCTAAGGTCGGATAGTCGTACGTCTTGAAAAGTCAGGGGCTAGTTTACTAACAATCATCTCATATGTTTATGTAGGGAGGAGTGGGTATGTATAGCTTAGAGCTTAGCTTATAGTTCTTATTGTTTTCTTCTTTCCCTCTTATGTCGGACAGTCATATGTTGGTCGTAGTTAACGTCTCTCGAACTATTCGAGTTAAAGCTGTAGAGGCGGCTCAATTCAGCCGTTTGTATCGTTTAGTTTTTTCTTTGCCTATGTCGGACAGTCGCAATCGTAGTGAAGTCAGAGGCTTTAAGGTTAACCAATATCCATGAGATGTGCGTATGTAGTGAGGTGCTGTAAAGCAAACCATAAGTCTACTTTAGAGCTGGTTTTGGGTTCATTAGACCTGCCACCTGCCTTTGTTGAACCTCAACCCAGCGCTACAAAATCAATGACTGAGCTTTGATGCTCTGTTATATCCTGCGAATAGTTGGGCTCTCGTAGTTCGTCTTTTTCTTTGTATATGTCGGACAGTGGCAACAACAGTAAAAAATGAAGTTGTAGTGCATAGCCACTTTTTACACGACTACATTCTGTAAAAATGTTAATGAAGCCTATGCCAGCTATGTTTATTAGGCGTGAAGTGTGGTCATGAGAGCGCCTGTATGGATCTGTGAGAAACCTAAAGGCGCTTGAGGTCAGGTTGTACCATCTATCTGACTGCTAGGCTCAGAGAGAAGCACAGATCGAAATACTTGGTTTACCTCAACATTGATGTTTACAGGTTTCATAGAGGTGAATGAACACTTAACTAGAAACTAAACAGATGATAGTGCTTAAGGTTAGCTTGTAGCTCTCTCTTTCTTCACAGCTTGAACAGTTGAAGGTGAAATATTGAGTTGTGTTGCTATCTTACGAATACTCACACCTTCATCTAGCAACTGATTCACACGTTCACGGTCAACGCTTTGCGGTCTGCCTTTGTACTTGCCTTCCTTCTTCGCTATGGCGATACCTTCACGCTGTCTTTCTAACATCATAGAGCGTTCAAACTGATAGATACCGCCAAGCATAGTGAGCATTAGGTCTTGCATTGCGTCATTCGCATCGGCTGTGAAGGTCATGTTCTCTTTGTAGAACTTCAATGTAACGCCCTTGGCTTTGAGCGACTCCACCAGCTCTAGTAAGTCACCTACGTTTCTAGCCATACGTGATATGTCGTGTACGTGAACAGTGTCACCAGCTCTCAAGTGTTCGAGCATAATCGTTAGCTGTGGCCTGTTCTTGTCCTTACCTGAACATTTATCAGTGTATACCTTGTCCAGCGTTAGCCCTTCAAGCTGTCTTGCTGTGTTCTGGTCTACTGTACTAACGCGAATGTATCCAATGTTCTGGCTCATGCTACTGCTTCCCTTAAGTGTGTGGTTTTATATCTAAGACGTTTAAATGCTAACCGTACCAATAATTAAAAGTCAACTTAAAACCATACGAATAACTTATCGAAAGTGTACCAACCAAGTGTACTGCTATGGATATACCCTATTGTTACAGTGCTTTTGGTCGTAGTGAGAGTTAGTTACAGGAGCGCTTGCGAGGCTATAAGGTTAGCTTGGCTGCTTGAGGATATAATTGACTGGCGCTAGATGACACTACTGAGTGTGTGCTGTCTCATTGCGTTGAACGCTGGTGGATTGAGTTGACTGGAGAATTGGTTTTAATAATGATTTGTGGCGTATAGCCCCCTACGGGGGGGAAACGGGACTTCAAGTTGTTTAATTTGGGCGTTTAAATTTTTCACTAAAAATAGTTTTCTATTTAGACATACTCTTACATTTGATTTTTAAGTTGAGTATTCTGTGGTCTGCTTTTGAAATATTAAGAAGGGAATCTTGTTCAATGAAACAGCTTAGCGATTTGATTGGTTTTCGCGCAGTGTACGCACTCATAGTCTTAATTGTTACTCTTTTCCTGTCAGAATACACAAAAGATTTTTGGAGTGGATACAAAGTCGAGTTTGCCGGCATTCTATTAGAAGTCGCAATAATTTATCTCCTTGTAGAAAATCTATTCCAAAGAAAGAAAAACAAACAATTAATTCCTGTAAAAAATAAGTTGCATGAGCGTGTAGTAACTCTTCAAATGCTAATGTTTGAATCTTTAGAAGAATCAATTCACCAAGTACTTAGGAAGCAGAATGGAGACTATTACTATCGAGGCGATAACATTCAAACGTACGACTATGATTTTTTAAAGCAAAACCAAAATATTATCATAGAGCACCTGTCCCACTCGGCCTCATTTTTACCAGTAGAGTTATATACTGAATTAATGGACTATATAGATAGTTCTACGGAGATTTTACGGTTAATTCAGTTTTTGCAAATGGTAACTCGAAGAGTGCCGCCTCCCGTAAGAGAAGATGGCTCTCAGGACGATTTGACGAATTGGTTTTTGATAGGCACAACATCATTTCAAACATCTGCTATTGAGGAAAGTCAAAAGTTCTATTTGAAACTAAAAGGGCAATCAGGTGAGCTTACAAAGCCTTTCTTTAAATCAGAGCCAGTAGTTTCAAGCATTGAAAATCTCGCGGAAGCAGATACCTTGGTTACTATGCTAAAAAACGTAAAAGTCGTAAAGCTTCAACACAACAATTGAGCAAAGCCTTATAGTAGTCAGCATCATGTTTTTTCGAGCCAATACGAGAGTTCATTCTTGTCATTCAACTTGGTTGGTTAAAGGCAGCTTTTGTGACACTTAAAATGAGTGTGAGCCAGTAATATTAACTTCTGCTATTAGGGCTAGCTAACCTCTTTAGGAGAACCTCATTCTTATCTCGCCGCCGTAGTTCTATAGCTAACTCATATAAACCAATGCTTTATTCACCGCGCGTTTTAACTGAGTTAGCTCATGGCCTTTCGAGTAGTACCCGTAAGACATTGTTTTGCCTCGCTCATGCCCAACAATCTGAGCGGTAACATTCTCTTCGATGCCCGCTCTTTCCATTGCAGTTATATACATATGTCTGAACGAGTGAAAGCCTTTTAAGTTGTTATCGGTAACGTGTTGTGTCTTGAAGCGAGAGAAAGTTCGAGAGGCAGTTTTAGCTTCAACTCCGATAATTAAGTCATCTTCACTTATGTCTTCAATTCGGCGTAGAAGCTTCTTTCCCATTTCGTCTGGTAGGGGTACTGTTCGTGTGGCTGCTTTTGTTTTCCCTTTTTCTATGTTGATAGCAACAATTTCGTTTTCAACAACAACGTGTTTTTTCTTTAGGTTGCAAAGCTCACTTATGCGACAGCCTGTATATATACCTAGTTCGACCAGCAGACTGTAAATAGGCTTTTCCCACTTGTAGTCTACAATTTTTTGCATCTCGCTTGATGTGAATGGTTCTCTTTTTTCGGTTTGGTGCTCGTCTGCAGAAGAGTACTTATGCCCTACAAACGGGTTCATGCCTGTAACTTCTTCCATAGTCTCGGCAAACTCCCATACCATTTTGAGTCTGCTCACTTTGGCTTGAACGGTTGCTTTTTTAAAAGAAAATTCTAAGTGCTTAATATATTGATAGACCATCTTCTTTGTAACGTCTTCAATCGCTATATCAGCCATATCTACCCAGTCGAATTTTTTAAAGCAGAATTTATTGAAGTCGTGAACTGCTTTTTCGACCTTTTGAAGCGTATCCTCAGTTTTATCTTTACCCCAGTCTTCTTTCCACATTGAAAAAGCTTCTGATAGTCTGAAGCGATATTTAGTACTGAAGTCACGTTTTCCATTCACTGTCATGTAGGCTTCAAGCTCAAGGCTTCTCTTTTGAGCACGAAGCTTTTCAGGGTCTACCCATTCATCCCAGCTATGTGGGTGAAGCTTACTGCTGCGCTCCATTTCTTTCACGAGCTCTCTGAAGCGCTGCCCATCGGTGGTCGTAGTTCTATTAAGTTGCTTCGATTCTATTTCACCATTGATAACCGCGCGTTTGCGGCGGGCTTCCCTAATATCTCCCGTTTCTAGGCTAACTTGTATAGACGTTTGGTCTGGGTAATATTCCTTGAGGTGTTTAGGAACTCGTCTTTGATACCACCATATGTTACCGCGAAGCTTAAGATGTACTGTGTCGGATTTATTGCTCACTACAACCTCAATGTATCCAGAAATGTAGACAGCATTGTGGTCATAAGTATATGAAAGTCAATAGGAATAAGGTCTGCGTGATAGTTCGCTCGGCATGATGTAATCATCCCCCAAGCTTAACGCTTAAAAGAAAGGCGCTGCTCATAGAGCAGCGCCTTTTTTGTTTGTGAGACAAATCTAGAGCGTTACAGGGCTATGCGCCCTGTTTTTCTGCAATATACTCGTCCACCAATTCTTCAAGAATGGCAAGTGGCACGGCACCGTTTTTAAGTACCACGTCATGGAAATCGCGTAAGTCGAACTTATCGCCTAATTCTTGTTTCGCTTTCTCACGAATTTCTAAAATCTTAATCATGCCCACTTTGTAAGAGGTGGCCTGACCCGGCATAACAATATAGCGCTCAATTTCAGATGTAACGTCGCTAAGCGCCATACCTGTGTTGCGTACCATATAGTCAATTGCCTCTTCACGGGTCCAACGTTTATCGTGAATACCCGTATCTACCACTAAGCGTACTGCTCTGAATAGTTCAGCTTGAAGGCGACCCAAGTTATCTAAAGGTTTATCTTGAAAACCCATCTCCCATGCCAGGTATTCTGAATACAAAGCCCAGCCCTCGGTGTAGGCAGTAAAAGGCGACATTTTGCGAATAAAGGGCATGCCTTCAAGTTCCATCGCTAAGGCTACCTGGAAATGGTGGCCTGGGATGCCTTCGTGATAGGCCAATGTGCGCATGCTGTACTTAGGCGTCGCTTTAATATCATATAGGTTGGCATAAAATCGCCCCGGGCGAGAGCCATCAATAGCGGGCTGCTGGTAGTAGGCGCCTGGCGCGGTTTTCTCTTTAAACTCCGGAATACGTACCACTTCCATGCCGGCCTCAGGGCGAATTCTAAATACATCACTTATACCTGCATCAATCTCATCAAGTATGGTTTGGTAATCTTTTAGAATTTGCTCGCGGCCTTCATCACTGTCTTCGTAATAGTGAGAAGGGTCGGCGGCTAACGCGTCCATCGCGCTAGAGAAGCCCTGAGTTATGTCGTAGCCTTCACCAGCAAGAATAGTCAACATTTCGCCCTGAATTCTTGCTACCTCTTTTAAGCCTAGGTTGTGAATTTCATCGGCAGTCAGGTCGGTGGTAGTGAAAAAACGCAGCGCATTGGCGTACACTTTGTCGCCGTCAGGTAAATGCCAGTAGCCGTGGTCATTGCCAGCTTTGGCTTGAAGCGTGGTGAAGTAATCTATAAATAGCTGGTAGGCGCGGTCAACGTCATCACCTATGACTGTTTGAGCTTCAGCTAAAAATGCGTCTTGCTGTTCCGCAGAGATTTCTTCAGCCTTAGACATCTTTTCTTTCAGTGAGCTGTAAAGAATATTCTCTTCTATTGGCGAAGATATAAAGCCATTCATTTCATCTAGTACGCGGTCTATCACGAAGCGCGGAGGGATAATGCCTTTTTCTTCACGAAGCTTAAGCCCTTCAAGTACTTGCGCGAATTTCTCGTCTACGGCACGCAAACGGCTTAAATAGTTCTCTACGTCGGTAGCATCATTAATCTGATGCTGACCTTCCATAAAGCTTGGAAACCCGTTTTGTACACCGAAAAGCTGGTTTACTGGGTAGCTGTGATACTGAAACGGCTCGTTACTAATGAGATAATCAAGCAAGTACAGCGTGATTTCTTTTGAAAGCTTCTCATCGTCGTTTAAATCTTCGTCGTCATACGCTAAAACTTTTTCTCGTATATCATGAGCTTTTACAAACAAGGCTTCATTTTTTTCTTGGCTAACGTCATCAAGCTCGGCGTTGTGGCCTTTAATGCCCATTGATTCTAAAAAACCGAGAGAGGTTAAGGTTTCAGGACTATCAAAAGCTACTTTCACCATTTCTCGGTTAAGTAGGTTATTAAAGTAAAAAGGTTTATCCGCATACCACTCGTGCGCAGCAAAAGTACCGCCTGCCAATACAATTACCAGTAAACCAGTACCAATCCATTTAAAAAATCGTTTCATCGTTATTATTGTCCGAATTTTATCCAACGTTTACGTTAACGGAAAAACTTAATAAAAGTAAATGGTAATTATGAACCCGGTTTAAAAAGAAAGGCGAACTTCATTACTGCCACCCCAAATGCCGCCATAGCCATGGCTACCTTTGTGATGGCCCGCGTTGTTTAAACTCTCTGATAATATGCTGTATTGCAGTGTAAAGCGCTGATTATTGTAGAACGAACCTACCTCGTCTTTTGACCAACTGAGCGAGCAGTGATCGATGATGACGTCAGTAGTGTTTCTTACAGTGACCGCGTCGCCTTCTTTACTGTCTTTCCCTGGCCTAAAACGCATGTGACGAATAATAACCTGGTTAGCTTCAACGCTTGTTGATGCGCCAGAAATTACAATTCCGTGGGGAGATGTCTGTCCTGCAATGGTGACGTTGCCATGTTTTATTTCTAAATCCTTTTCTAGCGCTATCACGCCAGACACATTAAAGACAATTAGTCTGGGATAGTCTTGCGCAATAGCTCATCGCAATGTTCCCTCTTGTGGGCTTTTGGCATTATCAGACAAAGAGCTAACAACTAACACTTTTCCTTGGTTTCCACCTTGTGTGTATTTTCCGAACCCCAGCGCACCTTCAAACGCCAATGATTGTGCGTGACAGTTAGACAAGATGAGAAACGCGACAAAAGCGACAATCAGTTGAATTGGAATATGTTTCATTACTGCATGTCCTGCTCGTAAGGGTGGGCACCGGTGGTTGGAAGGCGGGCGATGTCTTTGAGTTTAGCGCTCCATGCTTGGAGTACCTTAACATCGTGGATCATACCCTCTAGTTCTATTGCTAAAATTGATACAAGCTCTCCATCTCGCATGAAGACTGGCACGGCAACAAGCGTTACGTTGCGCGGTGCGAAGTGGCTGACGGCATAGCCCCTGGTACAAGTTGTTGCTCGTAATTTCGCGGCTTGTTGTTCATCAAAGTTTGCGGGGTGTGTGCTGTCGTTCATGTTTTGATACTTGGGATGGTAGGCCAACATGACATGACCCGCAGCAGATTCAAATAAGGGCAGCTTTGTCCCTGGTCTTATTGTTGTTATCTGCTTTTCTCTGGCATCTAAAACGTCAATAACAAACGCGCAGTAGTCGCCTAATGTACAGATAATTGCGCTAGCGTTGGTTGCAGCTATAAGTTTCGAAAGCGCAGGTGCAGTGATTCTCTGAACGTATCTGCTGCGCGAGTTAGCGGCGCTAATTTCGTAAATGCGTGTGCCATAGAAGTATTTTGTACCACGCTTTTCGACTACCCGTTCGCTGGTTAATGTTCTAAGTAACCTAAATACTGATGTGCGGGGAAGTTTAAGCGCTGACTCAATTTCAGAGGCACTTAACCCCGAGCGAGACTCGGCGATGGCTTGACATAGCTGCAGCGCCTGCATAACACTGGGAATTACATACCTTTCCATCTTTTTGCGGTCCCGAAATCAAGTTAATACTGCTCGATATTAACACGAATTAAACAAAATGCTACCGGTGGCATTTTAAGTTATTGATGATTTTTAAATTAATTACGTTGCGAAAAAAGAGAAAACTGTCGTGCAATTCATCGCATCTATAAGAAGGTTAACGCTTTATCAACCGTGTCCTGTAAGCGGTTTAATTTTGTATATTTGAAACAAAAAATTAACATATATGTGTGCTGCCGAGGTGCAAGTTGAAGACTCAGCGAGCGAAAAAGTGAATGAATGCGTGACATCTGTACTAAGGGCGACGATAAATCTGTGAAAGCAGAGTCTTACCTTCTGAATGTTAATAAAATAGTCATTTGTGTCTGGTGCTTTAATTACTAGGTCTTTTTAGCCCGTCGATAGGTGGCTTGTACTTGTCCTTATTTGAGATTACTCTGCCACGCCTGCTTTCTCATTCTCATTTGAAGCAGCGTTAGACTTAGAGCATTGTTCTTGTAAGGCATTACATTCTATATGGCACCACGTTCTTTCGTTTTTTTAGACGAACTGAATTCTTCGATTAGACCCGCAATAAACTACACCAGTGGTGTAGGCGCTATGCTGTGGTTGGCTAATCTGGTGTTACTGCTGAACATTGCGCTAGTTATCAGTGGTACCTTGGCTGACTCGGCAGAATTTGTCAGTGCGTTTAATGAAAGTTTGGTTGTAGAGCCTTTTTTCATTGCATTGGCCAATCACACGCTTTCGCAATTTATTGTTCCCACCATTGCATTAGTATTAGTCGGTCTCTTGGTAAAAGCCACGGCTATAGCAAAGGCGCAAATAACAAAACAGCGCCGACCTATTCCTTTCCTTTGCCCTACATTCCCCCAGCCTTTTGTTCAGACGGTTGGCAGTAGAGCGCCCCCACTTTTTAGTTAAACGTCTCCGATTTAATTATTTAACGCCGAAAGCGTTGCGCAGTAAGTGTGACAAAGCTTTACCGGTGTGTTTTTCGATGCTGTAACGCTGCCATTCTCTATTAAGCGGCCCAGTCATCGCCGTTTAACTTGTGGGTTATAGGAACTTGTTTTGTCTATTCGTAACCTTTTTACTTTAATTGTTGCTGGTGCAGGGCTGACGTTGGCCGGTTGCAGCGGTGGCGTGCTTGACCCTAAAGGGCAAGTGGGTATGGATGAAAAGAATCTGATTATTCTTTGTACCATCCTAATGCTGATTGTTGTTGTTCCCGTTATTTTTCTTACGCTTTACTTTGCGTGGAAGTATCGCGCTAGTCGCGATTTCGAAATTTATACCCCTAAATGGGCACACTCGACCAAAATAGAAGCGGTGGTGTGGTCCATTCCAATTCTCATTGTCGTGTCGTTGAGTGTGATCACCTGGCGCTCTACTCACGCACTCGACCCTTATGCACCGCTAGAAGGTCAAGGAGAGCATCTTACTGTTGAAGTAGTCTCGCTTAACTGGAAGTGGCTGTTTATTTACCCTGAACAAGGTATCGCAACGGTCAATGAATTGGTGTTTCCTGCCAATAAACCCGTTGCGTTTAAGATTACTTCTGAAAGCACCATGAATTCGTTTTTTATTCCTCAGCTCGGAAGCCAGATTTATTCCATGGCGGGAATGGAGACCAAGCTTCATCTTATTGCCGACGAGCCAGGTACGTACAAAGGCATTTCTTCAAATTACAGCGGTGCGGGATTCACTGGAATGAAGTTTAACGCTATTGCCACACCTACCGAGGATGACTTCGAGGCGTGGGTTGCCAGCGTTAAGCAGTCGCAAACATCGTTAACGTCAGGTGCCTACGAGCAGCTTGCTGAGCCAAGCGAAAACAATCCGGTGACCTATTTCAGCAAAGTCGATGACGGCTTATTTCATAACATTGTTATGAAGTACATGAAAGATCACGGCTCTATGGATTTCTACAACAAGCCGGAAAATGCCGCTATGGGCGAACATCACGCCATGCCTGAAATGCAACACAGCCATCACCAAGAGGATGCACAATAACCATGTCTTTATTAGGTAAATTATCTATTGAGGCCGTGCCCTATCACGAGCCGATTATTATGGTGACACTAGCTGTTGTGGCAGTGGTGGGTGTGGTCATTGCCATGCTTATCACCAAGCACAAACAGTGGGGAACCCTATGGTTTGATTGGATAACGTCTGTCGACCACAAACGTCTTGGTATTATGTACATTGTGTTGGCTATGATCATGCTGCTGCGTGGCTTCGCCGACGCCATTATGATGCGTACTCAGCTTGCAATGGCAACCAATGGGGCGCCCGGGTATCTACCGCCAGAGCACTACGACCAAATCTTCACAGCCCATGGCGTTATCATGATTATCTTCATGGCGATGCCGTTTATGATTGGGTTGATGAATATCATTTTGCCACTACAAATTGGTGCTCGCGATGTGGCGTTTCCATTTTTAAATAACTTAAGTTTTTGGCTGACCGCAGGTGGCGCAATTCTAGTAAATGTGTCTTTGGGGTTAGGTGAATTCGCAAAAACAGGGTGGGTTGCTTATCCGCCGCTAGCCGGGTTGGAGTTTAGTCCCGGGGTTGGCGTCGACTATTACATATGGGCCCTGCAGATATCCGGGCTCGGTACGCTGCTAACCGCCGTAAACTTCTTAGTTACCGTGTTTAAAATGCGTGCGCCCGGCATGAAGTTAATGCAAATGCCTATTTTCACATGGACCTGTACGTGGGCAAACATTCTGATTGCTGCTTCGTTCCCTATTCTTACGGCTGTGTTAGCCATGCTGACGCTAGACCGCTACATGGACTTCCACTTCTTCACGAATGAAGCTGGTGGTAACTCTATGATGTATATCAACCTGTTCTGGGCGTGGGGACACCCTGAGGTTTATATTCTGGTACTGCCTGCATTTGGTATTTTTTCAGAAGTTATATCTACGTTTACCGCTAAGCGCCTGTTTGGCTACAAGTCGATGGTGTATGCGTCCGGTGCCATTGCCATTCTTGGTTTTATTGTTTGGCTGCACCACTTCTTTACCATGGGGTCGAGCGCCAATGTGAATGCCTTCTTCGGCATTATGACCATGGTTATTGCCGTACCCACGGGCGTGAAACTGTTTAACTGGCTATTCACCATGTATCGCGGTCGCTTAATTTTGAGTGTGCCTGTACTGTGGACGTTAGGCTTTATGGTGACCTTCACCATCGGCGGCATGACAGGTGTGTTACTTGCCATTCCAGGTGCTGACTACGTACTTCATAATAGCTTGTTCCTAATTGCACACTTTCACAACACCATTATTGGTGGTGCGGTATTTGGCTATCTGGCTGGCTTTGCTTTTTGGTTCCCGAAAGCCATGGGCTTTAAGCTTGACGAAAAAACCGGAAAAGCAGCCTTTTGGTGCTGGCAAATTGGTTTCCTTTTGGCGTTCATGCCCCTATATATGCTTGGCTTTTTGGGTATGACACGCCGCTTAAATCACACCGACAATCCTGACTGGAATATCTGGTTATACATTGCTGCATTTGGTGCGTTTGTTATAGCAATTGGTATTTTCTTCCAGCTACTTCAGCTGTTTGTAAGCTTCAAAAACAAAGAGAAGCTTAACGATACAACGGGCGATCCGTGGAATGGTCACACGCTAGAGTGGTCAACGGCGTCACCGCCTCAATTTTACAATTTTGCCAAGATTCCTCACATCAAAGACATTGATGCATGGACGGATATGAAGGAGCGCGGCGAGTCGTATCAACGCCCTGAAAAATACACACCTATTCATATGCCAAAAAATACTTCAGCCGGAGTTTTCATGAGCATGAGCTTTACCCTAATGGGCTTTGCGCTTATCTGGCATATTTGGTGGCTTGCTGTTGTCGGTTTAGTGGCAGGAATAGGAGTATTTATTAAGCGTTGCTATACCTCGGATGTTGATTACTACGTGCAGGTAGATGAGGTTGAACGAGTTGAAGCTACGCACTTAAGTGCCAATACAGTGGGAGGTCGCTCATGAGTACTATTGCAACATCAAGCGCCGCATCAATGCCGCATGAACACGCACACGAAGAACATCATGAAAACAACACCGTGTTTGGTTTCTGGTTGTATTTAATGACCGACTGTTTGTTGTTTGCTTCTTTCTTTGCCACCTATGCCGTGCTGTTTATGAATACGGCAGGCGGTGTGTCTGGCAAAGATATTTTCGAGCTCAACTTTGTTGCAGTTGAAACCGCCGCACTGCTTTTAAGCAGCATTACCTTTGGCTTTGCCATGATATGTGCTCACCGACAAAACAAGTCAGGCGCCCTTGCTTGGCTGGCGGTGACATGGGCACTGGGTGCGTGTTTTATTGGTATGGAGGTGTACGAATTTCATCACCTTATTGAGCATGGCAACGGGCCGCAGCAAAGTGCGTTTCTAACGGCGTTCTTCTCGTTAGTGGGACTGCACGGAATGCACGTTACAGCGGGCCTTATTTGGATGACAATCATGTTTATTGAAGTAACCCGCCGAGGTCTAGGTGAGCAAACCGTTACTCGACTTAGTTGCTTAAGTCTGTTTTGGCACTTCCTCGATATCGTATGGATATGTGTATTTACCGTAGTGTATTTAATGGGGGCAATGTAATGGCGTTACACGATGCGAAATTAGCTTCAAATACGGACGGTCACGCTTCATCGACCCACAATAGTGATGACGCACATGGCGATGTGAAGTCTTATATTATTGGCTTCATTCTATCTGTGGTACTTACCGCTATTCCGTTCACTCTAGTGATGAATGGCGACCTATCTAAAGTTACCACGATTTGGAGCGTGGTAACTTTGGGCTTGGTTCAAATTTGGGTGCACCTTAAATACTTTTTGCACCTTAACTTTGTTACTGAAGAAGGCAGAGCCAATACGTTTTCATTCTTATTCAGTGCGCTTATTATTTTCATGGTGGTTGGGTTATCCGTTTGGATCATCTACGAATCAAACGCCATGATGATGTATTAGCAAATCTCTGTATATGCGTGGTCTAGCCTGGCGATCATGTCAGGCTTTTCAATGTGATCAATTCATCGCGGTCATTACGTTAAGCCCTCATGTTTCGTCCTCCTATTGGTGCAACCTATTTGGGGGCAACATTGGGGCTTCTCAGTACACCTTGATACGTGTCTAAATGGGCGCGTTTTAAATTTGGATTTTACCCATGACCTCTACTTATAAACGTTACCTCTCAGTCACCAAGCCCGGCATTATTATGGGCAATGCTATTTCGGTAACGGGCGGTTTCTTGCTCGCGTCCCGTGGCGATATAGATTACTGCCTATTGCTCGCAACGCTCATCGGTTTATCGCTGGTGGTGGCTTCAGGATGTGTCATTAATAACTGCATTGATCGAGATATCGACAGCAAAATGCAGCGCACGGCTAACCGGGTTACGGTAACAGGCGAGTTGCCATTACGTACTGCGATGTTGCACGGTGCTGTGCTAGGCATTGCAGGGTTTGGCTTGTTAGCGCTTTACACCAACCTTACTGCCGTATTTTTTGCTGTTTTTGGCTACGTTATTTATGTGGGTGTGTACAGCCTGTATATGAAGCGAAACTCGGTGTATGGCACCTTCGTTGGCAGTTTGTCGGGGGCCGTTCCGCCCGTAGTCGGTTATTGCGCGGCGAGCGGTCAGTTTGATATGGCTGCAGCTATTTTGCTGGGTATGTTCAGCATTTGGCAAATGCCCCATTCCTATGCCATCGCTATCTTTAGGTATAACGACTATAAGGCGGCTGGCATTCCGGTATTGCCTGTATCGCAAGGTATTGCGAAAGCAAAACGCCATATCGTCCTTCATATTGCATTATTTGCTTTAGTAGTAATGCTGCTTCCACTTAGCGGTTATACGGGGATTGGCTTTTTGACAGTTGCTTTCGCAACAAGCCTTTGGTGGCTGTTGATGGCGCTGCGCGGATACAGACCCGACATCAACGTAGAAGGCTGGGCAAAACGTGTTTTTGGCTTTTCCATTGTGAATATAACGCTGTTATCCGTCGCTATGTCACTGGACTATCATACGTCAGTAACGAGTCTGTTTGCGCTCTCGTTATAATTGACGTGTTTCGACTCTCTCGACGAGGTTGGCTTGAAAGCTTCCAATGCAGTATGCGTATAGCAACGTATTCACTTTGGGCAATCAAGGCGTGTAGATTGGAGCATAGTCTGGCATAGATTGGGAATCAGGCCTGACCGAGTGCTTTTTGCCCTCTGTACAAGCGAATAATGGTGAAGCTATTAACTGCCAGTAGCGTAGCTTCAAGCAGGGTGCCGCCAATAGAGCCGACAATAATATTGTTGGTTAGCCAACATATAGCGCCGCACAAAAACGCTAAACGCATGCGTATTCCCGACAAACAAAACAAGGCATAAGTGCCTATACACGTGCCCAAAATAGGGAATAAATCGTACCAAACCTCGGCCAAATAGAGCCCGGCTGCTAGCGATATTAATATAAATAGATAGGCGACACTTCGGGAGCGAGTTTTAATTGAAATGCCTGTTCTTACCACTGAAAGCAAGGCACTTAAGCATGCAGTAACTGCACCAAGTAGCGCAAAATGCAGGGCGTGATTTAAATTCATCACCACCATCATTATTCGCAGGTGCTGATCATCACGCTGATAAAAGCACAAAATGCCAAGCGCAAAACTCAACATTCCTACCGCTTGGGCCAAGTCGAATTCTGGTAACAAAAGGAAAGGCTCGTCAATGATTGATAAAGGTTAACGATACGCAGTTTTTAAACAGCAGAGTAGCCTCTACATCGCTTTTTTAACCCAACACATCACATTGACTAATGGCAGGCGGGTTGTTCACTAGGGTATACTTAGCGTGCACGATATTATTCTTAAACCCCCGATACAAATTAGGTCCTTTCCATGGCAACGGCATCCGCACTTCACATTTTGGTTAAAACAGAGAAAGAAGCGCTTTCTATTTTAGAGCAGCTTAAAAAGGGTAAGGATTTTGCGACATTAGCAAAGCGTCATTCTAAATGCCCGTCGGGCAAGCGTGGCGGCGATCTTGGTGAATTTCGTAGAGGCCAAATGGTAAAAGCCTTCGACGATGTGGTATTTAAAAAAGACGTGCTGAAAGTACACGGGCCGGTGAAGACCCGTTTCGGCTACCACCTTATCAAAACGCTCTATCGTAGTAATTAAAACCAGAGCCTTTTAAAACCAAAGCCGCTAAAGCTGAAGCCGCTATAGCCGAAGCAACCCCGATCCATTCAACAAGCGTTTAAAGTATGTCCTAGCTAATTACCTTGTTAATTGCCCGGCTCCCACTTTTCACCGCATACTGAATTTTTGGTAAATATGGCGTACGGGCTGTTGGTGTCGTGCAGTGAATTGCGTAGCGCTGCGCCGTGATCTACCGTAATAAAAGCTGTGTCAGAGGCCTTACCTTGTTCATTTAGCATAAAGTAGTCGCTGGAGTAGCTTGTTAGCATCATGCGATTGTCGTAACCCATATCGCTTAAGCGCACCCGGGTAATGGCTTTAAATTTAGCATCGGGGTTAGAAAGGCCTACGATTTTCTTAAAAAAGTAGCCTTTATCAGACTGCAGCTGGGAAAAACCATTTAACGTGTTTATCAGGGTTTTTAAATCTATTGCATCGCGCTGCAGCATGAAGTCGTGCTGGATGGCATTGCCATCTTTTCTAAGGCTGTCTTTCGACGGTGCTTTACCAGCAGTATAGGCCTGCTCTGCTTCCATTGAAGAAAGGTGCGCTTGCCCTTCCTCTGTATAGTGAATCAGTGCGCTCGTATTCATGTTTACGTAGTAGTCGCTGATCCCCGCAGGCACCACTTCAAATAGCATAACATCTGGGGTTACGGCGCCTCGCTCTTCGGGCGTTTGAGGGCCTTTAGCCACGCACTTGTCAGAAATGAAATAGTAATATTGGCCAGCTTCAATGGCGAAAGCTGTATTAGATAGCACCGCGCAGGTGGCCAGAAATAGTAGCCTGGAAGTGAGCTGCTTAATTGCCGTTAAAGTACTGCCTATTTGCATATCAAAGACGCCTTATTGTTTAATGCATTTATCTATCATACCAATGCTTGCCGACTGGTATAAGGCGTCATTGTAAGGGGGAGTGGGTAAAAGCGCGAGTTAAGCTTTAGAACGCGCTTTACGCTTAGTTTGTAGCTCAATAAAGCTAAGTAAGAACTTATGAGCAAACCCACCGTTAACGGGGGCGAAGAACAATAGTGTCGCTAGAGTAGTCTGTAGATATCTGTAAATTGTCGGCAAGGGCGGCAATAAGCGCATCTACGTCGTTGGTGTTGAATAGCCCTGCTACTTGCATATTGGCAAGTGCCGCATCACCTAAAACAACCGTTTTATCCGTATATCGGCTTACTTCTTCAATCACGTCAATTAATGGCTCGCCGCGAAATACAATCTTGCCTTCCCGCCAGCTTAAATCATTCGCGATATCTTCATCTGACACGGTCTCAACGGTGCTGTTAGGCAAAGATAAAAGCGACTTTTCACCTTGAACTAACGTCAGTGGCTGAGCCTGCGGTTTAATAATTGGATCAACAATGCTTTCGTCATTCGCTTTGTTAAGTGTATAGCTGGCGACTTCTACCACACCTTCGGTAACTACCAGTTCAAGGTCGCCGCGGTGATATTGCACATTAAAAGCAGTACCAACCGCCTGTATGGCTTTACCGGCTGCAAGTACATTTAGCGGGCGGGATTTGTCTTTCGCCACTTCGATATGAAGCTCACCTTTGACAAGCTGAATAATTCGTGAGGTTTCAGTAAAAGCGATGTTCACTTGAGAGTTGGTATTAAGCCATAGTGTACTGCCGTCCTCTAAGCTAATACTCTTGTGCTCGCCCGGTTTGGTCGAGGCTTGTAACGAGTAGCTTGCCATTTGTGCAACAGGTTCGGTTTGATTAGACGGCGAGAATAAATTTAGCCCCTGATAACTTAACAGCCCAACCATTAAAAACGAGGCAGCAATGGCCAGCGGACGCTTCCAAGCCACGGTGCTGTTTATTTTGTGTTTGGCGTTAGGCTCAGGTGTATGAGGTACTATCTCAGCCAGTTCGCTAAGTACCGACATCTTGTCCCATAACGCTACCATCTCTAGGAAAGTGTCTCGATGCAAAGGCGTTGCAAGCCATGTTTTTAACGCTTGCATTTCTTCGGCATCCAGCCCCTCGTCTAACTTTACAAGCCATTCGCTGGCGGCATCAAGCACACGTTCATCTGTATTAAACTGTACAACGTTACTATCGGTGTCTGACTTAGCGTTTTTTGTTTCGTTTGTTGAACTATTCATGGGCGTCTCTCTTTACATCCGCCGTACTGTGTTGCCCACCACTTTGATAAGCATTCGGCCGTGTATGCGACGTCGTTTGTCGTCGCATAAACAAAGTGCATCTTTTTATTCCTTCAGCAATATGCTTTTCCACGGTTTTTTCGCTTATCTCTAATTCTTGGGCAATCTCTTTAAGAGAGTAGCCATACACTTTCTTCAATACAAATGCGCGCCTGCATTGTTTGGGTAGGGCGCGCACTGCATCACAAAACAACTTAAACTCTTGCTGGGTAGCGTTGTTGTGAAATGTTTCATCTTCAACACCGCTAATTGCACTTTCCAGCGCTGCCGCAACCTCTACGCTGTCGTCTACCATACGCGTATCAGCACGCTTTAAATGATCGTAAGCCAAGTTTTTTGCGGTCTTAAACAAAAACGACTTAGGCTCTTTAATATGCTCAGTAGATTTAGCCTGACACAAGCGAACGTACGTATCCTGTAGTATGTCGTCGACTTCTTTAGGCGGCACAAGGCGCGATAGCATTTTGGCCATCGAGCCGCGCGCCGATATATAGGCATTATGTATGGCTGTTTCTATGGGCATATTGTTATTTTTTATCGTTATTACTTACTAAGACGACAGCCACGCTATTTTCCCCCAGTATTTTCAACATTATCGCTCAAAAATTAAATTTGTTAATGGGTTGTATATAATGCGGCGCTAGTTTAAAACAACACCAACAATAAAGAGGAGGGTGACGCGTAGGCATCACACACTCTAATAATCAATAATAACAATAGCGTAAAACCGAATATGCCTGTGGCAAGTGAACCATTCGACACAATAATCATGCTGCCTTTTAAGCCTAAAGCTTTAACGGTTGCACTGTGCATGATGTCGTTCGGCGCAAGTCACACAGTTATTGCACAGTCAGTGCTGCCTCACCAACAAGCAGAAGTGATTACACAGAATACATCGCCGCTCTCCGCAATAGATTTCGCTATTCCTGCACAAAGTGCAGACGAGGCAATCATCGCGTTTGCCAATCAAGCCGAGCTGACCGTTGTCTTCCCCTTTAACAAAGTCAGGCATATTTTTGCAAATGAAGTAAGTGGTAACTATACGCCACAAGTAGCAATAGAAAAGCTTTTGGCTGGTACAGGCCTGAGTGCTGATATTGTCGATAACACCCGAATAAAAATAGTGCCTGCTAGCGATAGTGATGAAAACAATCACTTGCTTGGTCGTCTTTTTAACGCCATTACCGCACAAGACGATAGCTTGGTGACTGTACCTGACGAGCAAGGTAGTTACGATATTGAATATATTGAAGTAAGGGGATTACGAGCGCGTGTTGCTCAATCGGTGGGGATCAAACGCAACGCGAACGTCATCATTGATACTATTCAGTCGGTGGATATGGGCAAGTTTCCCGATCAAAACCTCGCAGAAGCGCTGCAGCGTGTGTCTGGCGTATCTATCGACCGCGCAGAAGGTGAAGGCCAACTTGTTACCGTGAGGGGTTTTGGGCCGGAATTTAATCGGGTGTTATTAAACGGCAGGCCTATGGCAACCGATAAGCTCGGGCGCGAATTCAGCTTTGATACACTGGCCTCTGAGATTGTCAGCAGTGTTACCGTGCACAAACAAAGCCAGGCGACCATGCAGTCAGGTGGCATCGGCGCTACGATTGATGTTCACACCGCTAAACCTCTTTCTTTCAAGGGGATGCGGGCGGCTGGCAGCATCAAAATGCAGTATGATACTAACTCGCAACAATATGCGCCTTCCACCTCTGCTATGTTCAGCAACACTTATTTGAATAACTCGTTTGGCATTCTAGCCTCTTTTACTCAACACAAGCGTCAAGCTCGACTAGAAGAAGCGCAAATTGATGGTTGGTTGGTAAATACTAACATACCTGAAAGTGAGCTTTCTGATGACATTTCTACGCTATATGTACCCAGGAATTATGATCAAAGAGTACGCTTTGACGATAGAACCCGTACGGGGTCTGCACTCGTTTTACAGTATAGACCTAACAACAAGCTAGAGCTTACTGCCGACTATTTGGGGTCGACGTTCGATGTGGAGACCTCGGCAACCTCAATGGGGCATTGGTTCACGTCAAGTAACCTTGAAGATGTTACGGTTGATAAAAACGGCACAGCGGTGTCTTTTTCACAAAACAGTGGGCATGCCACCGACTTTCACGCTCGCACTTTTAACCGTTCGTCGACCTTAAAAAGCTTCGGTTTTGCAGCAAACTATATCGCGAGCGATAGCGTAATTGTTGATGCTGATCTGTCTTATTCAATGGCTAATGTCGATGACAATAACGGAGAGGGTAATTCACTCTCTCTTATCGGCTATTTAAATCGCTCTTCATTTGATCATACTCGATCAAACACATTGCCGGCTATATCGGGCTTTGAACAAGCCAACCCCCGTCAAATAAATGCCTTGGGGGAGCCGGTTGGCGTGTCCCATTACTTAGATCCAGCCAACGGCCGTTCCCACGTGATGTTGCGCAGAGGATGGAGTATTGATGACGATATAGGGCAAGCAAAAATCAATGTAAGTGTGCTTGGGGATGAAAACTGGTTTAGCAAAATTGACGTTGGTGGAGCATTAACTCAGCGCGAAAAAGCCAACGAAAGAAGAGACAACGAAGCAGACGCAAGACACTGCAGTTTTTGCGGCTATTTTGATGCCCCAGATATTCCTGATAGCTTCCAAACCATATTTGACGCAGGCGACGATTTTCTTGGCTCGATTAGTGGACATGAGAACATACCTCATCAGTGGCTACGCCACGACGGCGATACATTATTCCGTTACTTGGAAAGCGCTGGGGATGTCAGCCTAGCCGCTGAAACCCGGGGAAGCTCTTTCGCTGTTAAAGAAACAGTGTATGCGGGGTATGTTCAAGCCGCTATTGAAAAGGATTTTGCGCCTTGGTTTATCGATGTGCATGCAGGGCTACGCGCTGAGTACACTGACGTAAAGGTAAGCGGTGTCGATGAGCAGTTATCGGCGTTAGTTATTTTAGACCAAACCGAACTGGGGCAAGAGTTTGGTGCCTCGGTAAATATTGATAAATCGTCAAGCTACACCAATCTCTTACCTAGCGTGAGTGTTAAAGCCAGCTGGTTAGATAGCTGGGTATTTCGCGCGGCTTATAATCACAGTATCACCCGCCCAACCTTAGAACAGATGGCGCCGGGTGTAACCTATACCACAACGCGACAAGGTGGCGATTTGCGGGCGCGTATCGGAAACGCACAGCTATTGCCCTTTGAGGCAAAAAACATTGATGTGGCTGTTGAGCATTACTACCAGGAAAATAGCTATATATCGGCAGGTTACTTTAGAAAAACGGTAGACAATTTCATTGTTAATGAAAGCAGTACGCAAACCTTTAATAACGTGACCGACCCTAGTACCGGCACAGATCCAAATGCGGTTGATGACACTGATGCGTTAGCGCAGTTTTCAGTAATATCTCCTAGCAACGGTGAGTCTGCAACGGTTGAAGGGATAGAGGTAGCAGTACAGCATTTGTTTGGCGAGTCAGGGTGGGGAATTCAGGCCAATGCGAGCTTTGTAGATAGCAACGCTGAATTAGACACCGCCAATATCCGTTCAACTTTCGCACTTACAGGGTTGTCGGGTGCCAAAAACATGGTGCTGTTTTATGAAAAAAACGCGCTGCAATGGAGGGTGGCCTGGAACCAGCGAGAAGGGTTCTTGCAATCGCTGAACCAAACCCAAAGCACCGAGCCTACCTTTGTAAGCCCCTACAAGCAGTGGGATATGAGCCTTTCATACCAATTTAGCCCGAGGGTTTCTGTATTTTTTGAAGGTATCAATATTACTAACGAAACCGTGCATAAGCGCGGCCGATTCAGCAATCACCTCTTGCTTGTGCAAGACGCGGGGGCGCGCTACGCCTTGGGTGTAAACATCACGTATTAGTATACGGTCACACGCAATGTGCAAGCGCCTAGCATTTATGTTCCTTGTGTGTTCTTCTCCAGTGTTTCTATTTCTTTCCACAGTTTTTCTGATTGGGCGGTAAGCAATGAATAAGTCTTTATGTCACCGTTTCTTTGCGCGTGCATGGCCTTTTCAAGAAGGGCGTCATACTGCTTTCGCATTTTTTTGGTTGGATTGCTTTTAAAAAGTCCAAACATAGTGAAAGTCCTAAAAAGAGAGATAGCGAGAAAACGTTTGAACAGGAACTTTCGATCACCCATTTTCGTGAACAAACTTTCATAAACATTCATGGGAGAATACTTGGGTGTATAGCAGGCCACTTGGCTAAGTTGAGCTAAGTATGGCCTGCACTTTGGTTACATTAGAACTGGTAAGTGACGTAGGCACTAATACTTCTGCCTGGCTCTGAGTAGCGCTGATACCCATTACCGCTCACGCCGCCAAAGAAACCACCAGTACCGTCTCTTACGCTATTAAGTACTTCCCAGCGGTAATACTCTTTGTCTGTAAGGTTGTAGATCGCCGTGGTAAAGCGCAGGTTTTCAGTAATGTCGTAGTAGGCGAGCAGGTCGAAAACAGCATAGCCTGCAGGCGTATGCGATGGACCTGCGCCATTGTTCAACGAGGTGTAGCTAAGTTGAGTACTTTCTTCTACCCCTTTACTCAAAATTGCGACAAGTTCTGCGCCCCAATCGCCTTCATCAGATACGTAGCCTAGTCCAACTGTTGCGGTATCTGGCGATACGGTTTCTAAGTCGTCGCCCGCATTGTTAAAAGCAGATGCGGTGTCGTAGGTACCGTCCAATGCCGTATAAGCAAAACGACCTGATACATTATCGGTAAAATGGTAATTGGCCGTAACTTCAAAACCGTCAACAGTCAGTTCGCCCGTATTTTGTGGCTGTGTGAATACATCATCAGTATTCACTACGGTTTCACAACCGAAGCGACCGCACTGCACGGTAGTTACTTCAGTGCCATAAGGCGTTGAATAAGTCTCGTCTTGAATCATGTTAGTGTATTCAGTTCTAAACACCGACACGCTGACATTTCCGTTCTCGAAATCACCAATATAGGTGAGTTCAAAGTTAGTCGATTCTTGAGCATCGAGTTCACTGTTGGCAATACGGTCAAGGTCAATAAACGTGTTACCAGTTATGATATCGGTGACTTCATCGCCTGAGTTTGTACCAAAATACAAGCTTTGGAGCGTAGGCGCTTGGTAGCCCTGAGCAATTCGGGCATTTATAGAGTGGCCTTTTACGAATTCGTAGGTAGCACCAATCTCTCCTACCACCGCACTAAATTCGCTGTCTGTGATACTTAATCCTGTGGGATCTGAAAATGTACTGTCTACAGTAGGCGTATATTCCGTAGAATCGTAGCGAAGTCCAAGGTTTACGCTTAATTGCTCGCTAAGGTCAACCGTGTCAGCTAGGTAGGCTGTAATTAACGTTTTTTCGGTTTCTGGAACGAAGCTTTGGTCGCGAATAGGGTAGCCGTCTAATATAGGCGAGTCCGCGGTTTGTCCAGCGAACCTGCGGTCGAACATCACCGCTTCAGCGTCCACCTGTTGAAAACTAAAACCATAAATAATCTCATGGTTAAATTCTCCGGTGATTGATTTGGCTAAATCAACATTGAAACTCAATGAGTCCTGGCTGAAATTGCGGTCTTCGGTACGCAATATAGCGTCGCCGTCTGCACTGCCGTAAAGAAAGCTGGTTACACCCGATGAAAACAGCTCTTGATAGTTCAATGTCACATCTATGCTGTCAGCAAACGCTAGGCCTAGGTTTTCGTTGTTAAAGAAAAGCCCAATTCGCTCGCGGTTATTTTCATCCGCTGAGGTGAAGTCAAAATAAGAGTCACTTTGGCGAGAAAGAGGTACGCCGTTCGTTTCTCTGTCCGTTTTTTCGTAGACAACGCCTAGTTGCTGGTGCTCGGAAAAGTTATAAGCAAGTTTAAGTAAAACTGCATCAACTTGATTATCCATCGGGTCAGCCTGACCCCGTCCTGAGCCAGAGATATTCTCACCATGGCTGTGGGCCTCTGTTTCGCTACTGTCGCGCATTGTGTATTGCAATAGCGAGTCGAAGTTACCCGTTCTATTAGCGACGGTGCCGTGTACTAGCCATTCGTCAGAGCGTGCATCAAAACCGGTTTTCAATTTAATGCCTGTAGCATCACCTGTGGCAGGTAAAAAGTCGCTCGCTTCATTGGTCACGTAGGTGACTGAGCCAGCAAGGGAGCCTGGTCCTTGTGCAACAGCGCTTGGGCCCTTAGTGATGTTAACGGCTTTTACGTGTTCCAATTCAATTTCACCGCGGCTCGATCCATACATACCATAAGCGGCGAATGAGCTTGGGTTTAGCGTTTCGCCTTGACCGACGCCATCTACAGTTACTGCTACGGCGTCTCCTTCCAAGCCGCGAATGTTGAAGCCATCGTTACCAAAACGGTTACCCGTATCATTAGTTTGTACTCCTGGGATATAGCGAGCGGTATCTTCAATATTTGTAATTGAGCGCTTTGACAGAGTTTGTGCATCCAGCACGGTTTCGACAGTCGTTGTCAGGGTTTCTTCACTTTTGGCCTTTGTAACTGCCAATTCTGATTGTTGAGCTAGGGCAGGAAGTGTTAGCGCACAGCCAAGCGAAATAGCTACCGTTGAGCGTTTAAATTTCATTGTTCTTTTCCAATTTTTAATAAAAGTGCAAATAATTAGTATTTCGTATCAACGTCAAGCCTCCTGTTTGCGTCGGTTGATATCATTTTTATTTTTCTTAAATCGCGCCTGTCAAAGTGATTTCTTGACACTTCGTGCGTCAAAAATCGATCGTAATACTATTGATAACAATTATCATTTGCAATAGTATGATTTCACTTTTACACAACTAGAAAATAAAAAACCATGAAAAAACACACGCTCATCAGTTTACCCTTGCTTATTGCAAGCTGCTTCAGTGGCGCTGCTCTAGCCCACGTGGCTTACCTAAAACCGCTTCAGTTTGAACCGGTTAGAGGCGGTAAAGTCACGCTGGATGCATCTTTTGCAGAACAATTTTTTGTACCAGAAGCGGCAATTACGAATGCATCGTTTGAAGTGGTAACCCCTAGCGGCAAGCTAGTGAGTGTGGAGAAGGTTGTCGATCTTTCTACCCGTAATGTTCTTGAGCACACTTTAGAGGAAGAAGGGACTTACCAGTTTTCAACCGGAAAACGCATGGGGGCAATTTTTCGCGTGTATGAAAAGGACGGTGAGCGTGGCTCTATGCGAGGTAATGAAAAGCCTCTACCTGAAGGTGCGATACTAAAAGAGCACTTTCAATCAGTTACGTTTGCAACAACGTACATAACGAAGAAAGGGCCAAGTGAACAGGCGTTAGCGCCAAGAAACGACGGCTTAGAGATCGTGGCAATTAATCACCCTAACAGTTTGTTTGCCAACGAGAGTTTTAATTTCAAAGTTCTGTTTAACGGTAAGCCTGTAACCGATCATGAAGTCTCGGTGTACCAAGGAAAAGATCAGTTCGCCGAAGAATCTGATGTAGAAAAATTAACGACAAATGCCAAAGGGCAAGCGTTATTTACTCCTTCAGCACAAGATGTCTATTTGATGCAAGTAAGACTGCGTACCGACGCGCCTGATGGTGCAGACGTGTCCACTTATAGCTACACCACCACACTTTCGTTCGAAGCCTATTAATCATTGAGGGTACAAGGAGATAATTATGTTTAAAACAGTAAGTTTAGCCGTTGTATCTGCGCTTTGTATTAGCGCTTCGGCAGTAGCTGCACCACATAGCGCCAGCGGCATTATATTGACCTATGACTTAAACAAAGACGAGTCACTTCCATTAGAAGAGTTCGTTGATGCCAGACGTGCTCGCTTCAATGCGTCTGATACCAACAAAGACGGTGTACTTGATGAAAGTGAATACGTTTATGAGTGGGAAGGCAAAGTAGAAAAACGGTTAGCTGAAGACAGAAAAGCATCGGTAAAACAAACTCACATACGTTTCCATGCTGTTGACAGCAACGATGACGAGTTCATTACTATTGATGAAGTCAATGCGGTGGGTGAGCGAAGTTTCTCGCGTATGGACAGTGATAATGATGGTGTAGTTGCACTGGGCGACCCTGAACCAGCACCCCGTCGCTCGGCGTCACAGGAAAAAGATGACAAACCTGAGCTAGTACAGCGCCCTATGTTGCGCATGCCGACCAGCCACAATATTGAAGGCTTTGTTACCTTGTACGAACAGAACGGTGACGAAAAGGTAACAAAGGAGGAGTTTCACGCCGTTCGCAAAGCGCAATTCCAGCGCACAGACGAAAACAGTGACGACAAACTCACAGAGCAAGAATATGTACTTGAGTTTGAAGACAGACTGGATGCACAGATTGAGAAAACCCATGAAGGACAAATTAAGCAAACTTACGTTCGCTTTGAAGTTCTAGATACAGACGAGAATGGCAAAATGACATTTTCAGAGTACATGGTGTCTGGGTTTAATGCTTTTCATCGCTACGACACTAATGGTGATGGCTACTTAACGTTAGCTGATCCAGCGCCTGCGCCACGTCAGCAGGAGCAAAGTGACACCACCACTGCACAAGTCAGCGAATAATGGTTGGGCGTTTCCTTTTATATCTGGCGGTATTTACCGCCAGCTATGCTGTTAAGGCCGAGTTGTATGTGTTTCCTGCACCATCACCAGAAGCAACCTCCCACACGCTTAAAATAGAAATAACCCTGTACGAAGAGCAGACACTTAGCGCCATTGAACGGAAAAATATTGATCTACTGATTAAAGACACCTATCAAACGTTAGATAAATCAAACGCAACGAGTGCGCTTAGCGAAATTAATCAACGTTACAAAGGTACACTTCCGGCGTGGCTGTACAGTGCCATTAAGCGGTGCGAGGATTGGTTTAATCGAACTGAAGGTAATATAAGCTGCCGCAACGGTGCGCTTTATGACTATTGGGCCGAATATGTTCAAGGTAAGCATGACCTTTCACGTCGCGAAGTGAGACGTCTTGCTCGTGTGGCGCGCATTGCTGAGGTCAATTTTAATAACGATAACAGCGTGGCATTTGCGTCACCTATCCAGTGGGATTTATCCGAGTTCACAGCTTCTCTTGCCGTAGATCGTATTGCTAACTACCTGACATCAATTAATATTCGTTCTTACCACATTAGCGCGCAAGGGCTAGAAACCCACGCGTCGAACCAAGGTTTTAGTTGGCAGGGGACCGTGGCGCAAGAGGCTGTAATTCAAAATGGCCGCGCAACGGACGCTGTTAGTAATCCAAGCACCATCGCATACATCAGGCCGTGGCAACGCCCAGTACTTTCTACTTCAAAGCTGGCGTCTTTAGAAAAAGGCGTGTTAAGCCACAGTGACGGTTGGCCTAGCGCCAAGTTTCAAGCCATATCAGTGGCGGATAACGCATTTGAAGCAATGTTGTTAGCACACTTTTCGGCAACCAAAACAGCGCAGCAAGCCATGGAGTTGGTTAACGCGAACCCATCACTAGCGCTGAAGTTAATTGATGAAAATGGCAGGGTATTTACCAGCAACACCTATACGGCTCGCACGTCGGGGAAAAACAAGGCTGAAAAAAATGGCCACGCCATCTCAATTGATATCACCTTACCGCTATTTGACATTGCAGATTATCGCGGTCCTTACGTAAGCGTGTGGATAAGCGACGAAAAGAACCGGCTAGTAAAAAGCTTGGCGCTTCGCGGCACCAGCGAAAGATGGCTAGGCGAGCTGCGCACATGGTGGCGAAGAGTGGGTCGGAAAAATGAAGGTTTAGTCGATGGGTTTGCCGGGGCTACAAAGAAAAACGCGCCCTTGCACATAAAGTGGGATGGATTGGATGATTTTGGACAAAGCGCAAACTCGTCGTCGTTAATACTTCACGTTGAAGTGGCTAGAGAACACGGTGGTCGTAGCTATGAGAAAATTCCATTTACCTTTGATAGCCTGACTTCACCAATAACCGTAACGGGCACGGATGAAATCGCGTCTATTACATTTTCACTAATGAATTAGTCGTCAATCTTAAAATTGCAGTAACGTAACGAGCACTACCAAAGGCAGCTATCGCAAATCGCTATCTGAAGTTTTCATAGCCCTCATTATTAGGGCTGAGCGTTTTACCCTTTAAACGTGATACTGGCGTTTGCGGTTAGCCTGCCTTCTTTCACATCAACAAAATCCGAAATATCGTTAGGTAAACAGCCGCTGTGCAGCAAGTTGGCTGGATACAACACGGCGCGATTAAACATAGGCTCAATACGGGCGATTTGGGTGAACATGGCGGTATCACCGTTTATGTACGCTTTAGGTGGTAACCCTACGCTGGTGGCTTGACGTTTTAAGGTTTTAAAATAGCCTTCGTATTGCGCTGCATTAACCCGCTCTAACCCCGTTTCAATATGTCGATAGAATGCAGTACCGCCCAAAGGAGCGCTAAACAGATAGTGCACCAATGCCCATTCATTATCCTTTTGTGTATCGATGTGCGGAATACATTGAATGGGCGATAAACTTTTCGGCGCTTGATTGGCTATGGAAAGTTGCACTAGGGGTATTTGAAGCGGCTTTTCCACGCCAAAATCTTGTAGCCCATTATGCGAAGCAAGTTGGCTAAACAGCAGTGGAAGCGAGGTATGTAGGTGTTCAACATACTCCTGGGGCGGGTGACTTCTCACCCCAGGATAAAAGTCGCCATCTTGTTTTGTAAATGGGTGGTGTTGCGCAATTGTTTCTACCAAACTCAGCGAGTCTGGTATGAAACCATCGATAACAACAATCGGTGTGGCTTGCTCACCAACCTTAATCAATTCGTAGTTTGAAACCATGCGTCTGCGTTTTTATTCGCCTTGTTCTTTTTGTCGATAAGGGCATAGATTTGTGCGTTTGACGCTATGAGCGTGTAAATGCTTTGCAGCATGTGTTGTGCATGCAAATCAGCAATCGCGTCAGCACTAAGCGCCGCTAGCTTATCTTCATCAATGGTATATAGCCCTGTTATAAACGTTTTGCTTTCGTTTTCAAAGGTTATATCTAGGGTGAATGGTGTGATAAGGTTATGCTGTTGAAGCGCGGCAATAAAACGTTGATTTTGCGTTTCACCGTCAAGAAGCTGAGCAAGGATCTGCTGCTTTTCTAACAGGTAGTTACTGGGCTCTCCCGTATTATCAAAAAGCGGTGTGCCTTTTTCTTCGCTTACTGAAGCGTTATCCATATCAATGCACAGCACCCGGTTACTGCTGTCAGCGCTTTGCGCTTCCGTTCCTACATAAAAAGGCAAGCGTTCAAACTGTGCCGGAATATAAACCGCATTCCATTCACCTTGCTGCCAAAATAGGTTTTCCTTTTCTTCAAAACCTAACAAGGCAGATAAGCCAAATTGTCCCGAGTCGTCAAACTTGGTGATCACCACGGGATAATGCACCACTAGCTTGTTTAGCTCAGAGACCACCACAGGAACAAGGTGCTGATTGGCACTTAGTGACAATGCATCGTCGGTTACTTTCAAATCTGCATGCTGTTTATTATTAATGGCAACCATATGAGTCATACGTAGGTCCTGCTTATTGATTTGCTGTTAAACGGCCTGCAGGCCGAATTGGTGAATTTTATTAATAAGTTCGCGATGTTTAGGCAGTTTCTCCACCGCCATGCCGCGAGCTTTTCTGTTCTGCATCAACTGTTGCTTAGCAAAGTCGGCGTTCACCCATTGCTGATGTGCGCCTAAATCTGAGGTAAACCCCATGCCGTACAGGACATACTGATAGCTTGCCGCGGGGAATACCTCGTTGTTGCTGGTAAAGTCTTTGTCACTAGGCGGGTGGTATTGCCACAGTGCGAGTAATTCTTTTAATGAGTCTGGAATACTATGACTATCGCGATTGTCCCGCCAAAATGCGCTGTCTTCTCGCTTACTTAGCATGTAATGAAGCTTTAAGAAGTCGATAATTCGCTGCCAACGGTAGGAAAAGGTGTCATTGAAGCGCTTCGCCATAATATCCATCACGGCTCGGTTTGCGGGTAACTGTTCGGCAATCATTGAGGCAGACAGCTCAACCAGTACAAGCGCTGAGGCTTCTAAAGGCTCTAGAAAGCCCGCCGCTAGCCCAACAGCCACGCAGTTATTTTGCCAAAAGCGCTGCCTGTGTCCGCTTTGAATAGTAATGTCTTTTACGTTTATCCCATCTATGCCGTTTAACGTGCTGGTTTGGCGAACGTATGTGTCTAAGCGAGCATAGGCGTCATCTTTACTCTGATGCCTACTGGAATAGACGTGGCCTACACCTCGGCGTGACTGCAAACCGATATCCCAAATCCAACCGGCGTCTTGTGCGGTGGAGATAGTGTGGGATGCAATAGGACTTTGCGGGGTGTCATAAGGCACGTGTACTGCTAATGCTCGGTCGATAAAAAGTACATCGTCACAGGGAATAAACGGCACCTTGAAGTGTTCGCCGAGCAGCATAGATTTGAAGCCGGTACAGTCAACAAAGAGGTCGCCTTCTACTGTTACCCCTTGCTCGGTATGAAGGGCTTTGATATCGCCGTTATTGCTGCTTTCGACGCGGTTAACGTCGGCCAGCACATGGTGTACACCTAGTTTTTCCGTGCAGTGTTTGGTTAAAAAGGCGGTAAATTTTCCTGCATCTAGGTGATAAGCATAGTTAGCGGTGCCTGCAAACTCTGCGTGGCGTATGCTTTTAGGTGCACAACCTGCTTCGCATATAGCTTCCTGAACACATACTGCATGGGAAAAAGACTCGTTTAATTCTGGTGCTACAGTCTGCCAGTAAGGACCTAAATTTGTTTGCGAAAACCCTTGGGGCAGCATGAGAGGGTGGTAGTAAAAATCGTGCTCTTCACCAGTGGTCCACTTAGCAAACTTTGCTCCTTGCTTGAATGTGGCGTCGCATTCTTTGATGAAAGTGGTTTCGCTAATACCCAATGCAATTAGTGTTGAGCGCATGGTTGGCCAGGTGCCTTCGCCCACGCCAATAATAGGCACATTGGGGCTTTCTATTAAGGTTACTTTAATGTCTTTGCGGGTAGCGCATTGATGTTGCGCTGCAATACGACCAGCCGTTAGCCACCCTGCGCTACCGCCACCAACTACTACAATGTGCGTTATGGGAGTTGCTGTTGTCATACTGATTTCCTGAATAAAAACTGTGGCTACCAAATGGTAGCCACGAATGTGGGACCGACAAATGTCGCCCCCAATTACGCGAAACTAAAAGTTTCCGCGCACACCGAAGGCCCAACGTCTGCCGCTGTCTTCAACCAACAGCAAGTGATTAGAGAAGCGACCGCGTTTATGTACAAACTCTTCTGTAAGGTTAATACCTTCAAAGAAGATTTCTACATTGTCTGTCACGCTGTAGCTACCGCTAATGTCAAGCTGTTGATAAGACTCAACAATGGTTGGGCCGTCACCCTGCCCTTGTGTTAACGACTGAACGAACTCATCACGCCAGTTATAGGCAAGACGAATTTGATAATCGTCAGTTTCATAAAATGCCACCAAGTTGTAAGAATCGCTTAACCCGGTTAGTGCAAATACCTGATTAATATCGAATGGATCGAGTTCGGCGTCACTGTCAACGATAGTTCCGTTGGCAAGCACCCCAAAGCCATTATCGAAAGTGTGCTGAAGCGCAAGCTCGAAGCCGTCTACCGTTGCGTCTTCACCGTTATTTGGCAGAGTATTGGTAAACACAGCAACGTCGTCACCCGCATCTGGCGCGCTAGCGTTAGTGCCTGTAGAAGGGTCGGTTAGCAAGCTGCCGTCAGCAAGCTCGAAGGTTTTGTCTTCTTGGCTATTAACAATAAAGTTCGATACCAACTTTCTGAAGTAACCAATCGATGCATAGCTTGCTTCGTCATAGTAATACTCAAGCGACAAGTCCAAGTTGTCCGATTTGAATGGCTCTAGTGCAGGGTTACCACTGGTAGACGTTAAATCACCACCTTGGCGGGTGGTCGTAATTACGGTTACCGGCGACATGCTGTTAAGCGTAGGGCGAGTAATAGTTGAACTCGCCGCAAAGCGCGCAATTAAATCGTCGGTAATTTCTAAACGTACGCTGAAGTTTGGCAATAGCACGTCGTAATCAGACTCAGTGGCAATACTTTGCGCATCGCCAAAACCAGCCAGCATTTCGGTTTGATCCAGAATCGTTAAGCCCGTTATTGGCGCTTGCGTTCCGTTAACCGTCACATCCGTCATTTCATAACGCACACCAGCGGTTGCGCTTAAGAACATGTCTGCAACTTCGCCTTCAAAGTCGAATTCCATATAGGTAGAGATAATATCTTCTTCAACTTCAAAGCTGTTATTGCGACGCACCGCATCAAAACTAATCGAATCACCATTTACGCTTTGATAATAAGACTCTAAAAACGCAAAGTTGGCTTCGCCATCATGGGCAAGCCAAGAGGTGGGCATGCGACCGCTACCACTTACGTCAGAAAGAAAATCGCTGCCTGCGTCAAAAACGTATTGGCTGCCTGCTGGGATCTCAGGTAAGTCTGGGTAACCACAGTAAGTACAGTGAATACCTACACCTTCATTGTCCCAACGGGTAAGTGATTTGGTTTCGGTGCTGTACTGTGCGCCAAAGCGAATTTCAGTTAAGCCGCTGCCATCGGTTACGTATTCGCCGTCAAAGCGCAGCTGGCTCACTTCATCTTCTACCGCCCAGCCTCGACGCAGCATTACGTGAGCTCGGCTGTTAGCTTCATCAAGATGATTGCTCACACCATCAGGTGTCAGTGCAGGGTTGTATATAGGGAAGCCGTCAGGACCAGTAACAATCGCGCCATCTAGTTCTTGTTGTCCGCTATAAATATTGTCATTAGGCGAAGCGAACATGCTGGCAACTGGTAAAATGTTGTCATCTACTTGGAATCGTACGCGGTTGGCATAACCAATAAGTGAAAGCTGATCGCCGCCACCATTATTGGCTTCGCGTTCGGCTTCTGAATGACTTAAATCAAACGATAAATTCAGATTATCAGAGTACTGGTAATCAAAGTTAAGGCCTATGGCATAGGTATCAGTTAAACGGTCGAACGTTTTGGCGTGCATATCTGTCGCCAAACCTACCTCTTGGTATAAATCGACAATAGTACCGTTTGCATCAACCGTTGGGCTGCGGCGATTGCCGTTTTCATCAAACAGGCTGCCGTCATCACCTACACCCTGAATGTTAGGTGCGGTAAACCAGTGGCCGTACGACGTTGCTTCAGACTCTACGTCAAAATCTGAATACAGTGCGTCAGCAGTTACAACCAGTTTGTCGTTAGGTGCATATTGGAATACAAGATTAGCGTTTGTACGGGTACGCTCTTCAAAGGTCACTTTGTGATCGTAGTTTCGCGGTGAAAATACATTGCCTGTCCAAGCGTCGCCTGATTGGGTAACAGGGTTTGGCACGCCAACGTTTTCTAGCCAACCGTCCATCTGAGCCTGGTTTAAGCGAGTCTCACGCTCTTGGTGTGAAACGGCGAGTAATACACCGAAGGTGTCGTCATTGAACGTGTTGCTAATAAGGCCAGAAAATTGCGGCGTAGTTTCTTCGCTATTTTCGTCGTACACGCCTTTTACCGAGCCCGCCATTTTAAAACCGTTTAATGCGAACGGGCGCGCGGTATTAATATTAATGGTAGAGCCTACACCACCAGACTGCATTGTGGCCGTTGACGTTTTATGCACATCAAGGCTGCTTACTAACTCAGAAGCAATCGTGTCGAAACTGAACGCACGCGAATCGTTTTCAGACGCCATTTGACGGCCATTTACCAACACGGTGTTAAACTGTGGTCCAAAACCACGTACGGTAATTAGCTGGCCTTCACCGCCTGAACGGTCGATAGATACGCCGGTAATACGCTGTAGTGATTCAGCTAAGTTGGTATCGGGAAAATCACCGATGTCTTCTGCACTAATGGCGTCGACTACGCCAGCAGAGCTGCGTTTAACATCCATCGATTTTGCAACCGATGAGCGGATACCACTTACCTCAATCACTTCTACGTCTTTATTGGGTTGCGCGTCTTGGGCAAATGCACTATTCGCAGAAATAGCCGACGCTAAAACTGCTGCCACTGAGCATGCAAGCTTGGTTTTCCTATACATGATGGTGTGTGTCCTAATCGTTAATTTTAATGCGCCTTATGGTGTGCACCCCACTTGGCTTTCTCTCACAGCATTTCGCTGTTAATTCATCAAGACGACACGGTTTGTAAAATCCCCCAAATTTTTTTAACAATTTTTTAAATTAATTGAATCACCTTATTTAAAAGGCGTTATTTCTTAGACTTCGATTAGCGTATTTCACCTTTACGTGTGTTCAAAAAATGCGCAATACTTGATGTATTCACAGAATAAATGCTTCATTATCTATTTCATTTATCGCCTGTATGCCATTTCTATATAAATATTAGTTATGACTCGTAAGTAAATGATACTAGTGATGTATGCCCATATAGCGTAGCTTTGCCGCTGTTTCGCTTGAAAAATAAGCGGAATAAGGGGGGCTATTCGAAGCAAAATAAATACAGAAATTGCCTGTTCTGTTTTTGATTTTGCTAGAGAATGCTAGGCATAAGTGAATAAAATGGCTTAGTACTGTTTAAAGGGTGTCATTCTCGGATAGCCGGAATGTGAGGAGAAGCGTGTGAAAATCATAATATTAAATGAGTCAAAAGCGCCAGATCCGCTAAATAATGTGGAGAAGCGATGTGCGGCTACACCTAGTAGTGCACAGCGTCTGGTGAAAAAAGGGGCGACCTTGCTGCTAGAAGCGGGGGCGGGCGTACACTCAGGGTATTCAGATAAAGAATACAAAGATGTAGGCGTAACTGTCATCGATGATGTGAATGATGCATTATCAACAGCAGATATGCTCGTGGCGGTGAACAAACCCACCGATGCACAGCTAGCGTTGATGAAAAAAGGGGCCATTGTGGTAGGCCATCTCGACCCTTTCTTTCAGCAATCGCTTGTTGAGTCTATTGCAGAAAAGGGGCTAACCGCTATTTCTGTAGAGATGATCCCTCGTTCTTCTCGTGCACAAAAAATGGACGCATTGAGCTCGCAAGCGAGTCTTGCGGGTTACGTAATGGTGATGCAGGCGGCGAATCAGTTGCCATCAATATTACCTATGATGATGACACCGTCAGGAACAATAAAACCAGCAAAGGTATTTATTATTGGAGCTGGCGTAGCGGGTCTTCAAGCTATAGCAACCGCGAAACGCTTAGGCGCAAACGTACTTGCTTATGACACCCGCCCTGTGGTGGCTGAGCAAGTAGAATCCCTAGGTGGCAAATTCCTTAAGATCGACATTGGGGAAACAGGCCAAACGAAGGACGGTTATGCAAAAGAACTGACCGATGAACAAAAAGCGAAGCAGCAAGAAGCGCAACGCGACGCGATTGCCGACTCTGACATTGTTATTACGACAGCGCAGTTATTTGGTCGCAAACCACCAGTGCTTATCTCAAAAGATACATTAGCACTCATGAAACCGGGCAGTGTGGTTGTAGATATGGCCGCAACATCAGGTGGTAATGTTGAAGGTTCGGTTGCTGGCGAAACCGTTGAAGTTAACGGTGTAAAGGTAATTGGTAATGGTAACTGGAGCCAGTATGTGGCTAAAGCCGCCACCGACATGTACGCCAATAACATCTATAACCTTGTGGATGAGTTCTTTGACGATGAAACCAAAACCTTTGGGCTGAATTTAGAAGACGACATTCTGGCCGGCTGTGTTATTACCCACGACGGTAGCATCACCAACGACATGCTTAACAACGCATACAAAGGAGCCTAATCATGGAAATCATTTACCTACTTTTCATCGTGCTACTGGCTGCTTTTTTGGGTTTTGAGTTAATTCGAAAAGTCCCAGCAACCTTACATACACCCTTAATGTCAGGCTCTAACGCGATATCGGGTATTACGTTAGTGGGAGCATTGGTAGCCTCGGGTAGCGACAACAATTTGCTAACGACCATTCTTGGTACCGCAGCGGTGGCGCTGGCCAGCATCAACGTGGTGGGTGGTTATCTTGTTACCGATCGCATGCTTGGCATGTTCAAGAAAAAAGATAAATAAGGAGTACGCAAGTGAGTGATATCGTAACCGTAATAAACCTTGCGTACGTAGTAGCTGCGGCACTATTTATACTAGGACTTAAGTTACTTAGCCATCCAGATACCGCGAAAAAAGGTAACTTTATTTCTGCCATTGGTATGCTGGTTGCTGTCGTCGTCACCCTGCTTGACCAGCAGATTATTAGCTATCATTACATCCTGCTAGGTTTTGTTATTGGTGGCGCCTTTGGTGCGTGGAAAGCTAAGACCGTTGAAATGACGGCAATGCCAGAAATGGTGTCGTTATTTAATGGCTTTGGTGGCGCAGCGTCATTGCTTCTGGGTTGGGCAACATTAGCCGGAATGAGCCTAATTACTCTTAAAACTGAAAGTGCGTTTACTTTTATTACCCTGTTTTTCACAATTTTAGTTGGGGGCATTACGTTCTCTGGCTCGGTGGTAGCCTGGGGTAAGTTGTCAGGAAAAATGAGCTCTAAAGCCGTTATTTTCACAGGGCTTCGCGAGCTAAGCATCTTGCATCTAATTGGCATGGTGGTGATTGGTTATTTCTTTACTACCGACCCAAGCAACCCACTTTGGATTTACTGTGCTATTGCGTTGTCACTAAGCTTCGGCTTGTGGGCTACCATTTCAATTGGTGGTGCAGATATGCCGGTGGTTATTGCGCTTTTAAATAGCTACTCAGGTGTAGCAGCGTCGGCGGCAGGTCTTGCTACAGGCAACACAATATTGATTGTTACCGGTTTACTAGTAGGCGCTTCAGGCTTAATTCTTACCAATATTATGTGTAAGGCCATGAACCGTTCATTGATGAATGTGCTGTTATCTGGCTTTGCCAAGCCAGTCGAGGCCGGCGAAAAAATAGAAGGCGAGATTAAAGTACTGTCGGCGCAAGATGCATTTTATGTATTAGAAGCAGCGCAAGCAGTACTGGTGGTGCCTGGTTATGGTATGGCGGTTGCGCAAGCGCAGCACGCGGTACGTGAACTTCAGTCGTTGCTAGAGGAAAATGGCTGTACGGTTGACTACGCCATTCACGCTGTAGCGGGGCGTATGCCGGGCCACATGAACGTGTTATTGGCAGAAGCTGACGTGCCTTATGATCAACTATACGAGATGGATGACGTTAACCCTCGTATGGAAAACTATGACGTGGTTATTGTTATCGGTGCAAACGATGTAGTTAACCCAGCAGCCAAAGAGATGAAAGGCAGCCCTATTTACGGAATGCCAGTTATCGAAGCACACCGTGCGAAAACGGTCTTTGTACTTAAGCGTTCTGCGAATGCCGGTTTTGCCGGTGTAGACAACCCGCTGTTTTTCAAAGACAACACGCGCATGGTTCTGGGTGACGCTAAAGACACCATTAACAGCATTATTCGCGAGTTCGGAGACGACTAATACAGCGTATCTCTTTGTTACATCTTCTATAAAGGCCTGTTTAAACACAGGCCTTTTTATTGGGTATTAAACTTAATTATAAAGTACTCAACTATAGTTGTAGTTGATGCTTATCAGCTCTAGTATGTGAATGCTATAGATGTTGAGTTAGCTATTCATATAGTCGCATAGAGATGTACGAGTAAATGTCTACGACCCCTTTTCATATTGAGCCGTTTAGAAATTGTATTTTGGTCACGCTTCGCGGTAAGTGGGATATGTCCACGAACATTCAGTACCTTGCTAAGCTTTCTGATTGCTTGAAAACCCGTAAAGGCAGACCCTTTCACTTATTTGTAGACATGCGTAGTTGGCAAATCCCCAATTCTGATACCTTCAATCAAATAAAAGCGCCCATTAAGTTAGATAGGCGAAGTCAGCTCAGCGAGACATGGCTGGAAGATGAAGCAACAGATGCTGATCACATTGCAGAGAAGTTTTTTAGCGCGCCATCAATTAAACTGGGATTTGAACTTGAACGTACTCAAAGCATCTCAGAGTTTATAACCCATTGTGAAGAAAAAACAGATAACGTTGTTATAGATTATGTTCGAACTTGGATAGGCTAAAAAAGCCCGCGTTCGATAAACAAAATTCGTCGCGACAATAGATATTTTATATCGCAACAACTATCGCGTTCAGTCTTACGTTGACTATAATACGCTGCTTATTTTCGCACTTTCTATGCTAGGTATTGGCCTAGCCCACTTACAAATAGGTGAATAAATTGTCAGATTGGAGCATCGAAGAAGCGGAGCGCGTCTATGGCGTGTCTCAATGGGGTGGCGGCTATTTTCAAATTGGTGAAAACGGCAACGTCCATATTACCCCTGTTCCTGAAGATCCTAGCATTCGAATCGACTTTAATTCGGTAATTGAAGATATCCGCAAAGAAGGCGTACAGTTTCCTGTTGTTGTGCGCTTCCACGATATTCTGCGCTCGCAAGTTGCAGGCTTGAACAAAGCATTTAGAAGCTCCATCGAAGAAGCCGAATACCAAGGCCAGTACCAAGGTGTGTATCCGGTAAAAGTAAACCAAATGCGCGAAGTCGTTGAGGAAATTGTCGATGCGGGCAAGCCATTTAACTATGGCTTAGAAGCGGGGTCAAAAGCCGAGCTTCTGACTGTGCTTGCCATGAATACTAACGAAGAGTCTCTGACTATCCTAAATGGTTATAAAGACGACGAAGTTATGCGTCTTGCGCTGTTAGGAAGAAAGCTGGGTCGCCGCGTTGTGGTAGTAGTTGAAAAATACACCGAGCTTCTTCTTCTGGTAAAAATAGCCAAAGAGCTGGATATCGATCCTATCATTGGTGTGCGCTCAAAAATGACGGTGAAAGGTCGTGGTAAGTGGGAAAGCTCTGGTGGTGAACGTGCGAAATTTGGTTTAACCATTACTGAGATCATTAACGCAGCCCGCTACCTTGAAGAGCAAGGCATGGCGCACTGCTTAAAGCTGCTGCATTTCCATATTGGTAGCCAATTAACAGACATTCGTGCGGTTAAAGAAGCGGTAACCGAAGGCGCGCGTATTTACGCAGACCTTCACAAAATGGGCTTCGAGCTAGATTATGTTGATGTAGGTGGCGGCCTTGGTATCGATTACGACGGCAGTAATTCAACTAATGAATCGTCGCGTAACTACAGCATGCAAGAGTATGTTGCTGACGTTGTCTATGGCATGAAGGAAATGTGCGACCTTGAAGGCGTACCGCATCCGCATCTGGTTAGTGAAAGTGGACGTGCAATCACTGCGCATCACAGCTGTGTTATCACGGAAATTGTGGGCGAAATTAAGTCGAATGCGTCGCAAATGGATACATCAGCAAAAGCGGGTGAACACTTCTTCCTTAAGAATATGCGCGAACTTGCAGACACGTTTGATGAACAAACGAACATGCATGAAATTTACAACGATGCGTCGCAGTATAAAGAGCAAGCGCTTGATGCATTTAAATTACGCGTGTTGTCACTTGAAGAGCTGGGCAAAATAGAAACGCTGTACTGGCAAATTATGGGTCGCTTACAGCAGTGGTATCGCAACGAAGAATATGTTCCAGAAGAGCTTCAAGAGCTAGATTACAGTTTGTCGTCTCAGTACCTTTGTAACTTCTCTGTATTCCAGTCAGCTGCTGATACATGGGCCATCGACCAGCTGCTGCCGGTAGTGCCTCTTATTCGTATGAATGAAGAGCCAACGGTCAATTGCTCGCTAGTGGATATTACCTGTGATAGCGACGGTAAAATTGATCAGTTCACTATTGGCCGTGAAATTACTGACGTACTGCCAATGCACCCACTTAAGAAAGATGAGCCGTACTACATTGGTTTGTTCTTAACGGGCGCTTATCAAGACGTTATGGGCGACATGCACAACTTGTTTGGTCGCCTAAATGAAGTACATATTTACAGCTATGACGACGATCCTGAAGACTTTTACATTGAAGAAGTGGTGAAGGGTTCATCGGTAGAAGATGTACTTAACGTTATGCAGTATAACCCGCGCGCAATGGCATCAGACGTAAAACGCATGATAGACAAGCAAGTGTGGGACGGAAAATTGAACCCTCGTGAAGGGGTTCGCTGGACTGATTTTTACGAAAACTGTTTGGCAGGTTATACCTATCTAAAACAGTAGCGTTTAATATCTGAATGAAAGTACCGAAAAGCCGATGCCGATATTACTTATCTGCGTCGGCTTTTTTCAAGTAACGCTTCCAAAACTCGGCTGTCGTTGAATTAATCATATTCGACTCTGCATTCATCAGCATCACATAGCCAACTTTGTGTTCAGGCAAAAACGCCACGTCAGCACGATAGCCTTTTACCCAACCCCCATGATAGTTAAGCTGTAATCCATTTAAGTCGTAAATACGCCAACCCAAACCATAGTGAGCATCGTCAATCATGCCGCGCCAACCTCTGCGGTAGGTTTCGCGCTTCGTTTTCACGCGCTCTGTAGTGACATAGTCCACCATTTCATCGGATATGACCGTGGGGAACTCGCCTAGCAGCGCTTGCAGATAAATCGTCATATCTGAAATGCTAGCGTTAACGCCAGCAGCTGGAGAGAACCGATAGTAGTTGCTTTCTACCTTTCCCTCGCGCCATTTATTTCTGGCGATAGCAATATGAGGTTGAGCCCATGATTCTGATGCAAACAATCCGCCTTTTCCAACACTGGCTGTTTTCATGCCTAGTGGTGCAAACAGATTGGCCTGAAGCTGTCGTGAGTAAGAGGTATTATTGTTACTGAAGTAGTATTCCAGCGCACCAAAGAGTGCATTTTGATAGGTATAGCATTCACCCGGCGCACACAGTGGTTCAAGCTCGCCCAGGGATTTAAGCACGCGCTCCAGCGAGTAGTCAGCTTCAATAAGGTTGTCGTAAGCGTTGGGCATAAAGCCACTAGATTGGCCAACGATATGTTGCAGTTGCAGCGCATTCATTCCTTTGCCTTTAAAAGGAATGTCGGGTAATAAGGTGGTTATCGGTGTTTCCCAGCTAAGCTGGTTTTTTTCTACAAGTTTAGCTGACAACAACGCAGTAAAGGTTTTTGATACAGAAGCTAGCCTGAATACTGTGTTCTCTGTAACTTTCTCTCCGCCGCGTTTGCGGGTACTTCCATATACGTAAACCCTTGGCGCTTTGCCCTGTTCATAAAACACAAACGCATAACCAGGCACGTTGTATTTTGAGGCTTCCTTTTGAACGTAACTAGCATAGTCATCAAGCCAATCCGCAAAAGCGCTTTGTGTAATGACCATTAGCATCGCTATCAGCCAAATTTTAGACAGGCGCAGCTTGAAGGTGCGCAAAGAGTTCAGCATACAGTCAGCTCGTTAAGCCTGTGGTTTTCTGATACATCCATCAGGCGCTCATTATTATTATCGCATTATTATGCGTTTAGCTGCTCCAATGATCAAATGTCGCTAATTATGCTCACTATCTCTTCAATGATTTGATTTATTCTAGCGGTAAGCGAACCGTTGTAAGAATATGCAAGAAAGGAAGAAAAGTTCGACTAGCAAGGTTTGTAATTATTGAGTTCTGATTTTGTCGCACCAACAGGGCCAATGCACGATACACTAGATAAAGGTGATAAACGACAGGTGGGAAGCGCATTCTAATGCCAGACAATCTTTTTGTCTCAGACATGGGGGCTTCAGAAAACTCAACAACTGCTGAGTCAGTGCTTTCAAAAGCAAGACTTAGCAGAGATCCTCGCTTTGACGGACGATTTTTTGTGGCGGTAAAAACAACCGGTATTTTCTGTAGGCCAATCTGTCCAGCGCGACTTCCTAAAGAAGAGAATGTGACTTACTTTCAACACGCCACACAGGCAATGGCACATGGTTATCGTCCATGTTTTCGCTGCAGACCAGACAGTGCACCTCGTTCAGCGGCGTGGAAAGGCGTGGGTGCAACGATTAACCGAGCGTTGTCGCTGCTATCTGTTATTCCCATTGAGCGCGTTGCGGATATTGCTATGCGGTTGGGTATTAGTGAGCGGTACCTAAATAAGTTGGTCGTCAATGCTGTGGGCATACCGCCTAAGCAGTTTCAAAATATGCAGCGCACTTTGTTTGCAAAGCAGCTTATTCAACAAACTCATTTATCTATGACAGATATCGCAATTACGGCAGGCTATCAATCACTGAGACAACTGCAGCGGGCCATAGAGCAATATTGCGCTACGTCTCCTACCCAGCTTAGAAAAAAAGAGCCGGTTCAACAAAAGGCTATCTCTTTATTTCTTTCTTATCGGCCGCCTTACAATTGGCCCTATGTACGAGATTTCTTGGCAACTCGCGCTATTGAAGGAATGGAACGAGTAACGGACGAGAGCTATGAACGATACTTTTCATGCAATGAAAGTATAGGCTTTTTTAAAGCTACTCACGACGAGGCGCGCCACGGATTCAAACTTCTCATCGACATGCCTGATTTAGGTCGTCTTCATACGATAATTGAAAATATAAAGCAGGTACTAGATCTTCACGCTGACCCGATTTTAATTGAACAAAGCCTATTGCAGTCTGGGTTACCGCCGAGCAAGTTAACGCCTGGGCTACGCCTTCCCAGTGCATGGAGCGTATTTGAAAGTGGCTGTCGGGCTATTGTAGGCCAGCAAGTTAGTGTAAAAGCGGCTATTGGCCAGGTGACTTTACTGGTACATCAGCTGGGCGAAACGGTCTCTGATGCGCTCCCGTCAAACGGTCTTGAATCTAAAACGAGTGAACGCTACAGCTTTCCCTCGCCTGAAAGTGTGGCCGAAAACAGTCTTGAATTCTTACGTATGCCACAGGCGAGAAAAGAGGCCGTACGTCATTTTGCTCGTTTATTCATAAACGGCAACATGCCAAGCCACGAAGACATACTCGCCATTAAAGGCGTGGGCCCGTGGACGCTCGACTATTTAAAAATGCGGGGGGAGAGAAATCCTGACGTCTACCTTGGCGGTGATTTAATCGTTCGTAAAATGGCGCAGCAGTACCCCGTAGCGCCCGAAAAAGCGGCACCTTGGCGCAGTTATTTAACCCTTCAATTGTGGCAGTTAAGCAATCAGTAAAGAGAGTCGTAAGTATGAAATATACAGATTTCGTGAACAGCATACAGGGGCTTGTTAAAGTTGAAGCCTCTGATAAAGGCATAACGGCTATCGAGTTCGTGAGTGCCGCTGAATCAGGTAATACGGCCAACGCGAGGCAGGGTGGAATAGGCAGAGAAACTGCAGCGCAAGAACGCGTGCTAAGCAACGGCTTTCATTCGCAAAAAAACGCCATCACCGAAGCAGCGTGCAGTCAATTACAGGCATACTTTGACGGTACATTACGCGAGTTTGACCTACCGCTTTGCCCTAAAGGTACGGCGTTTCAGAACCAGGTGTGGGATGCCTTGCAGCAAGTTAAATACGGCGAAACGGCCAGCTATTTAGATATCGCAAAAGCCATTGGCAACCCAAAAGCTGTCCGCGCCGTGGGTATGGCAAATGGTCGTAACCCTATTGCTATTGTTGTACCTTGCCATCGTATAATCGGAAGTAATAAAACCCTAACGGGCTACGCAGGTGGTTTACCGCGTAAGCAGTATTTACTTAATTTAGAAGGAGCCCAGGGGGTGCTGGGGCTATAAAAGAATGGGTGATAAGAAAATGGTGATAAAAGAATGGCAATAAGAGACATTATCGCGCTGCTGGTGTTAGCCGGTATCTGGGGCGGTTCATTTATTTTCATGCGTGTTGCCGCACCAGAATTTGGCATTTATGTATTAGTAGCCATTCGTACCGTGCTTGCTACAGCGGTATTGCTACCATTGCTGTTAATACGAGGGTCGGTTAAAGACATAAAGCGACACTGGTTGGCCATTGCGCTAGTGGGCATGGCTAACACTGCGGTGCCTTTCGTCCTGTTTAATTACAGCAGCCTACATTTAGAGGCAGGGGTGAATGCCATTTTAAATGCCACGGCTCCTATGTTTGGCGCCATTGTCGCTTGGCTGTGGTTAGGTGACAAACTAACAAAGTCAGCAGTAGCGGGGCTTTTTGTAGGCTTTGTAGGCGTAACCGTTATTAGTCAGCAAAAGCTCGGCGAGGGCGATATTAGTTTTCTTCCTATTTTGACTGCATTATTGGCCACCACTGGCTACGGCATAGCGGCATGTATGATGAAAAAATGGCTACAAGGGGTTAAACCTTTAGTTGTTGCAACAGGTAGTCAGGCCATGGCAAGCGTAATGCTGGCACCTTTCGCCCTTGCAACTCTGCCCGCCACTATGCCAAGCGTAAATGCGTGGGTTAACGCGGTAGCGCTGGCTGTCGGTGGCACGGGCATAGCGTATATCTTGTATTTCAAACTCATAGCTGACATCGGCCCAGCCAAAGCCATTACCGTAGCTTACTTAGTACCACTATTTGGCATTATTTGGGGTGTACTGTTCTTGCAAGAGCACTTATCGATTCAAACCATTGTGGGTGGTTTAATGATTTTATTCGGTGTGGCGTTAACCACAGGCGTTCTCAAAAGAAAACGCCTCAAAATTAAACCTGCTTAGATTAGCTTGAACTAGGGCTAGTCAATCAGCTGCATTCTTACTAAATTGCTGCCGTCGCGCTTGGCTTGATAAAGCGCGTCTTCCGCGTGCGCTGTTACTTCGTGCATAGCGCGCGGTGACGCAGTGTAAGAAATACCAATAGAAGCGGTAATCACAATTTCCGGTAACTCTTGCAATGGTGAAAGCGTAGCTATGCCATGTCGAAGGTTTTGCGCTATATCAAAGGCTACATGGGGGCCCGTGTGTGGCAACAAGATTATAAACTCTGCGCTACTCCATCTACCCAATATATCCTGGTCGCGCATATGTTCAGCTAAGTAAGAGACCACTTTATCAAGAATGTCATCTCCCGCATTACGGCCGTGGGCGTCTACAATATCTGAAAATTCGTCAACGCTTAGCAACATTACGCTGAGTGATTTGTGCTCGGCTAACAGCGTTTTATAAATAAGCTGCAAGTTATCTTTTTCAGGAAGTCGGTTGCTGTGACGTACCACCAAGTCTGGCTGCATATCTTTTCTGAAATAGTACAGTAGATTGTAGATAAGTAAGAACAGCGAGAAGACAACAACCAGCAGCGTTACCACGCTAAAAATAAACGCTTGAGAAATCTCTGCTTGGCGGTCTTCAAGCGGACTTAAAAGAAACACAGTCCAACCAAATTGATTCAGCTTAACTTCCGCAATCAGAAAGTCTTTTTGGTCAATAGTGACCAGCTTGTTATTCAGCGCCTGCTCGCTTTGAATTGTCACTGGCAAACTCGCGTACCAAGGCAACTCGGACAAGTTGGTGAATTCTGAGTAAGAGGCGATAAGACTTGGATCTGAAGACAACATAATATCGCCTTCACTATCCACGAATAAGAAGTCATAGCCGTATTCTTGTTTGTAGGTATCGAACACTTCGATAAAGCTGCGCAGGCTTTTTCCTACACCGAAAAAACCTAAAAAGCGGCCATTTTTGTCGTGAATTTTAATATCAATATAAAAGTGTGTGTCTTCCCATTTACCAATATCGGCAACGGCATCAGCGGGATAATCGCGATATTTGAAGTACCAGCTTACTTCACCTTCGATAAGGTTGATAATACTGCCGTCAGAATTATATTGCTTTCTGTCTGCCTCGCTGGCGATAAAGAAAGATAAACCAAACTCATTTTCAAGGCGATCCAATGTCTTAAAAACAGCATCTTGATCAATTGTTTCTCCATCCATCAAGTCTACCAACTCAGTGGAATGCCCTAATGCTTCAGAAATATGTAGAGGCTTAAGAAGTTGCTCGACGATAAGCGATATTGCAGGCGACAGTGACTGCTGCTGTGCGCGACTTTGTTCGGCAACGATTTTTGAAATACTGAAATGAACCAGTGTCACAATAGCGATAACCACTACCGCAAATAACACCAGAATACTTCTATGTAGTGTACGAAATGTGTTCACAGACTGCGCATGCTCCCTTGCCTGACTGAACCTAACCTAAGTGTTGAGTATACCTGTTGCAATAATGAACTACTAGGCGGTTTCTTTTAACTTAGACTAAATAACGAAGAGCAAAAGCGCAATGTGAAGTCGTCCGGTCAGACCTCAAAGTGAATCAATCGCTGACATATTGTTGGGCCTTGGTTACACTATACTCCGATTTTCATTCTCTTTGCGAAATAAAGGAATTATATGGCTTTCTCAGTGGTTGTATTAGCAGCGGGTAAAGGTACCCGTATGAAATCGTCGTTACCGAAGGTATTACACAAAGTAGCTGGTGTGCCTATGGTGCAGCGCATTATCAACACAGTAAAATCACTGGGTGCTGACAATATTCATTTGGTCTACGGCCATGGCGGCGACCAGCTAAAGGCAACGGTTGTTGAAGACAATCTAAACTGGTGCTTACAGGCCGAACAGTTAGGTACAGGCCACGCTGTTCAACAAGCTGCACCCCACATTAAAGATGATGAAGACGTGCTTGTACTTGTTGGCGACGCACCACTTATTCGCGAAGAAACACTAAGTGCATTAAAAGCAGCAAAGGAAAGCTGTGATTTAGCACTGCTCACTGTAAATTTAGACGACCCCACAGGTATGGGCCGCATTATTCGCGAAAATGACAATATTACCGCGATAGTCGAGCACAAAGACGCCACTGATGCTCAGCGTGAAATCAAAGAAATTAACACTGGCATGATGATGATGTCTGGCGCTGATCTTAAGCGCTGGTTGGGTGAGTTAAGCAATGATAACGCGCAAGGCGAGTATTATCTTACCGACGTTATTGCCATGGCAGCGGCCGAAGGCAAGCGAATTCAGTCAGCACAGCCACAGTCTGCGGTAGAAGTGGAAGGCGTTAATAATCGTTTGCAGTTAGCTAACCTAGAACGCGCGCTTCAGCGTCGCCAAGCCAAAGAGCTAATGACCAATGGCGTAACCTTGCTGGATCCTGCTCGTTTTGACTTACGCGGCCAGCTTGAAACCGGTAATGACGTAATTATCGACGTTAACGTTATTGTTGAAGGTAAGGTGACACTTGGTAGCAACGTCAACATTGGCGCTAACTGTATTCTGCGAAACTGTACTATTGCCGATAACGCTGTAATTGAAGCTAATTCTATTGTTGAAGAAGCCAGTGTGGGTGAAGCCTGTACGGTCGGGCCTTTCGCTCGACTACGCCCTGGTGCAGTAATGCAGAAAAATGCCAAAGTGGGTAACTTCGTGGAAATGAAGAAGGCTATTTTAGGCGAGGGCGCCAAAGCAAATCACTTAACCTACCTAGGCGATGCAGAAGTGGGTGCCAAAGCGAACATTGGCGCAGGCACAATTACCTGTAACTACGACGGTGTGAACAAGTCCAAAACCGTCATCGGCGAAAACGCCTTTATCGGCTCAAACTCGTCGCTTGTCGCGCCTGTAAACATTGGCAAAGGGGCTACGGTAGGTGCTGGTTCCGTGATCACGTCAACCGTAGACGAAGACGCGCTAGCCGTTGCCCGCGGTAAGCAGCGCAATATTCCAAATTGGCCGCGCCCGACCAAAAAATAAAGACGTACCCTAATTAAAGCTCGCTAACGGGTTATATGATGAGATAGGGCTGGCAAACACAAATAGTGATTAGCTAGCCCAGTTTCTTCTTCAGTCCCATCAAAATATCGCCCAGTCAGAAAGATGACAAAATCAGAGGGTTTAAATTAACGCCTACTGTGTCGCTGTAAACGCAACTCATTCAGCTATCTGTCTTCTAAATAATGAACTATCTAAGGTTTCCCCTATCTATCATTACTGATAGTGTGTGTTTACTTACCTCTTAATTCTTTTTAAATAAGGATATGCGATGATATCTACCCTTCTGGTTGGCTTTGGATTTTCCGCCACAACCTTTCATTTGCCATTTCTAAATTATCTACCGCAGTTCTCTGTCGATGTGGTTATCTCTTCAAAACCTGATGTGGTTAACGCAGTTTTACCCCATGCTGAAGTGTATGGCTCGTTGGAAGAAGCGCTTAAAATTCACGATGTAGACTTGGTGGTTATTACAACCCCAAATCACCTTCATGGGCCACAGGCGAAACTGGCATTAGAGCACAGTTGTCACGTATTGGTAGAAAAGCCATTTACATTAGATAGTGAAGAAGCAGAAGCTTTAGTAGAGCTTGCACATTCTCAAAATAAACAGCTTTGTGTTTATCACAACAGACGTTTTGATGGCGATTTTCTTACGATTAAGCAGCTAATTCACGATGGAAAACTTGGCGACATTAAACGTTTGGAAAGCCGCTTCGATCGATTTCGCCCGGTACCACGAGACAGGTGGCGTGAAAATGCAGGGCCAGGAAGCGGTATCTTCTGGGATTTGGGTCCCCACTTAATCGACCAAGCGCTACAGCTTTTCGGCGAGCCGGAAGAAGTGTCGGCAAACATACAGGCCTTGCGTGAAAATGGGCAGTCAGACGACACGTTCGATGTAACTCTTCACTATGTTGATAAAGTTGTAAAACTAGGTAGTTCAGCCTTTCAGGGAGGAGCAACATTGCGCTACGACTTGCAAGGCACAAAAGGCAGCTTTCGAAAGTTCTATTTAGATCCGCAAGAAGATCAATTGCGTGGAGAGCTATCCTTTGATGATGAACACTGGGCGATTACAAAAGATAACGAGCATGGCGTGCTAGCTGTGGTCAATGAAAGCGGCCAGCTAGTTGAAGAGACGGTGACAACATTGAAGGGTGAATATCTCACGTTTTTCAATCGCCTTGCTCACGCTATTGAAGACGGTAAATTCTCGCCGGCTGACGCAAGTACGGTCGTACCTGTTATCAAAGTCATTGAGCTAGCCATAAAAGCGAGTGCTCAAAAGAAATCGCTGGCGTTTAATTAAACAATTACCTTGATCGTCGTTTCAATTTAACTTACGATACTTTCACTTTAAAACTAATGGCTTTCGTTTTGAAAGTTATGGTTGAATGTTGAAGATGTGTTTGCGGACTGTTTTGCAGACTTTTCATGGCTTGTTCTCAATTGGAACAACGCGTACAGGAAGGTTTAGCGAGAAGGCAGCAAGAGCATGAGGTTATATTGAAAAGTAGTAAATCAGTTGAACAGCGCCGCCAGCAGATAGTGGCGTGGGTGAAAGAGCATGGTCAATCACAAGTTGAAGATTTGGCTGTGCGTTTTGCTACGTCTGAAGTCACCATTAGAAAAGATCTCGCAGCCCTTTCGCAGCAAGGTTTACTGATTCGACAGTTTGGTGGCGCAGTGCCTGTACCATCATCTACCAACTCAAATGCTGGGCCATCTCAATTTATTACCAATGACCCTTCCACGAATTCAACTACTAGCCCAGCAATTAACGCTATAGGCCAACTTGCAGCGAGCTTGGTTAAACCAGGCAATAAGCTCGTTATAGACTGCGGGTCTACCACCGCATCCATCTTGCCCCATTTATCCCATATCGATGATTTAGTGGTAATGACCAACACGTTATCAACCGCCAATTACCTTACTCAAAGTGAAAAAGAGCCGACGGTGTTAATGGTAGGGGGCACATGGGATGCCCAATCACAGTCGTTTCAAGGCGCTATGGCTGAACAGTTGGTTAGTGCCTATAGTTTTGACATTGCGTTTATTGGTGCCGCGGGCATAGATGTCAACAGAGGCACCACCACCTTTAACGAGCTTATTGGTGTAACCCGCGCCATGGCTGTGGCGGCGAGTAAGGTGGTTATAGTAGCCAGCTCAAAGAAATTAACGCATAAAATGCCTAACCTAGAGCTAAGCTGGAAAAACATTTCTGTTTTGATCACTGATGAAGGCATTTGTGAACAAGACAAACTTAATATTGAAAATCAGGGCGTGACAGTACTTATTGCAGCGCCGAGTGGAGAATAATTATGTGTGGAATAGTTGGCGCTGTAGCTGAGCGTAACGTGGTTGAAATCCTATTAGAAGGTTTAAAAAGGCTGGAGTATCGCGGCTATGATTCAGCTGGAGTGGCGCTATTGCAAGGCGACGGCACGCTTACACGTATTCGCCGTACAGGCAAAGTACAAGAGCTTGCTGATGCGGTGGCAGAAGGCGAAGCACTTGGCACGACAGGTATTGCCCATACCCGTTGGGCAACGCACGGTGGGGTGACAGAAGCGAACGCACACCCTCATTTCTCAACTGATCGTGTTGCTGTAGTGCACAACGGCATTATTGAAAACTACGTTAACTTAAAAGCACAGCTAAAAGAGCAGGGCTATACCTTTACCAGCGACACCGACACAGAAACTATTGCTCACACCGTACACGAAGAGCTTAAGTCAGGTAAGACTTTACTAGACGCTGTGCAAAGTGCCGTTAAAACCTTCCACGGTGCGTATGGCACCGTTATCATGGATAAAGAAGACCCAAGCCGCGTGGTCGTTGCACGTTCGGGCAGCCCGCTTGTAATTGGTTTAGGCCTTGGCGAGAACTTCATTGCGTCAGATCAAATGGCATTATTGCCAGTGACACGCCGCTTTATCTTTTTAGAAGAAGGCGATGTGGCAGAGATTACTCGTCGCGATGTTAAAATCTTCGATAAAGACGGCAATGCCGTTGAACGAGAAGTGATTGAGTCGAATATCGAGCACGACGCGGGTGACAAAGCGGGTTACCGCCACTACATGCTCAAGGAAATTCACGAGCAGCCAACCGTTGTGCGTAATGCGCTTAAAGATCGTATTGACGAAAACGGACTTACCGCAGACATATTTGGTAAAGGTGCTGACGAGATATTCAAAAAAGTACAGCATGTACAAATTATTGCCTGTGGTACCAGCTACCATGCGGGTATGACGGCGCGCTACTGGCTGGAACAATATGCAAATGTGTCGTGCAACGTAGAAATTGCATCAGAGTTTCGTTACCGCAAGTCAGTGGTTCACCCGAACAGCCTGCTCATCACCATCTCTCAATCGGGTGAAACAGCCGATACGTTAGCTGCCCTTCGCTTAGCCAAAGAGCTTGGCTATATGTCTAGTCTGACTATCTGTAACGTTCAGGGTTCGTCATTGGTACGCGAGTCAGACCTTGCATTTATGACCCGCGCTGGCGCGGAAATTGGCGTAGCGTCTACCAAAGCCTTCACTACTCAGCTCACTGCGTTCTTAATGCTTACCCTAGCGCTGGGCAAAGAAAACGGCATGACAGACGCTGACAGCAAAGCTATTGTCTCTGCGCTTCATAGTCTACCTGCAAAGCTTGAAGAGACCTTAGCGATAACTGGTGGCATTGAAGATTTAGCTGAAGAATTTGCAGATAAGAATCACAGCTTGTTCCTAGGTCGTGGCGATCAATACCCTATTGCCATGGAAGGAGCGCTAAAGCTTAAAGAGATTTCTTATATTCATGCGGAAGCGTATGCGTCTGGGGAATTGAAACACGGCCCACTTGCGCTTATTGATGACGAAATGCCCGTTATTGTGGTTGCACCGAACAACGAACTCCTCGAGAAGCTAAAGTCGAACGTTGAAGAAGTACGTGCCCGTGGCGGCATCATGTATGTATTTGCGGATAAAGATGCGGCGTTTGAAGGTGATGAAACCATGCGCGTTATCGACGTACCGCACTGCGACGAACCAATCGCACCTATCATTTATACCTTGCCACTACAGCTATTGAGCTACTACGTAGCGCTAATTAAGGGCACGGACGTTGACCAGCCGCGTAACTTGGCGAAGTCGGTTACGGTGGAATAAAGCGCACTGCTGAAGCACTTATTCGTGCTCACAAACAAAGCCTGCGACTGACAAAAGCGCAGGCTTTTTTGTTTTCAATAGGCGATTATTGGCTGCTAATTAAGTGGCTTTCCTGCAAGCCCATGACTCACTATTATTTCACTTCTCTTTCCACCACTCTCACTTTATCGATAAACCTTCTCCATCCGTCTTACTTTGTCAGGTAAGGCAGTTGTAAAACGAGGAGTAAGGTCATACGTATAAGTCATACCAAGTTTCAACATTGCGAGGCAACATGGCTATCCCATACTCACTGCTAGATTTAGCGCCAATATCTGAAGGGTTTGGCGTAAAAGACGCGTTAAACAATTCGAAGTTGATGGCTGTGGAAGCTGAGCGCTGTGGCTATGAACGTGTGTGGTTAGCCGAGCATCACGGCATGCGTGGTGTTGCCAGTTCTGCCACCTCAGTAGTGTTAACGCACATTGCTAACGCCACCGCTACCATTAAAGTTGGTGCGGGCGGTATTATGCTGCCTAACCATGCACCTTTGGTCATTGCTGAACAGTTTGGCACCTTGGCTGAATTATTTCCCAATCGCATAGAGCTTGGACTTGGCCGTGCACCAGGCACTGATATGGCGACCGCACGCGCGCTTCGTCGTAATTTCCAAAGCGATGTGGACAGTTACCCAGAAGATATTCAAGAACTTCAGCACTACTTGGGTACACCGCAAGACGGGCAGCCAATTGTTGCAGTACCTGGGGCGAATACACACGTCCCCCTGTGGTTGCTTGGCTCTAGCTTATACAGTGCCCAAGTGGCGGCAAAGATGGGGCTGCCATATTCGTTCGCCTCGCATTTTGCGCCCGATGCGCTATTCGATGCGCTTCATGTGTACCGCAATATGTTTAAACCGTCGCCTCAGTTATCAGCGCCAAAAGCGATGGCTGGGGTAATGGTGGTGATTGCTGAAACCGATGAAGAGGCTGAACTCCTATTCACGTCAGTGAAGCAGCAATTTATGAACATGCGACGTGGTCTTAATAGGCCTTTCGCTAAGCCTATGCCTAACTTTGACGAATATTGTACGGCGACTGACGAAGCAATGTTATCGAATGTATTGAGGTATGCGTTGGTAGGGTCGAAAGAGACGGTGCAAAACAAGCTAGCTCAGTTTGTTGAAGCGACGGAGGTTGATGAAATTATCGTGTCGATGCCGATTTACGATATAGAAGCGCGCCTGTTTAGTGTTAACGCATTTGCGGAAATCGCATCTTAGTTTTAAGAAAGCTATTCCCAGTATTGAATATTTGGTTATAACTTCCACTATGAATGACCTTCGAATAACTTTATGATACGTTTATATGTGCGTATTTTCAGTTAGTTGTGTTAGGTTCACAGTCATGACAAAGGTCTGGTTTTCCCTTCTTTTAGCTTTATCATCTTTGATGTGGGGCGCTAGTGCTGCTTTTGCGAAAGAAACCCTGGACCTAATTGTTCTTGAAACACTGCCTGTTCCCATTGTCGCTGATTCGCGGGCCGAGTTCGAAAAGGAACTTGCGCGGATTATGCCCGAACACGAGATTAACGTAACATCGTATAACGCCGAAGGCTCTGAAGTTCGTGCTAAGGAGATACTTACCGAGCTTGCAAAAAAACCAGCGCCTGACCTTATTGTATCGGTGGCGACCCTTGCCACCAGAGCGCTGAATGCGTCTGAAGCGTTTGTTGATGTACCTAAGCTGTTTATGGCGGTCTCAGCACCGGTTGAAGAAGGAATAGTTTCTGCTATTGGTGCGGTTAGTGAACGCAACATGACGGGCGAGTCACACGTGCTAGACGCAAAGGTAAAGCTAGATATGTTAGAGGGCGTGCTCAGAGCGTCTAAGCCCTCATCGCTTTTTACCATCGGTCTAGTCCATTCTACATACCCATCGTCAAGTAACTTGGTTAATCAACTTCTGGCACTGAATGGTGACTACGAGAACATAAATCTTGTTGCTGTTAGTACACCGTATATAGAAGGCGATGATGGACTGGTTGAAATGACTGACAGCATCATCAACAGCTTGCAGCAAAAAACAAACGAGCTGGATGGTTACTGGCTTTCATCTGGGCCGCTCGCGGAATCGAATGGCTTAGTAACAAAGGTAAAGGAAGCTACGGGACTGCTTCCTTTATTCGCAGAAAGCATTTCCTCTGTGAAAGAAGGTGCGCTTCTTGGCGTAGTATCTGAGCCAGCGAGTATTGGCAAATCAGCTGCAAGAAAAGCCAAGCTAATTCTTGAGAAAAAATCGGCGAGGGACATTCCCGTTGATAAAATGGATACGTACACTGTAGCGGTAAATGTGTCTACAGCAATCAAACTGCAGTTGCCCATTCCTTCAAACTACTTGAAGCTGTCGAAAAAACATGTGTATCAATAAGGCCTAATTAGAAGTAAGTATGCGGATTAAATCGAAACTGCTGGTTATCTACATTCCAATTTTATTAATTGGTATGGCACTTACTGGGTATTGGGCTTATTTGACGGCGTACGATTCAGTACGCGAAAGAGAATATCAGCTCCTCACTCAGACGCTTACATTAAACGTTTTAGAGATCATTGACGAAAGACGTGAACTGCTTATTGAGTCGGGCCTAGAGAATGTGCCTGTGTTTCGCGAGGCCTATCAAAAGGAAGTGTTTGAAGAGCTAAAGTCGTTGCAGCAAGCCACCGACCGCCACTTTGCGATCAGTGACAAGAGTGCCGATACTGTGGTGTTTAGTACGATGGAGCACACTGTGGTTCCTAATGTCGAAGATGCGACAATCGCAACCATTGCCAGTCGTAAGGTCGCCTTTGGTGAGTCGAATATTAACGATGCTGACGTGTTATTTGCGTGTGCGGAATTTGCGCCATGGAATTGGAAAGTTACCGTATTACAGCCTGCTGACGCACTGCAATCTTTCCTATCTACTATTGCGTGGCTAACGTCATTAGTGACGCTATTTGCTGTCGTTATTGTCAGTTTGCTTATGGGAAGAGTCACACAGGTGTTTGTTGTTTCTCCTATCGAAAAAATAAAATCAGCAGCAAGTCGCATTGCCCTTGACCATAAGAAGGTCAGTATAGACTTACAGCAAAACGACGAGTTAGGTAGTTTAGCGCGAGACGTTGAGGCAATGTCTGGTGAAATAGAGCAATACGTTGCTCAAGCTCAGCAAGCAAACCGCGCAAAAACGGATTTTCTTGCAGTAATGAGTCATGAAATTCGCACCCCACTGAACGGTATTCAGGGATTAGCAACGCTACTTCTTGATACGCAACTGTCGGATAAACAGCATCAGTATGCCAGCGATTTGAAATCATCGGCGTCTATTCTAGCGACCGTTATCAACGATGTTCTGGATCTCTCAAAAATTGAATCAGGTATGTCAGAAGTTGACGTTACAGAGTTCGATCTTGACGCAATGCTGAATGACCTTATTACGCTACTGGGTACCAATGCTAGCGCCAATAGTACGCGTTTGGTTTACAAAAGTAAGAACATGGAATCGGTGGCAGTAACCAGTGATATTACGAAGTTACGCCAGATAATCATTAACTTGGTGAGTAACGCAATTAAGTTTACTCATAAGGGCACGGTGACTATTTCCGCCAAACTCAAACAGCCTTCACAGGATACCGTGAGCGAGAACCATTTGGTAATTGCGGTTAAAGATACCGGTATTGGTATTGAGCCAGACAGACTCGAGCATATTTTTGATAAGTTTACGCAGTCCGATTCATCAATTACGCGTAAATACGGTGGCACTGGGCTAGGTCTTGCTATTGCAAAGCAGCTTGCACAAATATTAGGTGGTGATATTAAGGTGGTGAGCAAAGTAGGCGAAGGTTCATGTTTCACCGTTACCGCCAAGGTGCAGAGTCGTCGCGTGGTGGAGTCGTCGGCCGATTCGGATTCCGCGCGACAAGCAGAGCGCGCTAGCTTACCAGAAGGTATTAAAGTTCTGTTGGCTGAAGATAATGCCATTAATGCTGTGGTAGCACAGGCACTCTTAGAGCAGCTGAAATGTGATGTTGAGCACGTTGATAATGGACTGAAAGCCGCTGCACGAGTAGAAGAGGGCGGTATTGATGTTGTTTTCATGGATGTGCACATGCCAGTGATGGACGGCATTGAAGCGACAAAACGCATTCGAAAGCTTGATGGAGAGCTTAGCAAAATCCCAGTTATAGGGCTTACCGCCGAAGCATTCAAAGAGCGTCACGTGTCATTTAAGGAAGCGGGGATGGACGACATCGTTACCAAACCTGTCACCGTTGAGGCACTGCAAGAAAGTTTGTCAAAACTGGCGCTTAATCAGGAAGTCACTGATAATAGTTAAAGTGATGCAGCCTCAGTAATTTGAAGTTGTAAGAGCCCGTGGGTGATTTCACCATGGGCTAATATATAAATGCTTTAACAGTAACTTATTGCTTAAGGTGGCGTGTGCAAATCAATAAACCCCGCGAGCTACTTCGGCTGAGAATTGCGCTGATCATTGGTGCTGTACTTGTGCTTGCCTTTATGGCTGCTGACTTGATGCTACTACCAAGCAGCATGTACGAGCTGTACATATTCGATCGCTTACTTCTTCAATTCCCTATTATACTCGTCGTTGTTGTACTCTCCTTCTGGCGCAGGTTCATTCAGCATCGAGCCTACATTTTCGCAGGGTTACTTATTGCGCTTTCTTACAGCAACTACTGGTTAATATGGGTTTGCTGGGAAGAGCACAGCTTCATTTTCCCCTACGAGGGCACAATTTTATATGCTTTCTTCTGTGTGTTTGCGCTGGGTATTGCCTTTAAATTAGCGCTAGCAGCCAACGTCATCAACATTCTGGGTTTTTTGGGGTTAATGTGGGTTGCGCCGGTTTATGGTGACAGAGTTCCAATTTCAATGGCATTTGTATCTGGGTCTTTGTTTATTTGTGTCTATGCCCGTTATCGGTTAGATCGCAGCGTACGCATGTTAAAAGAAACCAATGACAGGCTACTTAAACTTAGCAAATTTGACCCCTTATCTGATTTATTGAATCGGCGTGCGTTACGAGAGCAGAGTGAAAAACTGTTGGCGTTGAGTAAGCGTCATAAAGTGTCGATGGCTGTGATGATGCTCGACTTAGATGATTTTAAAAAATATAACGACTGTTTTGGTCATCAGCAGGGTGATGAAGCCATAAAAATACAAGCCCGCATTATGAAGCAGGTCTTTAAGCGAGAGACAGACATATTAGGTCGGTACGGTGGCGAAGAGTTTATTGTTGTATTGAGCGACATTCAGAAAGAACAAGTTGAGAAGCACTGTGATGCACTCTTGAATAAGTGGACAGAAGTCGCATTAGAACATGCTCAAGATGCAAAGCATCCTTTAATGAGTTGTTCCATTGGTGTGGTGTTTGCCAAGTCGGCCGAGAACATGTCAATCGATTGCCTTATTGACGAAGCAGATAAAGCACTTTACGAAGCAAAAGAAAAAGGCAAAGCCCAGTTTGTATTAAATCAGGCGCAGTGCTTAGCCTAACACTGCGCTTTTTTTTCACGATTGGCTTACAGCTTCACAATCATCTTGCCGGTGTTCTTGCCTTCAAATAACATATTTAGGCCTTTCTCGGCGTTCTCTAAGCCTTCCACAGTGTGTGCACGGTACTTGATTTTACCTTGTTGAACATAAGGCGAAAGCTTTTGCAGTAGTTGTGGGATTTCACCCCAGTGATCAGGCATAGCAAAACCGCGAATGTTAATTCGCTTTTTAATCAGCGGGATCCAGTTCGGGCCCGGTGACGGCTTTTCAGACTGGTAATCGGCAATCATTCCACATACCACAATTCGGCCATGGGCATTCATTCTGTTAAAAATGTGCTGCTGAATAGGACCGCCCGTATTTTCAAAGAAGACGTCTATTTTATTTGGTGTTAGTTCGGCTAACTTTTCTTCTAAATTGTCGGTTTTGTAGTTTATAGCGCCATCAAACCCAAGCTCGTTAACAATCCAATCGGCTTTGTCTTCGCTTCCTACTACGCCAATTACACGCAGCCCGTCTGCTTTAGCAAGCTGACCTACAATTGAGCCTACAGAACCTGCTGCACCCGTAACAATAAGTGTCTCACCTTCTTTGGGCTGGCCAAAATTATATAAACCTGTTGTGGCCGTTAGGCCTGGTAGTGCAAAAACACAAAGGGCCATTTCCTCAGTAATGCCAGGCTGAAGTTTGTTAAAACCAGAACCGTCACTGAGCACATATTCACTCCAGCCAGTCATTCCCATAACTTTGTCGCCTACCGAAAAATTAGGGTTGTTAGACTCAACCACTTCGCCCACACCGCTTGAGCGCATTACATCGCCAAGCTCCACAGGTGGAATATAACTCTCTCTGTCTTCACTCATCCAACCTAACATCGCAGGGTCTAAAGACATGTGAGTTTGCTTTATCAAAATTTGACCGTCTTTAGGCGTGGGAATTTCGAGCTCTTTGCTTTCAAATAAATGTGGCCCAATTTTTCTGTCATGGGGGCGATTAACGAGTGTAATTGCTTTGTATGTTGACATGGTGTCCTCCTGTTACAAGCACAAATGGTCGACGTCTTATCGAATGTAAAAGCGCATCGCTAAACACGGTTACATCTGCGCTGTTTAAAATAGGGTGGGGGTTATAGACATAAACACAACCTATAACACAGCTTGTTTATAAATTTGAGTGAAACCTTTTTGCATTTCCAATAGGTGTTAGTGATAGTTAATTAAAATGGCGTTAACAAGATTGAGATCTTTTGTTAACGTCGTTTTATCAAAGTTGTTTATAAATGCGTCGAAGTTGTAGCTATAATTGTAAAAAATGCGATAAAAGTGCGTAAATGGCGTTTACTTGCATTGAACAAAAGTACTCAGATCCGTAGAATGCCCGATGCAATTTTCCCCTTTTACAATGAGTATCTTATGAAGCAACAGTTTTCTTTACGTGCCTCAGTTTGCTTAGCGCTTGCTACCTTAGCCTCTTCTTCTGCGCTGGCAGCTGGTTTCCAAGTTAATGAACACAGTGCAAACGGTCTAGGCCGTGCCATGGCTGGTCAAGCGGCTAAGCCAGAGAATGCCTCCATTTTAGCAACTAACCCTGCAGCGATTGGTGTATTTAAAGAAGCTGAGTTCAGTGCATCAGTAAGCTTTATCGATCCGAACGTAGATATCGATGGTGATGTTAGCTATGCGTTAGGCGAAGCCCCAGTTGGCCAACCTATGCCAGCAGCAGAAGACAACATTGCAGATACTGCTTTTGTTCCAGGATTCTTTTATGTAAGCCCAATTAATGAAAAGCTATCTGCTGGTGTAGGTGTATTCACAACCTACGGTCTTCGTTCAGATTACTCTGATGATTTCGGTGCGCTGCATTTTGCTGACACAGCTGAAGTAAAAACGGTAACCCTAAACCCTGCTGTATCTTATAAAGTGAATAAGCAGCTTATGGTAGGTTTTGGTTTAAACATCACTTACGCTGAAGCTGAAATTGGTTCTGGCGTATCAAACACGCTAGCGGGCACTGTTGCAGGCCTAGCGCCAACAGCAGAAGCGTTAGGTATTACATTACCTACGCTTACTCCTGGCAATTCACTGTTTAGCATGGAAGGTGACGATTGGGGCTATGGTTGGAACGCCGGTATTTTCTGGCAACCAACGGATATGACTAATGTTGCGCTTTCATACCGTGCAGAAACGAAACTAGAACTAGAAGGCGCGGTATCTTCAGAGACGCCAGTGTTTCCTATCAACTTAAACCAGCCTGGTAGTCTAGATTTGAACCTTGCTGCGATTACAGAGCTAGCGATTGATCAAAAAATTGACAATCAGTGGTCTGTACAAGCAAGTGTTACTTTCACTGACTGGAGTACGTTTGAGAAGCTTGAAGCTAACCTAGAAGACGGCATCGATTTCCTAATTAAAGAAGAGAATTTCGACGACTCATGGCGTGCAGCGCTTGGTGTAACTTACATCCTAAACGATGAAATTACCCTTCGTGCTGGCTATGCTTATGATGACGGTGTGGTATCGGTAGAAAACCGCTCACTAAGTATCCCAGATACAGACCGTCATTGGTTCTCTGGTGGTATGACTTACACGGTTAGCGAAGATACATCAATAGACGTGGCTTACGTATTCATAGATGGCCGTGAAGCGAATATCGACAAAGATAGAACGATTCTAAGCAATGTTCTTCCTGGTACTGACTTTACCACTAACTTCTCAGGCACACAGTCAGCTACTGCGCACATTCTAAGTGTTCAAATGAACACTCGCTTCTAATTTCAAAGAAGCCAAGTTAAATAAGAAAGGCAGCGTATTTACGCTGCCTTTTTGGTAATGACCTATGCACATTGGTATAACTTCGCATTTTTATGTGCGATGGGGTTCTTGTGCGCTGTTTAACGACTAAATTTGCGCAAATAAATCTTGCAGGCATGTAATTGCTGCGCCGATTTTAGCCGGCATTAGCTCCCGTTTCGGTGTAACCGCATAAACCGTATAATCTGGTAACTCCCAGTCAGTGAAGAGCTGCTTCATTTCACCAGACTTTAATAGATGTCTCACTTCTGGTTCGGGAAGAACCGCATAGCCAACACTATCTTGGGTAAGTTTAATCAATGTCTGCATTGAGTTGACATCAATGCGTTGTGTATCTAATTCATACTCGCCTTCGCTTTCGTGCTTCATGACGTATTCTTCAATATGTCTGTGAGCAATGTATGTATGCGCGTTAAGCGCTTCAGGCGAAGTCAGAGTTTCGTTTGCAAGTGGATGTTCTGCAGAGACACATAAGATGCGCTTCCAGGTAGCGAGTACCAAACTGCTGAAATTTGTATCTGAGACTGGGGCGAAGCAAAGAACAAGATCGGCACTGGAAGCGATAATGTCTTTAGGCTCGTCAGTTACGGTTAAAGAAATAGTTATTTTAGGAAATTCTTCACAAAGCTTTTTCAGTGGCTCGCTTAACAGTCCTCCGCCAAAACCCTCCGGCGCGATGATGTTTATTTTACCTGTGGGGTCATCCTGCAGACTTTCAATTTTTTGCTGGGCAAGTTCTGCGGTTTGCAGCATTTGCTTACTGGTTTCGTAATAGATGCGCCCTGCTTCCGTTAGGCTCAAGCTTCGGGTATTTCGATTAAAAAGGCTAAGGCCGATATCGTGTTCTAGCTTTCTTAACTGCTGACTAATAGCAGAGACAGTCATGTGCAGCTCTCTCGCAGCTACACTCATGCTACCGCTATCTGTTACTGCAACAAAAACCTGAAGAGAGCGAAGTAATTTAGTATTCATGGCGCTTAGTTAATCCTTTTTATTGGCCGCAGTATTTTGACTCTTCATTTGTAGCAAATTAACGACGGAAATAGTCGAATTCTACCGTATTTTAACGTTGATGAACGCTTTTGAAGCACGTCTTTACGCAATGCTTACAATGGAAAGTTATGCATTCTCTTCGCATTTGTAGCTAAAAGTAATTTTAGGGATCACCTTGTTTTAAAGATGTTTTCTTTATGTTTTTAAATGGTAAATTATTGAAATCCAGCGTTTCTTTGCCCGATTAAAGTGCTAGTTTAATTATTCACTAACTATGCAGCTGAGAATCGCGAATGAAACAGTTTACTTTGATGATTATTGTTCTGCTCTCCACCTCGTGGATGGGCGGTTGTACTTCTACTAAAACGTCCGTTGGCGCTTCATACGGGCCCGCCGCGTTCTCACAGCCTGCGTTTACTGCTGTTACCGTAGCCTACGCACCCGAAATGCAGGGTATCCTTAACCGTATTGAGCAAGATCCCAATGCATCCATTCACACAACCACAACCATCAAAGGCGTTACGTATCGCATAGGTACCTATCACGACGAGCCAATATTGATATTCGCGACGGGAATGAGCATTGCAAACGCTGCTATGACTATGCAGATGGCGTTGGATTACTTTCCGGTTAAGCAAGTGGTTTACATGGGGATTGCAGGAGCGGTTAACCCAAAATGGCAACCGGGTGACGTCATTGTTCCGGCGCGTTGGTACTACCATGATGAGAGTGTGTACACCAATGAAGATCCGAATGCTCCGGGGGAATACATACTGCCTGAATATTATGCAAAGTTCATTGAAGAGCAAGATGAACGCCGCGCTAAAGATCCTCACACACCAAAATATAAGCCCTTTCATTTCATTCATCCTGACGAAGTGCTTATTGTGAAAGAGGGGATGGATAAACCACAAGACACCGCCTATTTCAGCGCGACACCGCGTCTTTTAACTGCGGCGAAACAAGCTATGAGCACTATGCCAACGCAGCGCGTGCTTGGAGAGCGGGATGCCGAGCTCTTTGTAGGCGGAAATGGTATTACCGGGTCTGTCTTTATGGATAACCGCGAGTATCGAAAGTGGACAAGAGACGTGTTCAATGCCGAAGTAACTGAGATGGAGTCAGCCGCAATAGGTCAAGTATGTACCGTTAACGACGTTGACTGGATTATTGTTCGAGCTATTAGTGATTTGGCTGGCGGTCAAGAAGGCGTTAACGTAGAGAACAAGTACGACCAAGAAGTGTCGCGAATTGGCGCTAACGTTCTGTTTTCTGTATTAGATACACTCGCTGAGGACGAGTAGTCGATAGTATGGCAAACATTGAGGCAACGTTGCTTCTTTGCAAATGAATGTTAGCTTCAAAACTAAGCCAATCGCGACAGCCTAAAAATAAGTAGGCGGATAGAGAAGGTAAACATTACGCGCTATCCGCCTTTTTGGTGTGTCGCTGATGGGAACAATTGAACGCCAGCGAGCAAGCTGTTGTCGATACGTGGCTAGCGGATGGTTCTGACCATATTTATGGTATTTGTCGCAAGTTTTACTTCAACCAGAAAAACAATGAGCGCACTGATTAGAAACATCATAGCCAGTATGAACAATACGATGACTGGTGTTTTTAAATCGACAACCCATAGCGACCCAGAAAACAGCGCCATAATGACGGTACACACCATCAGTCCAGCGGCGACACATAGCCCAATCGCCCAGTTAATCACTTTTACCCTGCGCCATAGCACCTTAATTTCTTTCTTTGAGCGATCGACAATATGCGGGTCTGATAGAGTATGAATCTGTCTTTCTGCCACCCTCACCCTGTCGGATATTCGGCCCAGCCGAGATGACATAACATTGAGGAAGCCCGCAATACCGGTAAGTAAAAATACGGGGGCAACAGCGAATTCGATAAGCTGTGAAAGACTAGGAATAAGTGTGTCCAATGGTTCCTCCAGCGAACAAAGTTTGGTGTTCTTACTTCAGGCAAAGAGTGATTAACCCATTGCTGCAATCTACTAACGTACTGCCAGTCTATATGCGTTAGATACACGTAAATTAGAAATAGTGTATAAAACTAAGACTTGTGTTGTGACAGTAAAGTCTGCGAACTGCAAAGTCTACGCCAACGCTTAACTCAGAGATATGACGTAATTGTCAAAATGCCGCAACAGTTTAGCGAGTTTTAACCCATTCTTGCCTAAATTAACGATACACTAGCATCAGTTGCTAAAAAAACATTTTGTCATCATAAGGATAGATAATGCGCTTTGCCCCAAGCTTTCCTCTGTTGTTGCTAGCTGTGTCTCTGCTATCGCATTCAGCCATCGCTCAACAAACCAATGAAATAGAAAGAATTGAAACCACGTCTTCTCGTTTACAGGGAAATATGAATGCTTCCGGTTATGCAGTGTCGTCTATTTCAGAAGAAACGCTTTCGCTGCTTTCATTTCAACATATCCAAGAGTCGCTGAATTACATTGCGGGTGCTGGCGTACAGCGGGGCAATGGGCAAGAGTATTTACCTGCCCTTCGTTCGCCAGTGTTAACCGGCGCTGGAGCGTGCGGCGGAATTTTAGCAGCAGAAGATGGTATTGCGTTGCGCGCAGCAGGTTTTTGCAATATTAACGAGCTGTTTGAAGCACACGGTGAAATTGCACAGCGTATTGACGTGATAAAAGGCCCTGCGTCAGCGCTTTATGGCTCTAATGCGATACATGGTGTGATTAATGTGATTACCCCTGACACAACCCAAGGCGACGGAGAGCTTAGCGTTGATTACGGGTCTTATGGGTTTCATCGCGTAAAGCTTAAAGAAGGGAAAGACTTTGGTCGCAGCGGCGTGGGTATCGCCGCCAGTGTTACCAGAGATACAGGATATCGAAATGAAGAGGGCGTTGACCAAGAGAAAGTCTCGCTTCGCCACAGGCTAGAGTGGGACAGCACGGTTATCACGAGCGGCCTTACCTATACCCATTTAGACCAAGAAACTGCCGGCTACATCGAAGGGTTTGAAAGCTACAAAAATACACAAATAGCCAAAAGCAACCCAAACCCCGAAGCGTTTCGAAAAGCAGAAAGTTTTAGGCTATGGAGCAAGTTCGATACTAGCTTTAGCGGAGGTCATGCACTGTCGATTACACCTTACGTACGCAACCAGGACATGCGTTTCCGTATGCATTTTTTACCTGGCAAACCCCTTGAAACGAATGCTCAAAAAGGCGTTGGTGTGCTGTCTCAGTTCAATTACGTCATTAATGACAGCCTAAGTGCAGATATAGGATTAGACGTAGAATACACAGAAGGTAAATTAACCCAGTCACAAGACAGCGCCACAGAAGGGTCTGCCTTTTTGGTTGAAACCATACCTGTAGGAAAGCACTATGATTATGATGTAGATGCCACGCTATTTGCGCCTTTCTTTACCTTTAATTGGCAAGCTGAGCGTTGGGTTATTTCTGTCGGCGGGCGTTTTGAGTCTATGCAATACGACTACACCAACAATATGAATGTTGGTCGTGTACGCGAAGATGGCACACAGTGCGGTTTTGGTGGCTGTAGATATTCCAGGCCAGCAGACAGCGAAAATGATTTTGATAACTTTAGTCCGAAGCTTTCACTTCGTTATCAACTTAATCCTCAAACCCAGTTATTTGGCGGCATCGCAAGAGGCTATCGCGCGCCTCAGGCAACAGAGCTGTATCGTTTGCAGCGTGCACAGACTGTTACTGATCTTGACTCGGTAACGGCCGATAATATCGAGATGGGCGTTACAGGTACATTATTTGACGGCAGCTATACGCTTAGCCTTTACAGCCTACAAAAAGATAATGTGATTTACCGCGACAGCGACTTTTTCAACGTAAGCAACGGCGAAACGTGGCATAGAGGCGTAGAGCTTACTTTTGACCAACCGTTAAGCGATGTACTGCGCTTAGATTTTGCTGGTACATACGCAAAGCATACCTACGAGCACAGTCAGCTCTCAGGTGAACAAGACATTAAAGGTAATGATATTGATACTGCGCCAAAGCTTCAGTTTAACGCTCGTTTAAGCTTTGAGATGTCGAGCAAGGTACAAACGCAGCTAGAGTGGCAGCATGTTTCGAGCTATTTCACCGACGCTGAAAATCTCAACGAGTACGAGGGGCATGACTTGGTACATGCGCGTGTACGCTACAGCGTGAACGAAGACGTTACATTGTATGCGCGGGTTAACAACGTATTTGATACGGACTACGCTGAACGCGCAGACTTTACTAGCTTCACAGGCCCTCGATATTTTCCTGGGCGGCCTCGAAACTTCATGATAACGGCATCGTTCACGTTATAGCTTTAAATAAGCAGCCGTAATAGATAATTATTAATCTTGAAAATACAGACTATTGCCGTGATTTGCTTGTACCGCAGCGGCATCAGGCGTAGTCTGTAGGCATCAGCATGGGTCTCAGTCACGCCATGTATAGCGCTTGGAAAGGTCAGGCGGCATACGTGGAATGATTGTTAATAGGTATACCCATGCAAAAAATAGTAATTGTTGGTGGCGGTGCTGGTGGTCTTGAATTAGCCAGTCGCTTAAGCCGCACCCTCGGGAGAAAGAAACAAGCCGAAATTACCCTCGTCGACCGCAGTCGAACCCATATCTGGAAGCCGCTATTACATGAAGTGGCCGCCGGTGTAATTGATAAGCATTCAGACGGTGTGGACTACGCCATCCACGCTGCAGCTCACCACTACCGCTTTCAATTAGGTGAAATGTGCTCGCTTAACGCGCAAGCGCAAACCATAACCTTGTCGCCTTTAATCGATGAAGAAGGGACTCAGGTTTTGCCTGAACGAGAGATTCATTATGACCAGTTAGTGCTGGCGGTTGGCAGCGTGAGTAACGACTTTGGCACACCTGGCGTTGCTGAGCATTGCTACTTTCTTGACTCGTTAAAGCAAGCTGAACGTTTTCACAGAGCGCTTCTTAATCAGCTAATCCGCATCAATCAGCAAGAAGATAAAGACGCCAGAATTGATGTCGCTATTGTCGGGGCAGGAGCAACAGGTACTGAGCTAGCCGCTCAACTTCACCATGTGGCGAATTTGTCCAAGGCGTACGGAATGCCAGACATGTCAGCTTCTCGTCTTAAGATTACGATCGTAGAAGCGGGAGAGCGTATATTGCCTGCGCTACCTGAGCGTATAGCAAACTCTGCAAGAAAAGCGCTGCATAAGTTGGGCGTAGACATTAAAGAGCAAACCATGGTGGCAGAAGCCGACGCGAAAGGGCTGATCACAAAAGGCGGTGGTCGGATTGACGCTGATTTAATGGTGTGGGCTGCGGGGGTGAAAGCACCGGACTTCATAACAAAGCTTGCGCTTTTTGAAACGAACAGAGCTAATCAAATTCTTGTTGATAAGCAGCTTCGCAGTTCATCTCATAAGAATATTTGGGTGTTAGGCGATTGCTGCGGTTTCCAGCAGGAAAATGGGAAGTGGGTGCCGCCTCGAGCGCAGTCTGCCCACCAAATGGCGGATATTGTTGCGCATAATATAACGTCGTTATTTAATCAAAAAGACACGAAAGATTTTACTTACAAGGACTATGGATCCTTGGTTCACTTAAGTAAATACAGCACTGTTGGAAGCTTAATGGGATCACTGTCAAACAGCAGTATGTTCATTGAAGGGCGTCTAGCTAAGTTGGTTTACGTTTCTTTGTATAATATGCACCAGTTTGCAGTACACGGAAAAATTAAAGGTGCTCTAAAGCTCCTTGTGAAGAAGTTAAGTCAGGCCATCAGCCCTAAGCTGAAGCTTCACTAACCACATGTAAAAAAAGCCCCATGTTTGGGGCTTTCTTAAATCATAAATTTAGTTCGCTGGGACTAAATGTAAATAGCTATTGTTTCACGCCTTCAACGTGAAGCTCTAATTCTACCGTTTGCGACGCTGGGCCTAAATCATAGTCGATGCCATAATCTTTAAGTGCAATCGTCGTTGTGCCCATAAAGCCTGCTCGATAGCCGCCCCATGGGTCTTTGCCTTCGCCAATCTTTTTGGCTTCAATTGTAATAGGCTTTGTCACACCATGAAGCGTGAAGTCACCCATTACATCCATCATGCCGTTGCCTTTATCGACAATTTTTGTACTGACAAACTTCGCCTCTGGAAAGTCGTCAACGTTTAAGAAATCGTCGCTCTTAAGGTGCTTGTCACGCTCTGCGTGGTTTGAGTCGATACTGTCGGTATCGATAGTCACCATAATTTTTGCTGCACTAGGTGCTGCGTCGTCGTAACTAAAAGTACCTTTAAAATCGTTGAAGCGACCAGTAAGCCACGAGTAGCCCAAGTGTTGAATTTTAAAGTTGATAGACGCGTGGGCGCCTTTGCTATCAATCACATAATCTGCGGCGTTAGCGGTGCTTAAAGACAGCGCAGCGGCCAGGGCAAGTGTTAACTTCTTCATCATTTCTCCTTTCTTCTCAATATCATCGAAGCCGTAACATCTGCTTCAGTGTGTCATCGTTACTAATAAAGTGGTGTTTCAGTGCAGCCAGCGCGTGAATGATCGCCAATACAATCACCGACCACGCAATATAAAAATGGGCCTCTCCTGCAATGTCTTCTTGATTTTCAAAGAACTCGCCCATTGCAGGTACAGAAAACCAATTAAATACGTCGATGCTTCTTCCATCGGCCGTTGAAATTAAATAGCCGCTCGCGAATAGCATGATAATCAAGGTGTACAGAAGCCCATGACCTATGCGACTTAACCTTTTTTCTAACGGGGTGCCATGTGACGGCGGCCGTGAAGTAACAACGCGCGTGACTAAGCGAATAACAGTGATGGCAAGCAAAATTAATCCAATACTCTTGTGCCAATGCGGTGCCGTCTTATACCAGTCGCTGTAGTATGTGAGATCGACCATCCACAGCCCTGAAGCAAACATGCCGACAATGGCAATGGCAGATATCCAATGCAAAATAACTATAGGTCTGGACCATCTTGATTTCATATCACTTCCGTTATTACTTACTTGCAATCAGGTTGTTTAGACCTTCAGTTAATGCGTTATCTCAACCGCTAAATGACCGCTGAAAAAACACCTCATGCATCAATTGAATCTAGTGTATTTCTAATTACGTTGGCTAAACATCACATTTAATGGGAGTGTTCGTTCTTGTTTTTAGAACGAATGTACAGCAAACAACCCACCAAACCTGAGTCGCGACACGATTAGTTTTCGAAGACGCGTCGTTTAATGGTCGATAAAATGCGCTAAACACCTCTATTAAACGCGCTAAATACTCTTATAGTTTAAATAGGCAGTAACAAAAGTGGCTGCTTTGCTTCAATGTTGTTTAATTCAGTAGAGGTTGTACGCTTTGCGCGTTTCGTACGTTTTGTTGGCCGTTATTCTGCCAGCGTTATTTTCATCACTAGTATCCGTCTCCGTATTGGGAGAGGGAAGAAGTGTGCAAAATATTGCGGGGCAGTCGAACAGTGCAAATACGCTCTCAACCCTCATTAGCGAATGGGAAAGCTCCGCTTTTGAAGTATCTGACGACGACATTGATGATGGCATTTCGTTTGTCGACATCACCAGCGGCTTGGAAAAATACCGGTTTTCGGCTGGAAAAACGATTGATGCAAAAGCCTTTACTAGGCAGCGCGATAACATCATTCGAGGGCCACCTTCTTTCACTTAATCATTAAAAAACTGAATTTTTTATTTTTGATTAGGAGAAAGGTATGCACGCCTTAAATCTATATAAAACCGAAGCTATCGATACATTGGCATGGCCGGTTGTTGAAAACACCATTACTGTAAAATCATCTGCTATGGCGGTCTTCACTGACTTTAAGCAGCACTTACCACACGTTATTGATGCTCGAACTCCAGCGACAAAAATAGAGTCGATTATGCGTCAGTCTCATGTTCGTATGATGCTGGTGGTAAACAGTGAGAACCGTTTCATTGGTATTGTGACCAGTCACGATGTCGGTGAACAGCAAATTATTCAGCGTGTGAGCGAGCTTAAGATTAAGCGAGAAGAGCTCACTGTTCATGATTTCATGCGTCCTAAAACCTCGCTCATGTCGTTCGATTTCAGTGAGCTAATACGTTCATCAGTGGGGGACGTGATAGAAACACTCAAAGACTACGGGCAGCACCATTGCCTTGTCATGGACAGAGACAGCCATGAAATTCGTGGCGTAATCAGCGTGAGTGACATTGCTAGAGAGCTGCGTTTGCCGCTTGATATACAGGGCCGCCCTACGTTTGCTGAGCTTATCAACATTCTTGCCGCTTAATTTTCAATTTTCTCAATACTGAACCATACTTTGACTATGCGTTGTTTCAAAACAACACGTAGTCAAAGGCATATATCGCCTTAACGGTATTTGCTAGCTTAATATTTTATCGAAGTAGTTAGGTGGTTATATGCAGTATGCTCATGGCGAATTTATTATTACACGCTGTGGTGATGCGGTGCTAACGCAAGCTTATGGGCCGTGGAACAGAGAGTGTGTAAATAGCTTTGCCAGTGAGTATCGCACGCTTTCCGAGTGCTTACATGGGAAAGCTTGGTGCGATATTGTTAGTGTTGTTGGCGAATCACTACTCATTCCTGATGCTGAAGCGCTGCTTCACGAACGTGTGGCTTCGGTAAATCCCATGGGGCTCACTCATGTGGCATTAGTGATGGGAGAGTCAAGCGTTCGAGCAACCACGCAGGCACAACTTAAACGCGTGTATCGCGATACCAATATTGATTATATTTTTGTGGATTCCATAGAAGATGCTATTGATTGGTTGTCTTCAAAAGGATTTTCCGTCGATAAAGATGGCATCGATTTGCATCGTTAGAAAGTAGCAATGAAGCTGTAGATAAAACTTGGTACGCATTTCGCAACGTTTCATAACATCTGTATAACATTGTTCGATGAAACGAGGCGATATTATGAATAGATCACTATTTCCTACCAGCGTTGTTACGAAAGCCTTCACTTGGGCATACCAGGAACTCGGTTTAAATATCAAGCAAGCTTCTGAAATATTGGGTATTTCTCCATCTTCTTTGGCGCAGACTACGCTACTTGGGTTTGAGAGTGGCACATCAGAGTACAGAAAGCAGCTCGCTTTTATTCGTATGTATCATTTACTCATTTCATTGTCAGATGGGGACAGTGAGCAAATGAAGGCGTGGTTTAGCAGTTACAATATAACGCTGGGCGCGACCCCTTTTGAAATGTGCAAAGCGTATGACGGCATTGAGAGAGTCGCCGATCAGCTTCGCAAACTGAAGCAGTCGACTTGTGGTAGAGAGCGCACACTCGCCGTTGTTGAGTTTTCTCATAAAGAGCACGTTGAAAAGGCAGGCGCAAGGCTTCACTAAGCCACTTACTTAAGCGCTTTCGTCAATCGATATTATAAAGTCTGCGCACGCTTGCACCTGAGTAACGGGGATCATGTGGCCAGCGCCCGAAATAATTTTGTGTACCGCACTTCCTATTGCCTTTGTTACCGCGGTGATGTGCTCATCGGGCCTCAAGATAGTATCTTTTTCACCATACAATACCCCAACAGGGCATTGAATCTCTTCATAATGAGTTTGCTGACGGTGCAGACTGCCCTGCGCAGATACTGTATCTCTGCTACCTTCATAAAAGCTTCGAGAGTGAAGCGCTAATAAACCACCGCCTTCAGTTGAAAAGGACGGGGGGACAGGTTCGGGGTGAAAAATTTGTGCGACTTGCTTTCTACCTAACTTTGCACGCAGTGGACTGGCAATGGTTTTTGCAACACTGCTGCGTACCCATTCATTGGGTATGTAAAGCACCGAAAGAGGCCCGGCACCACCTTTTAGTGGTGTAGTTAACGGGCACAGAAGTGAAACCGATTTTATTTTGTCAGGTGCATCGATTGCCATCCTCAGTGCAATTCCTCCTCCCATTGAATGCCCAGCGATGCTCGCACTACCTATTCCCTCTTTTTGCATCCACTCGAGTATCATTTTACTTTGCTGTTCGAAGCTGGCGGATGTGCTTTTGTAGCGGCTCGAAAATCCGCTGCCTGGACGATCAACGGTATAGACCGTGTAGCGGGAAGCGAGGGTTTTTGCTAATTCGCTAAAATTGTTACTATTGCCAAGTAAACCATGAATCAGCACAAGCGCCGGACCGTTTCCTTGCTTTTGCCAGTGAATAATTCCACCATCAACAGGCGTAAGTTTTCCTGATGGTGTGAATGAAGCTTCGATATTGCTGTCCATTTTGGCGGTAAACCAAATAAGCGCTACAAAGATACAAATAATGATGAGCAATGCGATGATCATGTTTTATGTCCAAAATAAGGATAAAAAACAACCTATCGGTTAACGCAAAAATGGTCAAGTAAGCAGTAGTGATAGTGACGTATAGATGTAGGGCCGCTAGTGCTGCAACGTTAACGTGGTTACGCCATGACGTATTAGGATTTGAGATGGAATTAATAATAACCCCTTCTATCGCGATAGATGAAAGCGAAGCTGAATTGCAAGCTATTCGAGCACAAGGTAGCGGTGGGCAGAATGTGAATAAAGTAAGTAGCGCCATACATTTACGCTTCGACATAAATGGATCATCGCTGCCTGAAAAGCTGAAAGAAAAGCTACTTCAGCTTAAAGATAGTCGCGTTACCAACGACGGTATTTTTGTGCTTAAAGCGCAAAATTATCGAACGCAAGAACAAAACAGAGAAGATGCGCTAGCGCGACTTGTTGCGTGGATAAAGGCTGCGACAATTGAACAAAAACCGCGCATAAAAACAAAGGTGAGCCGTGCGGCAAAAGCACGTCGTGTAGATGTAAAAAAACAACAAGGTGCTAAAAAATCTATGCGCAAGAAAGTGGAATTTTAAACAAAACTAATCTAAAGTATAAAGCCTTATAGATGTCATTTCGCAAGACAACGGAAAATTCTTACAATAATAAATGAATGTGTCTTGTGCTTATGCTAATTATTGGAACTTAGGGAAGCATACAAAGTGACGCGTTCGAACGTTATTCCTATGGTGCTATTTGCAGCCATAGTGGTTTCGCTTGGGATTAATACACCGCAAGCCGCAAACGAGATTATTGCTCGTTTGTTCAACAAATCTATTTCAAATACTGAACTACAGCCCTCACAGGCTGATGTCGACCGTTTTCAGTCTATTTTAACTGACAAGTCTGAGAAAGAAGTACGAGCTATTTTAGCTCAGCGTGCACTTGGTAATAAAATTACCGAGTCTGTTCTTTCAGATTTTGCCGATAAGAATGCGATTGAGCCAAATGAAAGCGAAATTCAATCTGCGTATTCTGTAATAAAATTATGGACCGTTGATTTGAACAACGATGGCGCCTATCAAGATGAAGAGCTAGAGCGTTACCGTTTGGCAATGGCGGAAGGCATGGCAAAAAGCTGGAAAGTATCGAAAGCCCTTTACGAAGCGTATGGCGGAGATGTGGTTTTTCAACAGGATAACCCGTTAACACCGGTAGGAGCTTATCAAAAACTGTTTGAACAGTATCGCGAAAAGGGTGAGTTCGTTATTTATGACCCTGCCTTTAAAGCTGCGTTTTGGAGTTCAGTTAAAATGAAATATGCCAAAACTTACGACCCAGATAATATAGATTTTTCACTTCCCTGGTGGGAAAAGAGCATGACTGCTTCAGAAAAATAGTTCGAAAAGCCCTGTTTTTACAGGGCTTTTTTAATTCTTTTAAAAAAATCAAACTCAGTGCGGAATAAAAACTTTTCTTCAATCGTTATCTCAGTGTCCTTTATGAAAAACGGAGATAAACGGATGAAAAAGTTAAATACTGCAATTGCACTGGCTTTAGGTATCGCGTCAACGTCTGTGTTGGCTCAAGAAACCACGTTCTCTGCTAACACATCAGCTAATGCGTCGAATTCTGCATCGCTTTCACTAACAAGCGGTGCAACTACACAGTCTGCAAATCAGGTTAATACACAGACTTCTGCCGAAGGCGAAGCATCTACGCAGAGCCAAATGTCCACCGAGACCTCAGCCGATACCGGTGAACAATTATCCGCAAACCAAACAAGCAACGATCTATCTGCCGATCAGGGAGTGAGTCAAGTTTCTGCAACATCAGATATGGCGAACTCGATAACTTCGCCAGTGGCAGGCGCACTGACAAGTAGTGTGTCTGGGCCATTATCTGTATTGTCATCAGCGTCTGGTAATGCAGAACAAGTCGATGGAGCAGAAAGCGAAGCAGAAAGTACAGCGCAGACAGCGCCAAGCTTGGCATTGAACCAAATCGGTTCACTAACAAACAATGGCGCGGAAAATACCGCAGGAGGTTCGCTAGCTGGCAGTGTAAGTGGTGCACTAAACAATACTGCAGAAACAGCAGCAGGTAGTACCTTATCGAACACGGCTGACAGCACGGCTGCAGGCACCATCGAAAGTGCGGTAAACGGCGGCGTAGCCAATACAGCAGCCAGCACCGTAGCAAGCTCAGTGACCAGTTCTGTAACCGGAACGGTTGGCACCGCTGTCGAAGGAACAATTACTGACACGGTAGGAAATACGGTAGAAAGCACGGTAGAAGGCACGGTAGCAAGTACGGTGGATACCACCGTAGCAGGCACGGTAAATAATACCGTGGCGAGTTCGGTTGAAAGCGCCGTAACAAGCACTGTAAACGACAACGTAGCTTCAAGTATTTCAGGTGCGCTTGGCCTTTAATATAAAGGCCTAAACCACTAGGTGGGCGTAGAGCAATCTTGAGCTAGCACGTTAAATAGCCACCTTAAAGTCTGAGTGCGGCTTGTCTAAATAGAAAGGCAAGCCGCTATTTAAGGTCTAGGCTGCAGGTGCGAATACACTGCCTCGCTATCGTGCATTCCCTAAAGCGAGCACCTCAAGTCAAATCTCACGTCTCTCCTTAAAAACAGCAATCGCTAACTTTCACTTTCTCTGTGGTAGGTAACAACAATGAATACGCAAATACTTCAACACTCATCAACAACAAACAACTTTATTCGTGGCGGTCGCAAATGCCTATCGCTGTCCGTGGCAGCTGTTTTACTCGGTAGTAGCGCTGCTAATGCGGGCTCTGACAGTCACTCGCACAATGATGAAGATGCGAATCATACAAACGCAAAACACCAAACGATTTCATTCTCAGGGACTGGCTATTTAGGGTACCGCTCTGATAGCAATGTGAGCGTTAGCGAGCTCGATACGAATTCAGATGTGGCCGACGACGCGGTACAGTCAAAAGCTCAGCTAAAGGTGCTGGTGAAGCCCACAGCGAAATGGGAAAATGTACTGTCGGTAAGTCAGGCGAATACCAACTATCAAACGCTAAGCGAGTTCGATCTTGGCCTTACCACACTGTCCGCTAGCACCAGCTATGCGTTTGACTTCGCCAAACTAGGAGCGCACTACTATCACGCTAGCGCTGAGCTAGACGGGCGTGACTTCCTCACCTATCAACAATCTGGATTATCTGTCGGAAAATTGTTGGGGCAGCGCACTTACTTGCGTGTTAGTAGCGACCTTATCGATAAACAATTCGAGAACACGCCTGAAGGTGCGCCAATTCGAGATAGTGAAGCAGCTGCTGTGCGCAGTGACCTATTTTACTTCTTCGAAGGGGAAGACTTCTTCCAAATCGCACTTAAGTATCAAAATGAAGATGCCCAAAATAATGTGTTCGATTACACCGGTATTGGGATGGATCTAGCGTACACCTATCTTCTAGCGGTGTTTAGTAAACCCTTGAAGCTTACGGTTGCCTATCAATTAGATGTAAGAGATTACGCCTCAGAACAAGATGGAGGTATAGGCAGGGAAGACGATAGACACGTCGTTGAGATGAGTGCCGATTACGCCATTCACAACAATGTTGATATTAAACTGTCTACGCAATATGGAGACTTTGCTTCTAGTGTCGATGGCGCAAATTACCAAGAAACCATTGCTGAGTTAGGCATTAACGTTCATTTTTAGTGGGCGTTAATATAAACTCTATAATGAACAGCACGCTTAATTTAAGGCAGCACACCAAAACCGAATACGCTGTCTCGTCCGGGAGGCCCTGCATCTAAAGCTAGCTGCTGAAGTTTCAACAAGGCAGCGTTCCTTTCTTGTTTTTCGCGCAAAAAGCATGCATACAAAGCGGTGGCGCGCGGTGAAGCCATAGAGGTTCCCGTTTGCCTGATCGTTTTTCCATTAGGATGTGCGGCATCTACCGACACGCCAAACGCAGCAAAATCAACGTAATCCCCTTGGTTTGCCCACCGGTAAATTACATTAGATTTATCAACGGCCGTAATGCCTAATGTTTCTGTATAAGCCGCGGGGTACAAGGGTAAAGAGGCTGGTCCCTCGTTGCCCACTGCAGCAATGATTTGAATACCGCTCTTATCCAATTGATTTATGACCCGCGCTAAAATAGGGTTGTCGGGACCTGCAAGACTCATGTTTATGGCGTCTACCTGCTGTGATGCAAGATAGTTTAAACCTTCAATTAACGACATCAACGTAGCGCCTTGGCTAACACTATTACGCGAATAAAACACACTGGCGTTAAACACCTGGCTAGACTTTGGCAACGACGCCGCCAATAGGCTGGCTACTGCGGTACCGTGGTCTGGCGAAAAGGCAACGTCAGTTTCGCTGCCCGCATTGCCATCTTGCTCCTGATTTCGATCTTGATTATGACCAACAATAAAAGACGCTTGCGTTAGATTAACGTGTGAGAGCAGTGGGTGATTGGACGCTACATGAGTATCAACCATTCCAATGCGCAGTGGGGTTGGACAGGTTTCCAGCTTTTCACTGCTTATCTCTTGAAAAGACCCGTTCGAAGTGGGCTTGGTCTGTGATAAATAAATATGATTTCGACCAATTTGAGACTGCAAATTATGGGGCAAACTGTTGCGAATAGACGACACGTCATCCTCATCTCCTGTGACTTTAACTTTAAAGAGCCACTGAGAGAGCGCGGGCAAAAACTGAGCTTTTTGTATTTCAATATTGGCACCTTGAAAGTGTACTTTGTCGGCTTCTTCTCCTAGGAATAGCCACTCCTTTTCGACAGCCAGAAAGCCATTTTCAACCGTTACTTCATTAACAACTACCTGGCCTGAAGTCGATAAAATAGTGGTTGCTGCAGGAGCGATAAATTGGGGGGCAGGAATGTCGCCTAGTACGCCCGACGCCACTGTTGATAAGTCTCTGGCGCCTTCGATAGATGATTGCGCTTTTCGTCTTGCTTCCTCGCGAATGGCCTTTAGGTCGGAGGAGGTTCTATCAATTATCGGACGCACAGGAGACACCACTTGATTCAATGTTCCTGCTAGTTGGGCTTGTGATGTTGGTGCCGCAATCAAACTCAAAATCGCCACAATGAGTGTGTACTTCATTTTACTACCTTTACGTTAACGTTGGGGCAGAACGGTGCCTAAAGAAGGAATGGCATAAATTGTGCCATAGCCTCTATTAAAGGCCTGTGGTCCATTGTGCACAAACGTTGTTCTAAATGTGCGCTAAAGGCGAACAGGCATTTACCACTACCTTACAGTGTAGTGACGATTAGACAGAAGAAAAATTCCAATGCGACCCTTTAGACTGTTAAACATTCGCCTTGTCTAGATGGCTCATAGACCGCTGCAATACAGTGCAGCAAAAAAATAGGTCGTCGTACGTGGAATAAAAACAAAAGTGGCTCGTTAACAGGGTAGAGATAACGGGAACCCTCACAAAGGTACATGAAAATGAAAGATGAGTTGACTGAACTCGTCCCGTCATTGCGAAAATTTGCATATTCGTTGACGGGTAACATGCATGATGCTGATGATTTACTTCAGAACACGCTTGAACGGCTATTGAGTAAACCGCTTCCTGAGCAAGTTACATTAATGGCTTGGGCATTTAGAGTGTGCCGCAACTGTTGGATAGACGAATACAGAGCGAAGAAAGTTAGAACCAATGCGACTGATGCCATTTCCTATGAAGCGCAATCGGCGAATAGCTGCAATGACATAGATGACGCTATAACGCAGACAATTACGCTTAAACAAGTCTCAAGCGCTATGGATGAGTTACCCTGTGAGCAAAGAGAAACCCTTTCTTTGGTTGCTGTACAAGGGATGAGTTACGCGGATGCTTCTGAAGTGTTGCAGGTACCGACGGGCACCATTATGAGCCGTCTTGCCAGAGCGAGAGCAAAAATATCAAACTTACTAAATGGTCAAAACGAGGTGCTATCGTGATCTTAACTGACGAAAAACTCTCAGCATTTTTAGATGGAGAGTTAGATACCGCTGAGATGGATCTGGTTCGTGAAGCGATAGCGCACGATGTTACCGTTTCTGACCGACTCGCCGCACTTGCAGAAGTGGATAGAGTTGTGAAGGTGGCTGCAGAAAAAGCGACAGCAGTGGCGCTGCCTAAAGAAATCGTGGCACTTTTGAGTGATGAAAAACCGTTAAGCCAGGCAAGCGACGTAAAGGTATCCGATACAAGCTTAGCCAGCGTAAGCGCTGCAAAGCAAGGCTCTGTAAATCAAAGCCCTGCGGAAAACGTTAAGCCGTTTCCAAACAAAGCGAATTCAACTAATAGTGCGCCACATAAACAAGCGAAATGGAAGGGGCCTTTTGCAATAGCTGCGAGTGTGGCGGTATTAGCGGGCTTAGTGTTCTTTAATCAACAGGGCGCTGAAACAACGCAGCCTTCTCATTGGGCGAGAGTATCATCGGTACTCGACAGTAACCTAACTGGCGAAGCAACAACTTTTGATTCGGGCGTGACTGTTACGCCGCAGTTGTCTTTCGTAAATACGGAGTTTAACTACTGTAGACAGGCTGAAGTCGCATCGAAAGATGAACTAAATGTAATGATTGCTTGTAAAGATAAGCAAGGTGCGTGGCAGCTTGCCGCTAGCAAATTGGACGAGCTAGGTGAGAATGCAGGTCAATATCAAACCGCCACTAGCGTTAAAGTAATGGAAGAAGAGTTAGACAAAATGATGGCGTCTGCGCCATTAAACCGAGAGCAAGAGAAAAACGCAATTGAAGCAACTTGGCTAGCTGACAAGTCCGAAGGAATAAATGATGAAAACTAAAATTATGTTAGTACTTGCGGTATTAATTATGGCGGGCTGCGCCAGTCAACCCGATTATAGACAGGCCAAAAAAGGCGGCTATGGCTACACGGAAAGTAAGTTGAGTGATACCCAATACCGCGTGCATTTCAAAGCGAAGGGGTCTGATAAAGGCAAGGCGATGGATTACGCCATGCTCCGTGCTGCCGAACTTACGTTATTAGAAGGTTACGACTGGTTTGTAGTGACTGATCGAGAGACCTTAGTAGATAAGGAGACCGTGCAAACCACACCTACCGCAGGCTTTAGCCAGCGATATGCACGGGTTACCGAGTGCGGTGTGCTCACTTGCAGAACGTCCTACCACCCTACTACCCAATTCGAAACGGGTGTATTTGTAGGGGGCTCTCAGCAAAGTGAGATCGAAAGTATCTTGAGCATTGAGATAGGCAAAGGTACGCGTCCAACGTCGGCAACGAGCTTTGACGCAAGGGAAGTTCGCGATAACTTACAGCCTAAGACGGAAGAGTGATAAAAAATCAAAGGGCATAACCTTCCTTGACTACGACACAAATAAAAAGGGCCGCTGCATTATGCAGCGGCCCTTTTAGTAGCAGTAAAGATTAACAACATAGTGATACCAGATTGTTATACTGCCAGTGTCTTAATTCATATAATGAAGACGGCGATTAATTAAAATAACCATCGACCTCTTTTTCAGCTTCGTCACGGCTTTTGCCATAAGCTTGTTGAATCTTACCTACTAGTTCTTCACGTCGACCGTCAATTACATCTAGGTCGTCATCGGTAAGTTTGCCCCACTTTTGCTGCACCTTACCTTTCATTTCTTTCCAATTACCTTCAATACGATCACTGTTCATAACTTGCTCTCCTTATCCAAACAATTGGTTAAAAAAACTGGCGGAATAATTGGCCAGTTATTTTCTTAGCAGCAAATGCTGTTCCATTGTGTAGGTGCTTGAAAGTATTGAATTTGTTGTTTATGAGAATTCTGCCGTACAGTTGTTTTTTATGCAGAATTTACAAGTTCTTGCAAAGCCTACAGGAAGCATTGTCATCAACTAGGCCAATGTTTTAGCATACGCTTCACTGTCCTGCCTTTTTTCTATTTTATGTTGATCTTCGCTGCGGCCTTTCTTCCAGTAGCTGCTAATGTAAATATTCTCGTGCGCCACGGATTTTTCGTCCTTGAGCCATGCCCGAATCGCCCGCATATCAGAAAATTCACACGCCACCCAAACTGTGGGGTTTCCGTCGAGCCAAGTTAACTGGTCAAGGCGGGAAGGTAAAGATTGCTCATGTTCCCATATCACCGTTACTCCTTCGGGCTTTTTAAGTGTAACCGCATCCTTTTCGTCTTCAATTTTAATCACGGCGTAGCCTTTGGTTTGCACAGGAAGCTCGGCGAGGTGATTTCTAATACTAGGAAGCGCTGTCATGTCGCCAGCCAACAGTATCCAATCATATTGCTCGCTTAGTCCCTTACTAGAACCGGGCCCTGCGAGCGTGATGATGTCGCCGGGCTTTGTACTTGTTGCCCATGCCGACGCAGGGCCAGTTTTACCACCATCGGCATGGATAACCATATCCAGAACCATTTCAGGCTTCTCTGCGTCAAAGTGCGCAACTGTATAGGTGCGCATTGCCACTTGGCTTGTGTCTGTGGGGCGTTTCAGCGGGTTTCCTTCTAGGTCGAACATAAGTTTAATGTACGCACCTGCAGTGACCGAGGGAAAGGTAAAAAGGTCTTCCCCACTAAGGTGTACACGCTGCATATTTGGGGTAATTCGGACTGATTGGGTGACAATAGCTCTGCGAGGTTGCGGTTTAGACATTAGCTTACTCCTGTAATCTTGAGTAACTATTTTATTTAGTAATAATTCTCATTTCTATTTCTAAAGGTGAAATGATCAGGATTGTTTAGTTCTATTTTTTAGATTAACTGATTGGTCTTAAGAGAAACTAATGCGAATAAAATAGATAGGTGTACGTTGGGTTAGCACTATAAAAGTAAGCGAGGAATACGCACTGGAAAAGGAAAGATTAGAGCAAAAGAAAAGGGGCTAAATAGCCCCTTTAAAAACCACAACATAACTTGGAAAACACATTTACACACCACAAAGACGCACACTCAACGACTTCATGTATAAGTTAAGATAGCCTAATTATAAAAAGGTTCCGCTTTTTTAAAAATAAAAGGTAAAAAAATAAATACCTTTGAAATAGGCGTATTACTGTCACCTGTCAGGCTGGCATTAATTCGCTAAGGCCTGTTTAGCTTTGATGACGAATTGGGCCAAATGTATAGCAACGGTTAACAGGCCCTAGCCAACGTGTCTTATTCTTCGCAATGTTATGTAGACGACGCACGTGGTTACTGCGATTAGCGCTGACGCTATAGCGAACGGAAGCGCGATATCCAATTGGTAAATGAAAGCTGCCAGTGGCGGACCTATTACGTAGCCCATGGCAGTCGTTGCTGTAATTAATCCAGTGACAGTGGCTTGTTGAGAGGGGGCACAGTAGGTCGTTGCCGCAGCTGCCAAAGATGGGTAGGCCATTCCCATACCTAAACCCATTAATGTCATGGCCGCATAAAGCATAAATAACGAATGTTGAAGAAAGAGCAGTAAGTAGGCTAAGCCCAATAGCGGAAGCGCGATAGTGATCATCGCTTCTTTGCTTATTCGGCCTTTTTGTACCCACCCCAATTGGGCTGTGAGAGACGCGGCAGCACTGACCATCATCGCGAAACCCACTTGCCGAGCAGCGTCTACGGGTGAATAGTCGTAAAAATCGATAAAAAAGAAACCCAGTGATTGCTGCATCATCGCCATTGCGCAAAATACACAAATACATGCGGCGACGAATACATAAGGTACTTTGCTAGGCGCTTGGTCATTGTCGCTAGTCTGCTGAGCGTTTTTTTGCTGAGACAAAGGCGGCAGAACAGGTAGCTTAAAATATACCAATGTAAGCGCCAGTAAGGTTAGCAACACGATGCTGTACAACGGTGCCAATAAGCCAAAACCGACTAAAAGCCCAGCGTAGGCGGGCCCCACAATTTGCCCTACGTTGCTTGCAGAGGTGACTTTGCTGATTGCACTTACTCTACTTTGGGGCGTACTGATGGCGACGGCATAACCTACCGCAGAAGGCGGAGTTGCAGACATAATGGTTGATTGCAGACTTCGGCTTATCAACAATGCCAAAAACAAATTGGTGCCGCTTATAATGCCAGAAAAACCTGCCATCCATGCACTAGCGAAGGCAAACGTGCCCAAGCTATAACCCGACAGACCAACCATTAAAATACGTTTAAAGCCCGCACGCTTAGCGACCTTGCTCCACACATTCGTACCGAACGCAAAGATAAGTGCAGAGCTAGACATAATAGTGGCAATGTGGAATTCAGAAAGGTTCGCCTGTCGCCCCATAGAAGGGAGCGTGGTAAGCATAACGCTTTGGCCAACAGACGTAGCGAGCAACGCACAAAAAAGAACTCTAAAAACGATAGTAGATGCAGACGGCGAAAGCACGCAGGTAGCCCTTTTGGTAGGCGATAAAGAAACAACGCAATTTTATCACAAATGAAGATAAAAAAATGCCCGCCAAAGGCGGGCCAAAATCAGAGGTATGTAAAGGCCGGGATGGGCCTTTGAGGGGAGAGGGTAGTCGTCGGATGACAACTCACTAGTAACATCGACGACATTACCAGTGTCCTCACTATGGTCTCGCTGAAGCAACACACATGTACATTCAACGAATCCAAATTGGGTCAACAATCCCTTGCTGCACGAGACATCACTGTCGGTGCTTGCGATGTAGGTACTCAGAGCTTGTTTGCAATCCTTATGAAACAAGTGCCTTGCATCCTGCGAGTTTAATTAGGTTGTCTTTTACCTAACCTCATCATCGACCAGCAATTTAACGAATCTTCTACAGGCATCCATTAGTTACAATACTGACACATCCGTTTTTCCTTGGTGACACACTCCATGCACTTCCCATGTCGTCACCTTCAGTATTTGTCATCTACGCAATTTGGCCTCTCCGTCGCTAAAGCTGTCCTAGCTACAAACTGCGTTCTGTATTTATCCGTTAGTCTAATGTATGCGTGATCTGTGCCAGGTTGTGTTGTTTCGTTTTTGGTTTTTTAAGGTATTGAATTTTATGGATAATTTTGTTTTTTTGAAAAGGCTGAAAATATATTGAAAGGTGCAATGAGAAAAGATGTGAATATTTTTCCTAGTGACATGTCTCAAATTACAAACAATTAAATATTACGGTTTTGCCTCTACCAGACTCTTTGGCTTGGTAGAGTGCTATGTCTGTATTTTCCAAAACAGAGGTGACGCTTTGCGAGGTTGATATAGCCATTAAACCTGCTGAAAAGGTGAGTTTAATTTCATTAGATAGTTCATCTTGAGAAGTTTCTTTTAATGAGCAGCGAAACACGTCGAGGGAAGCTAGCGCCTCTTTTAACGAAATTTTATCGAAAATAAATAGAAACTCCTCTCCGCCTAAGCGTCCCATTAATACATTGTCAGTGAAGTGTTCACGCGCGACTTTGGAAAATAGACGTAATGCATCGTCGCCCACCTTATGTCCGTATTTATCGTTTATCATTTTAAAGAAATCGATGTCTAGCATGGCCACACAAAAATCATGGCCATTCTGTGCAAGGTTATTAATTTGAGCATCTAGCAGCTCTAAGGTTTTACCTCTATTGAAGAAGCGCGTTAATGAATCTGTTGTTGCTAATTTTTCCAATCTCCTCTGGTAGCGAATGCGTTTAGCGTATAGCAGAAAAAGCGATATACTTAGAAGGAATAGAAGCCCTGCCAAGGCTCCAAAAAGGTAGTTGCGCTGTTTATTGAGATTGAGTTTTTCAGCTTGTAGTCGAGTTACCTTTTTTAAATTAGTATTTTCCTCTTGAATTTCGTCTAATTCGTATAGCGTCCTGATGACTTGAACCCTTGATTTGTCGAGTGATTGTGACACTGTCTCACTAAGCGAGATAAAATTTTTAAGCGCATTAATTTGTGATCGCTCGTTATTGCTAGTTTCCATAATCGACAATCTAAGGTGCGCCGCCTCAAGGTTTTGCTGTCCCGGCTTTTTTCCTTTCAATAACGCTTCGGCCTCTTCCAATCGCAACAAGGCTACTTCGATATCTCCATTGGAAAGCGCCAACTTCGAGAGAGCAAGCAGTGCGTCAAAAAAAAGGGTCTTGTTATCTAAATTGCTGGCGAGTAAAAGGGCCGTTTCGTAGTAAGAGCGGACAACCTCAATACTTTTTTTTTGTCTGCTTGGCGTAGCAACAATTTTCCTTTTCCTAGCAGTGAGCGGGCTAGTAAAGGTGTGTCTTTAATATGTTGGGCAATCTCTATGGCTTGGTCGAAATATTCTTCTGAGCTCTCGGCATTTAATAATTCGTATTCTACTAGCGCAATTTTTTCGGCGAAGCGCCCTTGGACCAGTGCATTGTTTTTCTTTTTCGAAAAGTCATAAGCTTCTAGTAAATAGTTTCTTGCATCTTCATATCTGGACAGTTCTAAATAAACAGTTCCAATTAACCCGGCAATATGAGGTGCTGAAATTTGCGTTTTAAACTGTATGGCCATTTCATAGGCCACCAAGTAGTTATCCAGTGCTAATTGGTGTTCTTGTATGCTTTCAAAGACTGTGCCGAGCGTCATAAGAACGCCAATGTTTAATTGTATGATGCCATTGTTGATAGACCACTTCTTTACTGAATTAAGTAGCTTTATCGCAGTCATTACTTCGCCAGTATTAGCATAAATCTTGGCTTGTAGCATCTTCAGACGTTGCCGCATCAAACCTTCTGTATTGATGTTGCGTAAACCGGCTTCCACTAAGTTTAGTGCTGCATCATATTCACCGCGTTTTTCCTTGCCCAGTGCATACAAATAAAGCCATTTGTGTCGCTCTGGGTGAGCGTCATTTTCTTCTAATAAGGTTTTTAACTTAGTCATTTCTATTTCTGGATTACGATGCAGTGCTTTAATGCCCTTGATAACGTCATCGTTAGGTGCCAAGTTTAATTGAGTATTAGCAATTGCTAATTTATTTAAGAAAAAGAAGGTCATCAAAAAGGTTAGGGCGATGAAACCAAGTTTGGGCATGTGAAGGCGTTCCGTCTGCTTTCAGGTTTTCTCTCCAATAACTATAGCCTTGTTTCAAGGTTGCGTGAGAATACAAGAAAAAAATTAATAACCAAGGCCTTTAAACAGCGTTTTAAAAGGATAAACGTTTATCACAATTCACTACGTTGTGATATGTTATAACGTGATTGTTGAATAATATGTTAGGTCACCTTTGTGAAATTTTTTGCTATGCACACTAGCGTTAAATTGGGTTTAGTTGCTGCACTATTGATTTTAATTAGCACATTAAGCCAAACCCAAGCCGCCGATTACGAGGAAATTGACTGGGTTGCCCTTATGCCCGAGGACGATTTGAGCGCGCTTTTAAACAGGCCTGAGTTTTTAAACGATATTGCCGATGGCTCTGCCGCCGACTCTGTCGATGACTTTGCTTCAAAGCAGCTAGAAGATGAACAAGCACAGCGATACCAACAAGCGTTAGTGTCAACGCGAGTAATAGAGGCGTTTGACGGGAAGGCGATTCGCATCCCTGGATTTATTGTGCCTTTAGAACAAAACGATGAGCAAAAAGCGACGGCTTTTTTCGTCGTTCCTTATTTTGGGGCTTGCTTACACATGCCACCACCGCCGCCAAATCAAATTTTGTATGTTGAATACAAAGAAGGCATTGCAGTTGAGAACTTGTACGACCCTTATTGGTTTGAAGGCACGGTAAAAATAGACAACCACGAAAGCGCACTAGGTACATCTGCCTATTCGTTAGTGCTAGACAGCTTCGCGCTTTACGAGGAGTAACTGATATGAAAAAAACAGTCGTTGCAGCTACCGTTTTATCAAGTCTTATAGCATTTCATAGTACTGCGTGTGAACTACACGCAGGTATGGGAAACATGCAATTTGGCTTTCAGCACCCCATGATGCAACAGCATTTAGCGGCAGCTAAGGAGCCACTTATTTCGCTCAATATCGACAGAAAGCGAGAAGTGGCTAAGCTTGAGGCGTCAGCCGTTCCGCTGCGATTTACCATTCCTTCGAACTACAAAGAAGTTAGCGTAGATGTGATGGCAAGTGATGGCGTAACGCTACTTTCGCCGCAGCGCTTTTCTCTGCCGTCTACAAAGGGCGAACAAGCCATTAGCTTTCAGGCACAAGAAGAAGGCACGCACGAACTTGTTCTAAAGGTCTATGCGCTTAAAAAGAATGTGCCGGTAACTTACACCCGCAAAGTCAAAATTTTAGCAAGTTAAAAGCTAGGATAATGTATGAAGCGCGCCACGTACGTTTTACTGGCTTCTCTTATTGCTTTGATTGCATTGGGCGCGCTGGTGGGGCTCGGCCTGAGGGGCAAGCTTGATAGCGTAATTGAGCGCTTTTTCGAGAATAACACGGCGATTTATCAAGACAGCCACAGGTTAACTACAGTTCAACAGTTCCAACCCTTATCGTGGGACGCGCTGTTACCTGATGCCGAAAAGGCGCTGTTGGGCAAGACCCAATCGACTCAAGATCCTCAGCAGAATTTACCCCTTCATGAAAAGATATTTCAGTCTATTCAACGCACATTTGACGATGAATACCAGCAAGCGCTTATCTCAGTGAATACGGTTGATACATTTAACGGCAAGTACGTCGAACTCAGCGGGTTTATTGTGCCTGTAGAGGCCAATGCACAGCGAGAAATAACGGCGTTCTTCATTGTGCCTTATTTCGGCGCGTGTATTCATTACCCACCACCGCCACCGAATCAAATTGTGTTTGTTTCGTTGAATAATACCCACGAGCAAGGCGGTATTAGAGGAATAGACATCCAGCAGGCGTATACGTTCTCGGGTGAGTTTTCTACCGGGTTGTATGAAGACCCTCAGGGCACATCCGCTTACTTACTGGATGTGGTAGAAATAAAGCCCTATTCAGGGCTGGGAAATGGCATTAACGATGACAACGCTAATTTAACGAACGGCGCTTTCCATATAGAAAGCGACATTCGTTGATTTTACTTTATCAATGGTCTACCAAGAACCATACATGGGGTTTGGCAGAATAAAAATCTCTGTGCCCACTCGTGGCATGAGCAACTCAACGTTGGCAGATTCTTGGGTTACGCCGCCCACATCTTCAATGTTGTCGCCAATTTGCATGATAATAGTGTGAGGCGCAGCCCACGTAGACGTCGCGTCTTTAGACGTATTCGAACATGCGATCTTGCCCTGGGTAAGCTGCATTCTGCGCAAGTCTTTGTCATTAACCATACCTTCTTGGCCTACCGCTTCTTTGTCTTCAGCAGTGCGGCCAACAACACAGGTATTACTTGAGGTAAGCGGCAAACCTTGCGCCAAAAGGTTATTCCACGTGTGACTATCAAGCGCTTTATTGCGATTCGTAATAAGCGCCACCTTGCCATTTCGTGCAACTACTTCATCGATGAAAGCGGCTACACCAGGCACCAGTGTGGCTTCTTCACGTTTTACCCATTCGGCCCAGCTTTGTGAAGAATATCCCAAGCCAGCACTTTCCCGTTCTTTTTGATAGGTGCTATTGTCTAGCACGGTTTCATCAACATCCATCACCACAACATCGCCATTAGCAAAACGCGTAGGTAGCGCTGAAATAGCTTGGCCATACACAAAACTTGAAAGAACAGGGTACTCTTTGCTGCTGGTTTGATATATCACGGCATTTGACAGAGTGTGTGATTTTACACCAGCAAGCGGGGTTGATGGCGTAGACGAGCACGCCGCAATGGCTGATACTGCAGCGCCTATGCACGCTGCTTTGCTAATGTAAGAGAGCTTGTTAAGAGATAACAATGTTATTTTCCTTTTATTGTTTCTTCCGCCTACCGGTTTCAACACCCAAATTATGTCTGAATTTATCGATAAACTGGGCCTGATAATTCAGCAATGGCGTCGTGTGCATGCAGACTTTCTTGATGTTCTACTTTTACACGAAAATAGGTAGCTTGGTAATACGTACTTAACGCTTCATGCAGTCGCCTTACCGAATCTTCTACAAACATTAGGTTTTCAGCATTACGCTTGGCAAACGCCTGTTCATCTTCACGCTTAACTGCGGTTTGAAGCGGTGTGCCTAACGCGTTTTCTACCAAGTCTACAATGCCAACAAAATCGGGGATCTCGTTGTCGCTTAAATCTAGGGTTATATCGGCAAAGGAACGCTGTGCATGCGCCGTGGCGATGCTGGCTTGTTTAGAAGCGAGCCAAGCGCCCATTTCTTCCACGGATAAACCTTTTCCTTCGAATTGCTGCACAAATACTTCTGATAACGCCTTGCGAGAGAGGGAGGCCGAACAAGGACAAGTACTAGAGTACGGTACTCTTAACTTAAGCTGTGCCTCATAACGTTCAGGTGATCGTCTTACGCAAAGTGAAGCAGGGTACGATTGATATCCTGACATCCTACTTATGAGCGCCGGACGCGACACGGTGAGGTCAAAGTGTAAATTAAGCTGGGCGCTGTTGCTCAGCCCATCTTGAGACTCGATAAGCGCGTTCATTAACGACACAAGTGCCGACTTATGTAAGTCTTGGTTGCTCAAATATCGCTGCAGCAAGCTATACAATCGAGACATGTGAATGCCTTTGGCATTGGGGTGATCTAAACTCACTGTTACATCGACTTTTGCTTGGCTGGCTAATCGCTCACCGCGCTTACCTAGCACATGCAGAGGGATAGCAATGCCCTGCATGCCTACACTATCAATAACCGGAAGTTGCGCAGTGGAATGCTCTGTAGTGACATCGGGAAGTACCGTGTCGGAATGATTGAAACTAGACAAAATAACCTCTGAATGAGACCTCAAAAACGGCTTACATCACTCATATTGCGAGCGTCGCTCGATAAGAATTGCCCGCTTTTGAGGTTATGATGAAACTAATAGGGTTGTGATGGGGTGGTCTCGCGCTCTTCGCAAATAGGTTCCTGCACGGTCGACCTAAGCCTATAGTTGATAAGGTGCGCACCAACGATAATAAACGACGCGATTACCGTGATTATCACTTCACCATATTCACCAAGCACTTCGTGTCCTAAGCCTATCCACTCAACGAGCAGCGGACTACTTAAAAGTGTTAGGCCAAAAACGCCAGCAAACACTACCCACTTATTTTTGTGATGTAGGTAGCCTAGTGAAAGTGCAAGAACCCCAATGGGCAACACGAAGAACAGTAATATTTGATGGAAGGTTTCATCATTGAGAATTGACACACCTGCCAATGCAGGTATGGAAATTAATAAAATAGGCGTTAATAAACAATGTATTACGCAAAGGGATGAAAGGAGCATAGCGAGCCTGTCTGAAATGAACTGCACTTTTGGCATTGCGCTGCTTCCTTGATATATCGAATTCATAATATGTCCGAAAATTGCTATGGCGCAGCTATAATGGGTGAAGCTTGCGCCTGAGAGAGTAAAAAATCTAACTAGCTGCTTATCAGTAAGGTTGGCTGACTTGGAGTTATCTCCAGTGCGCCTTGTCCTTTGTTGGTTACCCAAATTGCATTAATATGCTGCAGGCTTGGCCAATGGGGAAACCCTGTCATCTCAATACGTTTTATGGGGCCTTGGCAACTAAGCAAATATGCGACACGAAAATCAGAATGCGTGTTGCGATGGGCATGGCCTTCGTGTTCACTTTCATGCTCGTCATGCTCGTCATGCTCGTCATGCTCGTCATGCTCGTCATGCTCGTCATGCTCGTCATGCTCGTCATGCTCGTCGGCGATTTCCCATGGGCTTTCAAGTGTGGTATCGAGTAATTCACACGTATTGCTTAGGGTAAAAATGTCGTCAAAGCGCTGAAAAACCTTTTGCGTTTCTTCATAACGTTTTTTCTCGCTAGTCGTGGATGGCGCGTATTCAAACCCCAGAACATCAGCAGCAGGCAGCTGCAGCACAAACTGCCACTCACTTCCCGCTTGTAGGATTTGTAGTTTGCCTTCGCCGTGAGTATGAGGCGCAGCATGAACAGCGTTGATACCCATCCCAGCCAAGTTTAGTCCTACAAAAGTACCTACCTTAAGAAAAGTTGAAGAGGCGCGTAGCGCTTTTTGTGAATTCTTCCACGTAATAGAAATGGTTTTCATTTTTACCTCTTGCGTAAACGTTACAATATAACATACCATAAAAATAGAGTTGATACATTATCACATTACACAAATTCAGAGGTTAGAATAATGAAACTGTCTCGATTGGCGTTAGGCTTATCGCTTTCAGCGCCTGCGTTGCTATTAGCATCTCCGTCAGTGCTGGCACAAACACTTTCTGGCACGGTAACTAATGCAGCCGGAAAGCCGCTCGCCAATGCCACTGTTGAAATTGAGGCGCTAAAGCGTGTTACCAGCACTAACGAGCTGGGCGAGTTTACTTTCTCTGACGTAAAGGAGGGCGACTATACGCTTCACATATTCGCCTCTGGCTTCGCTCACTTACATGAGCGTACGCAAGTTCAATCTGACAACGCGGGTGGCGCTAACTTTGTCTTGGCGCGTAGTGCTATCGAAGTGATTGACGTGCACGCTACGCCTATGCATTTATCGGTGATGGAATCGGCCACACCAGTGAGCGTGTTATCTGGCGAAACCCTACGTCGTCAACAAGCGGCCACGCTGGGCGATACACTAGAAAAATTACCCGGCGTACAGTCTAACTTCCATGGCAACGTTGCGAGCACGCCAATCATTCGTGGACTTAGTGGCCCACGGGTACTGATTACTCAAAATGGCTTGGATGTGAGCGACGTTTCCCGTGTTGGTCCCGACCACGCAGTAGCAAGTGAAGCCTCAACTGCTAAACAAATTGAAGTGCTGCGTGGGCCAGCAACCCTGTTCTTCGGAAGCGGTGCGATAGGTGGTGTGGTGAACGTAGTGGACCAACGTGTGCCCACGTCCACTGAAACGCGTGGTGAATTTGTATTAGAAACGCAAACCGTTAACGACCAGAAACTTGGAACGTTTAACGTGACTACTGGCGTGGACAACATGGCCTTCTATGCTGACGGTTTTTATCGCGATTCAAATGATTATGAAACACCTGTTGCCCCTGATATTGATGATCCAGATGGCGCCCATGTGGTTGAAAACAGTAACGAAGAATCGAATGGATTTACGTTAGGGACCAGCTACTTATTCGACCAAGGCTATGTTGGCGTAGCGGTAGAGCGATTCGAGCGAGAATACGGCGTGCCTGGGCACAGTCACGGCGGAGATACTTCGGTATTCGCTGATCTTGAGCAAACGAAGTATCAGCTTTTAGGTGAGTACAACTTTACCAGTGATTTTTTGCAAAGTGTTCACTTTAGAGCGGGCTATACCGATTATGAACATGCTGAAGTTGAGGGCGGTTTAGTAGGTACCACTTTTAGTAATGAAACCGAAGAACTTCGCGTAGAGTTATTGCATAAACCCATGGCTGGCTGGCGCGGTGGTATCAGCCTTCATTACAAAGGGAGCGATGTATTTGCTCAAGGCGAAGAAGCCTTTACACCACCTTCAGAAATGGAGATGTTTGCTATAGCACTCATGGAAGAGCGTCACTTTGGTGATTTTCTGGTTCAGTTAGGGGCCCGTGCAGAAAGAGTAACACTGGACGCTTCGAGTGTGCTGCTGCCCGAGTTGGATGCTCACGACCATGGCGATGAACACGAACACGAACATGACGACCACGATCACGATGAGCAGGCTCACGACGAACATGAACATGAAGGCAGCGAGTTCATACGACAGTTCGCGGTAGATCAAGAGTTTACCCCTATATCACTGTCGGCAGGTGTGGTTTATACCATTAATGAAAGCTATAACGTGGGCGTTTCACTTTCCCGATCAGAGCGTGCGCCTTCAGCGTCCGAGCTTCTGTCCTTTGGCCCTCATATTGGCACCCGTACTTATGAAGTTGGCGCGCTGTTTGATTTGTCAGAGGAAGACACATTTGTACTTTCTCAAACGCCTATTGATTTGGAGACTGCCAACAATATCGACCTAACGTTCAGAAAAACACAAGGTGATGTTGGTTTTGTATTTAACGCGTTTTATAACCAAGTAGATAACTATTATTTCCAAGACGAAACTGGCCTATTCGCTGAAAGCGGTCATGACCATGCTCACGATGAAGAAGGCCACGGTGAAGAAGAGCATAGCGAAGATGAACACAGCGATGAATTACCTGTTTACCTGTTTGGTTCAGCTGACGCCATTCTTCATGGTTTTGAGTTACAAGTTGCCTGGCAGACCACTGACAACCTAAAACTAGATTTCTTCGCCGACTACGTTAAAGCCCGCCTTAAAGATGGTGGCGCACTGCCTCGCACTTCGCCCATGCGAGTGGGCTCACACGTTGCCTACACGTTAGATCACATTCGCGCAGATTTAGACATCACATATTTTGCAAAACAAGACGATATCTCGACGTTCGAGACTGAAACGGACGGCTACACCCTTGTTGATGCTTCAATCACGTACGATATTCCTTTGGGAGATATTGATTTATCGGTTTACCTGAGCGGTGAAAACCTAACCGACGAAGAAGCGCGCGTTCACACCTCATTTTTGAAAGATATTGCACCACGTCCGGGTAGAAACTTTGCTTTCGGCGTACGCGGTTATTTCTAAGATCAGCTTATAAAAAAGAATTATTGATAGGGATACACACATGAAAAATAGACTAGTACTAAGCGCCATAGCCAGCGCACTTTTGCTTGCAGGCTGTGGTGATGCAGAAACCAATATCGTAGAGCTGGACCCTATTGAGGTGCCAGAGGATGATCACGACCACGACCACGACCACGACCACGACCACGACGATCACGACTCAGACTATGAAATTGAAAGTGAAGGCAGATTGGTTGTTGCCGATGCTGCTTCAAATACGCTCACTGTCTTTGATCTAGATGATAATTCAGTACTTGATACGTTTTCTGCAACCTTTGATGGAAGCAGTGTAAGCGCCTCTGCAGACTATCGCTTTGCAGTCATCAACAGCCGAGCAAACGGCTTAACTGAGTTTCTTGATGGTGGATTATGGCGAGAAGATCACGTAGAGCACCTGCACGACTATGAAGAAGCCCCAAGTCTGTCTGGTTTCACACTTGAAGGTAGTCAACCAACTCACGTAGTAACACACGACGGTCAGCTTGCTGTGTTTTACGACGGAAATGCGGATACCAGCATGCCGGCAGCGGTAAAAGTGGTAACTGATACCCAAATTGCCAGTGAAATTACAGAAGTTCCTACTTTGGAATTTACTGTAAATATGCACGGTGTCGCCGAACCGCGTGGAGACATGCTAATTAGTACTGTACGTCGTGATGATGCAGAGTCTCGTTCTGCTAACCCAATCTTGCCAGACAGCGTTGCGGTATATCACTGGCATGATGGCGAGTACGAAGAAGAGCAACGCTTTGATGGCGAGTGTGCTGATTTACATGGCGCCGCTCAAAACGAAATCGCTGTGGCATTTGGCTGTAGCGACGGCGTATTAATTCTCAACGAAGATGATGAGGTATTTACCAGCGCGTTTATTGACAACATTGATGAGCTTGGCGATCTGCGCATTGGCACAATGTATGGACATGATCACGCAGAAGCGTTTATTGGTATTGCTTCACAGCACGGCGGTGGCAGCGCCATCTTGGCCAATGTGTCGCCTGTAACTAGCACAATGAGCGTGATAGACTGGCAGCCAGGGACTGACGCTCATGCAGTGTCATACGGTTTCTCAATGGGCGGTGAATTCTTTGTTATTTTAGATGACAAAGGTTTTGTAACACTGCTAGAAGCGCATGCAGAAGATGGTGACACTCACTGGGAATTCGCGCACAAAATTGATGTGGCCAGTGCCAGCGCGGCAAACCTAACGGATGACCAGTCATTTAGCATGGCAGCATCACAACATGAAGAAGCCTTGTTTGTTGTTGATCCTGTTGCGCAAGCTATCCTTGCTGTTGATTTGGAAGCCGAGACCACGGAAACCTTGCTTGAACTGGACTTTGAGCCTGCAGGTGCAGTTTGGCTAGGTATTGCTGAAGAACACGAGCACGACGATCACGACCACTAATCAGATGTAGTGCTTTGCAAAATGCTAACAAGCATTTAGATCGCAGATGATAACTAGGGGCATAGCAATATGCCCCTATTTTTGTGAATCTTTCATACTCATTTTACACTCACTTACACTCACTTACACTCACTTACACTCACTCAATTTTTGGTTAGCTGAACCCTCACTCCTTCTGTACCTTATTTAAGAAATCGTCTGCCCCCAATTTACCTACTTCCGCTTTTGACTCTGATCTTGTGGATTAAAGAGAATCACGCAAAATCTAACAAGTCAGTACCGAAGAAGTTATCGATGACACAGCGCCATTCTCCACTTGCATCCCTTTGCAGAACATAAACGGCGCGCTTGCCCTCGCAGGGTAGTGCGTTGGGGGTAGCTTTTGGCACAAGGTAAAGTTTGGCGACGACTAGCGCTACGTCACCGGCCTGTATAACCCGTTCATCTCCGGTTGTTACAAAATGGTCGGGCATGAATTTCTTTTGAAATTTAAGCAGGGCATCAACGCAGTCGCGCTGCGTGGCATGTTCTTCAGCGGCTTGGTTTTGCGTTGAGTTGGACATAGGGGTCGCGACCACTGTTGCATCGCTAGCATAACATTGGGATAAGGCGTCTTTATCGCCGCGGTTTACTGCGTCATGCAACTGTTGTAACACGTGAGATATTGGATTGTTCATGGCTGTCGTTCCGTTATTTTTACCGCAAGACGAGCCAATAAAAAACCCGCCTTTGCGGCGGGTTTAGTGAATTCTATTTACGCACTAGCTAACCCGCCCATTCCTTAGAATAGCGAGAATAATAATCAGCGCAGACGCTGAGTAAGCAGTATGTGTATTCGTGTTTTTAGGCATCGTGTTTAAAAACAAATTGCTGCTAGTGAGTAATTTATGAGCTGAGTATCCTGTTCACCAAAGAGAAAGTCAATGGTTTTTTCAGGCGAACAAGTTAGCCACGTATGGTCAGGCGGATAAGCGGTGAGAATTGGGATTAATGCCAGTTTAGGCTTCAAATATGGTTATGCGAATAGTGGAGCCCTGCTTTAAACATTCATAGATGTCTTCATCAGTAAAGCCACTGTTATGGAGAATTTGCCTGGCAACACGCTTGGCATCTTTTGTACTATTCCTGTCACTTAATATTTGAAGTGCTTTGTTTAAGTAATTAACTGAAGGCATGATAAAAACCTCATGTGCCACACTGTATCGCTGCTTATTTATTGAACGAATAAAGGTGGCGTTGTGATCACTGAAACGTCGTAAGGCAACATAAATTATGGTGGAGTTTAAATCTTGAGTTTACTTTATAGTTGGTTAACGGCTAATGATGCGTTGTCGATGTCAACGTCAGTGGTGCTTGTTGTCACATCATTCTTTACGTCTATGATGACAGCAACATTAGGTATTGGCGGCGGCGTGTTATTACTTGCTGTAATGGCTGGTACTGTGCCGGTTAGTGCGTTGATCCCCGTTCACGGGTTAGTGCAGCTTGGTTCTAATGGGAACCGTGCACTAATGACGGCGAAGCATATCGACTGGACTATGCTGAAATATTTTTCTCTAGGCGCAATCGTCGGCGCTTTCTTAGCGTCGTTTATTGTGGTTCAGCTGTCGCTCGTTATCATTCAGTTTGCAGTTGCCGCATTCATTTTATTTTTAGTGTGGGGGAGTAAACCCAAAGCACAAGAAATGAGGCCCGCGGGTAGAACGTTGGCGGGGTTGGTGACCACCCTGGTATCAATGTTTGTAGGTGCCACAGGGCCTTTGGTGGCGGCATTTGTACACCGAAATAATTACAGCAAAATGCAGATAACCGGCACGTTTGCCAGCTGTATGACACTTCAGCACGGTCTCAAAGCGTTTGTTTTTACCTTTGTAGGGTTTTCTTTTGCGCAGTGGGCAGGGCTTATCATTATTATGATTACCAGTGGTGCGCTCGGCACGTTTTTCGGCTTGAAGGTATTAAAGCGTGTGCCGGCCGATAAGTTTATGCTGGCGTTCAAGATAGTAGTGACCTTGTTGGCCCTGCGCTTACTATGGCAGGCATTCTCAACCTTATTTCCCGCTGTAATCTGACACAGTTCTTTACCTTCAAAATACTTACGTTAGTGCGCAAGTTTTCATTTCTAGCGTTCAAAACGGCATGTGTACCAGACATTACGAGTAGATAAACCAGCGAAGGAGAATCACTGGTTTATCTTCATGCCTTTTGGAGTTTGAGTTTTAAACGGTTAGAACCTGTAGCTCAGCGATAAATGCCACTCTCGTCCCGCAGCGGGTACTCGCTCACCTACTACAACATCAGTATTCATCACGCGGTTAATTCCGGCAGTGTGCGGGGCGTAGTGTTTATCAAACAGGTTATGAACGGTTGCCGTTACCTGAAGGTTTGAATGTGCATTATCTATAAGGGTGAAAAGCCCCGTAATATGCACCAATCCATATCCAGCGGTAGTGTTTTCACTTTGTAGCGCTGAAACGTGGTTTTGTGCTCCTGCCAATTCTGACGTTAATTGGAGTGCCATTGGCGCATCAAGCAGCTGTGTGTCCCACTGAATGGTGGTGATCAGCTGTTCGGGGGCAATACGAAACAACGCATCGTCGATATCGTCGCGATTACCGTGCTGAACACTTGCTACTGCGTTAAGCTTCACGTTATCAAACACGTTACCCGAAACAGTAAGATCTGCCCCTTTGATTACGGCGTCTGTATTAGTCCATTGAAATGGTGTTGTGCCTGCCATCATGGTAGAGACCATATTGGCAGCCATATTCATGCTGGGAGAACCAGTAATATAGTCTTCAATATCTTGATAAAAGAGGCGAGGAGAAACTGACCAGCTTTTGAAACGGTAATCAAGACCTACATCTATTTGGCGTGCAGTTTCGTTGTCTAGAGCCAAGTTTCCAATGTAGTTAAACCCGTCTGCCATTCCCCCAGAAATACCAAGAGGCAGCCACGTATAGCGTTCGAAGTAAGTAGGGGCACGGTTTTTCTGCGATATGCCAAGGACAACATCGACATTGTCGCTGGCGTGATATCGCGTGCTAGCGGCAATATCTAACATGTTATAGCTCTTACTGCGTTCTGCCGCGTTGAAATCATCAACGAGTGAAGCAATGGCAGGGTTCATCATAACCATATTAGAACCGGCTAGCCCGGCATCCATGTCAACACGTGTATATCGGGTACCAATTGTTGTTGAAAAAGATGCTTTATCTCGCTGCCATTCTGCGTATACGCTGGCTGTGTCTTTTTCTACGTTGGTAAAGTTATCAACGAAGAACATGCCGTTATTAGGGTTGGTGATGGTCGAGTTATTCCTGCTGTGGTGCAGATAGGCACCCAGTTTGAGGTCACCTTCATAAAATGGCATTACATAGGTGGCATCTACACCTTGAGCAATAGCATCAGCGTTATTCTCTCTCGCCATGTCGGCAGACATCACCATGCGTTGTGAGAAGTTGTCCATGGCATGTTGGTTGCTGTTGCCAAACCAGCTTAACGTGAAGAACTCCCTATCGTTTGCGTTATAGCGATAGCCCAGTCGATACCAAGCGGCATCAATAAAACCAATGTCCATGGCTAAAGCAGGCGTGCCGCTTTCGTTAGTATTAAGTTGCTGATAACTCACATCGACTTGGTGATTGCCCCACTCGACTCCCGCCCTAAACTTACCGCCATTTCTTTGGTAATGGCTGTTTGGTATAACACTGTTATCTCCCGACTCTTGTTCGTCGCGCTGCTGATGAGTGAAGGCGCCGCTAACAAAAGCCTGCTCACTCTTGTAAAACACATTGCCTTGGTATTGCTGACCGCTCCCCGGAGATATTGCGCTGGCACTTACGCTACCGCTAAAGCCTGTATTCAAGTCAAAAAGTGCTGAGGCATCAGAGTGAATGCGAAGCTTTCCGCCTAGCGTCTGCACACCAGCACTTACTGGCACAATCCCCCGGTAAAGGGTGGCGGTCAGTCCTGGCTCTGGCAGCACATGAGAAAGGGGCGAGTCCATGGCGTTTGGTCCTGCTCCAGCAATATCAACGCCATCAATGCTTACGCCAACTCGGTCACCGTAAAGTCCTCTATACTGAATAAGTCCGGTGACTGGGCCGTTTCGAGATATCGACACGCCAGGTAATGTGGCAAGCTGATCGCCAAAGTCAGCGTCAATATTGCTGGTAGCACTAACAGACTCTTGCTCGATATTTTGCGTGCTAAGGGAAAGCGGTGTGCCAATAACGGTGACCACTTCTGTCGAAGTGTTATCGGCCAAGTCGATGGTGTTTGCGTAAATGTGTACGGGCGCGCACGCAGTGAATACGGCAAGCGCAATGATAGATTGCTTCATAACAATTCCATTTTAAAAAACGAGTGTTGTGCATGGTGAAGGCATGCATGTTCAGTGTGTTTTGGAGGTTGTTATGCGTGTGGTGGGGCACGACTTAGCGGCGCCGCGTAAGCAAAATCTGTAAAGGGCTTAGCCGCTAAACGCGCGACTAAAGCGCGATAGCGAACCAGCGATAGTAAAGGTAATGTGGCATGTAGTGGCTCGTCAACCTGAGGTAAGTCGGCTAACGTACCATTGGTACAGTCAACATGCTCGGCGGGTGCTTTGTGCAGTTCGGGGCTAACAAAAACGAACTCACCTTCAAATTCAGTGGCGCTAATTGAAATGTAGCGCATAGTCTTGCCAGTACAAATAAGTTCAATATCTTCACCTACAAACGCACGTGCTTGCTGCATAGTATGGGCAGCAAGGCCAAGTGCTAATGCATTCTGCAAAAGCATACAAAGGCAAAGTGTTAGTGTAAGTAGGCGTCTTAGAGTCATTTTTCTTTATCTGGTTAGCGCCTTTTTATCATAGCCTGCGTTTTGGTAATTTTTCTACCTATTATTTTTAAGTATCACCAACCCCCGCTTTTTTCAGCTTTCTGTAAAGTGTACGGGTACTCACTCCCAGCGCTTGTGCAAGTTGCTGGGTATCGCCTTCAAAAGACGTGTAAACCTGACGTAAGTATTGGCGTTCCAATTCGTCTAAGGTCACAACGTTAGCGTGAGATGAAGAGGCATCATTGATAGCATCAGAGCTTATGTTATCGAGCTCGGGTAAGTCTGTATCGTAAATAACGCTTTCATCAGCCAGTAAAATAGCTTGGTCTACAATGTTTTTTAGTTCGCGAATATTGCCTGGGAACGGGTAGTTGGTTAGTTTTTCTAGCGCGTTTTTATGAAACCGTTTTTTCTCTTTGGACATTGCCAAAAAGTGAGCGGCTATCAGTGCTATATCTGATTTTCTTTGTCGTAAAGAAGGGAGGTTGATAGGAAAACCGGCAATGCGGTAGTAGAGGTCCTGTCTGAATTCGCCCGTTTCCACCATATGCTTTAGATTTTTGTGTGATGCACACACTAAACGAAAATCAGCCTTTTTAGACACTGTGCTTCCTACAGGCCGATAAGTTTGAGACTCGAACAGCCGCAGAAGCTTTACTTGTGTTGAAAGTGGGATATCGCCGACTTCATCAAAAAACAATGTGCCGCCTTCCGCTGCTTCTACGAGCCCTTTCTTATTTGTGGTTGCGCCTGTAAATGCCCCTTTTTCATAACCGAATAGTTCGCTTTCAAGCAGCGTGTCGGACATGCCGGTACACTCGATGACAACAAATGGTTTGCCAGCACGGTGACTACTCGAGTGAAGTGCTTGGGATACCAGCTCTTTACCCGTGCCGGTTTCGCCAAACAGTAGTACTGAAATATCTGAGTTAGCGGCGCGATTTATTTTGTTGAGCATTGCTTTAAATGCCTCTGATTCGCCGACCATCTTTCCTGCTGAAGGTCGGTTTGAGGCAAACGACAGCTTATCAAGTATTTCCAAGAAACCTAATAATTCTCCGCTACCGTCGAAGATCGGGCGCATGAGGATGTCGCAGTAGCTTTGACCCTCACTGGTGGTATGAACGTGTACTACGCTAGCCGCTCGTCCTGTGGCTTTACTCTCTTGCATGGGGCAATGCTCGCCGCACTTATCGCAAGGTTTGCTGTTGCGGTGAGAGACTTGATAGCAGGTACTAAAGCCAAGCTTTATATCCACAGGGTAGGTGTCTCTGTAGGGCTGGTTGACAGCTTCAATAACGTAGCTTGGGTTAATGAAGATTGCGGGTTTATCTATCGCATCTATCATCGCTTGTACTATGGATATATTCATGGGTGGCTGAATATTAGTTTGTTCTAATTTGATTTTGGCAATTTATCATATTGGCATAGAGCTTGTTCACTGTTTGAGACAAACGGCAATACTTCGGTAGCAACTCATTCAATTCCAAGGAGAGTTTTATAATGAAAAATGGCGTAATGCTGGTGGCGATAAGCTTATTGGCAAGTAGTGCTCATTCATTGGCAGATACAGCGACTGCCAATGAGAAACAAAGTGAAAATAGTGCCCAAGAGAAAGTCAAAGAAGCGCGATTACACGCAAAAGCACTGGGAGGCGCGCTAAAGTCACGATTACAGCAAGCAATTCAATCCGGAGGGCTAGAGGCTGGTGTTAACGAATGCCAGATTGCAGCGGCTCCTATTGCTCAGGCGCTTAGTCAAAACGGGTGGGAGGTCGGGCGTACCGCCCTGAAAGTAAGGAACCCAAACAATGCGGCAGATCAATGGGAGCGTGAGCAGTTAGTATGGTTTTCACAATTACTGACCAAAGCTAAGCAAGACAATTTGACCCCTAAAAGACCCCTTGAAACTTATCAATACGATAGCGAAAGCGGTAAGTTTAGATACATGATGGCTATTGAACAAGGTCAGGTATGCATGGCATGCCATGGAGCTAATGTGGCACCTTCAGTAAAACAATCCATTTTAAAGCACTATCCCAACGATCAAGCTACAGGGTTCGATTTGGGAGAATTACGAGGCGCGTTCACACTCTCATATACCCCTTAACTTTTCCTTATGCTCCACTTTTTGACATTCGGCTAAGCAGCCTTTCTCTTGTGCCATATTTGTCACCTAAATGACAAATATGGCGAATGTATCGCCACCAATTGTTGCGTTGGATCAATAAGCCACACGCTCGGTCGTGGAATAATTTATCTGCACAGTACGAAAATACCGCCGTTTATCGGTAATTGCGCTTTAGCAGCCAAATTACTGATGTATGGCATAAACCGTGCTCTTGCCATGCGGCATATTCATGTGTTCATCACTGAATTTTAAACCACTTTTTCTGCTAAGCGTTTAACGCGCACACGAAATACAAGGGAGATAACCCATGAGCGATACGTTAATAGAACTATCGCGGTGGCAATTTGCATTAACTGCAATGTTCCACTTTATATTTGTACCCTTAACTTTGGGGCTTAGTTTCTTACTTGCCATTATGGAGTCGGTCTATGTGATGACAGGTAAAGAGATATACAAGCAAATGACCCAGTTTTGGGGAAAGCTGTTTGGTATTAACTTTGCCATTGGGGTCGCCACAGGCTTAACCATGGAATTCCAGTTCGGCATGAACTGGTCATACTATTCCCACTATGTCGGCGATATCTTTGGCGCGCCTTTAGCTATTGAAGGGCTTATGGCCTTCTTCTTGGAGTCTACTTTTGTGGGCCTGTTCTTTTTTGGCTGGGACAAAATGTCTAAGGTGAAGCACCTTATGGCTACTTGGTTAGTTGCCATTGGTTCTAACTTCTCAGCACTTTGGATCCTAATCGCTAATGGTTGGATGCAATATCCAGTAGGCGCTGAATTTAACTTTGAAGCGATGCGTATGGAAATGACCAGCTTCGCTGACGTTATTTTTAACCCTGTAGCACAGGTTAAGTTCGTTCATACGGTTTCAGCAGGTTACGTGACCGGCGCCATGTTTGTATTGGCAATCTCTAGCTACTATCTACTAAACCACAAGCATATTGCGTTTGCCCGTCGTTCGTTTGCGATTGCAGCCAGCTTTGGCTTAGCTTCAACTTTGTCAGTTATTGTTTTAGGTGACGAAAGTGGCTATGAACTTGGTGACGTGCAAAAAGTGAAATTAGCTGCAGTTGAAGCTGAATACGAGACCCACCCTGCGCCAGCACCGTTCACGGTTTTTGGTATACCCAACGATGAAAAAGAAGAAACTGAATACGCCCTTCAGATTCCGTGGGCAATGGGCATTATTGCTACTCGCTCGTTAACCGAAGAAGTCAAAGGTATTAAGGATCTTAAAGAAGAGAATCGCGAGCGTATTTTAAGCGGCATCAAAGCTTATGAAGTGCTTGATGATGTAAGAAATGGTACCGCAACAGCTGAGCAGCGCGCGGCCTTTGAAGCCAATAAAGACAGTCTTGGCTACGCCATGCTGCTTGAGCCCTACACAGACGATATGTCAAACCCATCAGACACAGCCATTCAACAAGCCGTTGACTACAGCATTCCACCGGTGGCCCCGCTATTTTGGAGTTTCCGAATTATGGTTGCCGCAGGCTTTATTATGCTTGCTCTGTTCTTGTGTGCATTTTATTACAGCACAAAGCATAAAATCACCAAGCCTCGCTGGCTACTAAGAGGCGCTCTTTATGGTTTGCCACTTCCTTGGGTGGCCTGTGAAGCTGGCTGGTTCGTTGCTGAATATGGTCGTCAGCCATGGTCTATTGCAGAAGTATTGCCGGTGCATACCTCAGTGTCTAACCTGGCGATTAGCGATGTGGTAACCACTATTGTTGCCTATACCGTCTTCTACACAGCAATGTTCATCATTGGCTTTTACCTAATGAAAAAATTCGCGAAGAAAGGTCCTGTGCCTCCTGAAGATACAAAGACTGAAACTGAGCTTGATCTTATTGACCTTGATGAGCAAGGAGCAAAAGCATGATTGATTATGAACTGTTACGCGTCATTTGGTGGTGCTTAGTTGGCGTGCTGCTAATTGGGTTCGCCGTAACTGACGGCTTCGACTTAGGGGTGGGCGCTTTGCTTACCCTTATCGGAAAAAATGACAAAGAACGTCGTGTGATGATTAACACCGTTGGACCTCATTGGGACGGAAATCAGGTGTGGTTTATTACCGCTGGTGGCGCCATCTTTGCGGCGTGGCCAATGATTTATGCGACGGCGTTTTCCGGTTTTTACCTTGCTTTGGCTTTAACGTTAATTGCCCTATGGATGCGTCCTATTGGTTTTGATTACCGCAGTAAATTACCTAACCCACAGTGGCGCAAAGCCTGGGACTGGGCGCTTTTTGCTGGTGGTATTATTCCGTCGCTCATCTTTGGCGTGGCGTTTGGTAACCTGCTATTAGGTGTGCCATTCGAGCTAGATAGCACCCTTAAATCAACCTATACAGGTTCGTTCTTTGGTTTGCTAACGCCTTTTGCTTTGGTGAGCGGATTACTGTCAGTGGCTATTTTACTTAACCACGGTGCGACCTGGTTACAAATGAAAACCGATGGTTTTATTGAAGTTAGAGCCCGCGCCGTGTCCGTAGTATTGAGCCTTGTAGGTGTAGCCTTGTTTGTTATTGCAGGTTTTTGGGTAGCATTTGGCTTAGATGGCTTTGTGATTACCTCTGCGGTAGACACTATTGCTACATCGAACCCGCTTAAGAAAGAGGTAGCTATTGAAGCGGGCGCTTGGATGAGCAATTACAGCAAATATCCTTTCATGGTGGTAGCCCCTGTATTAGGTGTAGTAGCTGGTCTTGCCTGCGCGTTCTTCTCTAAGAAAGGCAATCCGGGTATGGCGTTCGTATCAAGTGCACTGTTTATCGCTGGCGTAATTTTAACTGCGGGCTTTTCAATGTTCCCGTTCTTAATGCCTAGCATCACAATGCCAGAAGCTAGCCTTACCGTATGGGATGCAACGTCTAGTCACATGACGCTAAACGTTATGTTCATCGTTGCCTGTATCTTTGTGCCCATTGTACTGAGCTATACCGCTTATAGCTTTTACGTGATGCGTGGTCGTATCAAAAATGATGACCTCGACCAATCTCACACTATCTATTAAGGAGATATTTATGTGGTATTTCGCTTGGATATTAGGTGTTTTACTGGCGTGCTCTTTCGGCATTATTAATGCGATGTGGTTGGAAGCAACGGAAAACATGGATAGACCCGAAGACCAAGAGTAGAAGTAGGCTGGCCGCAAGGAAACGTCGTGAACTCGTCCATGGGGGCTCTTAAGCAGCGTCCCTGCCGCTGAGGGTTCTTGCAGCCAGCCCACCACCACTTGGAAAAGAATGCAAAAGAAATGCGAAATTTGCTCTCATTACTAAGTAACGCAAAAGAAGAGTCAAAACCACAGTGATCAAAGAAAAAGTTCCCAACCGGCAAACGCTTAATGCGTGGTGCAATAAGATGGATAAGGCGCAGTCGCTTGGCTTGCGCACTTCGCTTATGGCGCAAGTAGTGGTTAAGTGTTTGTCGCTTTTTTCTTTGATTATTGGGTTCTATTATTTTTCACATATTGCTCATGACTGGGTAGTAAACCAGACTCCTGCAACAGCGAGTGATGTCACAGGACTTGCCGTTTGTTTGGGAATGAATTGGCTGCTACAAGGCGCATTCAATGCCTTATCTAGTAGTGCAAGAATGCAGGTGTTAAACAAGCTCGAACAGCACCTACAACACGTATTCATTGAGCGTCAACATGCGCTTATTCGCCAGCACTCGGTTTACTATTGGCAAACGGTGTGGCTGCAGCACTTACAGGCTTTTGCTGACTGGGCACTTGAATATCGAGTGCAGCAAATGATTGCAGTTGTTGTCCCCTTGTTTGCTTTAGCCGTTATCTTTTATGTGAACCCCGTTATAGGGATTGGCCTATTACTAACATTGCCGGTAGTGCCGCTTTTTATGATCATTGTGGGCAAGGGAGCCGCTGCCCTACATCGAAAGCATTTTATCGCCCTTGAACGTTTGGGAAGTTTATTTACTGATAGGTTAGCCGCGCTGCCGATGCTGGCAAATTATCAGGCGCATCAAAAACAAACAGCCCTGCTTAAAGATGCCAGTGAAAACTTGAATGCGCGAACTATGAAAGTAGTGAGCGTAGCCTTTTTGTCCAACAGCGTGCTCGACTTCTTCGCAACACTCGCAGTTGCACTTACGGCAGTATTTATTGGTTTTTCACTGTTAGGTGAATTGAGTATTGGGCCGGAGATAACGCTCCAGCAAGGCTTATGGATATTGCTGACCGTACCTTTGCTGCTAAGTGAAATGAAAAAGTTGGGGCAGGTATACCATCAGAAGGCGCAAGCAGAAGCAGCCAAAACTGAACTCGCGCCGTTATTCTCGTGCTTCGCGCAAAACCTTGATTGTAGTGCAGTGAATCCGGCTAACACTGCCACATCCCACTATCATTTATCAGAACCCGGTGTATTGCTAACGGCTAACAATCTTAAGGTCTATGACATTAACGCCGGGCAAACTCACTCGCAAAGCTCTTGCGCTACAACGGATGTTAATGAGCCGTCTGTGCTTTTGCACGCTGAATCTCTAGAAGTATCAAAGGGCGACAAAATACTTATTAGCGGGCGCTCAGGTTCGGGTAAAACACTGTTATTAGAAGCCCTAGGTGGTCAAAGACCTAGCACACATACATTCAGTGAACCGGTAATTTGGATAACCCAGCTCCCCGTGATCACGCCAGGTACTGTGCGTGAAAATTTGTGCTTAAACGACACCTATACAGACGACGCGCTTATGAAAGCACTAGAAGCAGTAGAACTTGACGCGTGGCTGTCGTTATTGCCTTACGGGCTTGATACGGTAATGACTGATTATCCGCTACTTTCAGGTGGAGAAGCGCAACGGCTGTCGTTAGCGAGAGCGCTGTTGCGCAAAGACAATATATGGTTACTAGACGAGCCTACAGCCCATTTGCCAGATTCCCAGCATGCAAGATTGGCACAGTTAATTGAACGCTTGGGTAGAGATAAAACACTGATTTGGGCTTCTCACAAAGCACTCCCTGCAAACTGGTTTAACCGCTTTTGGACGGTATCGCGCAGTACGCCCGAACAAGACGTTCTCTTAAAGTCAAAGGCAGGACTTAAAAGCAAGCTGGGCGCAAAACATGAAGGGCACCAACAAGGTTGTAGTAGCGTTGTAGAAACAAGTTTCAAGACGAATGCCAATCAAAAGGAGCGTAGCCTTGATGAAAAGTAAACCGGCTTATCTCACGCTACTGCTTGCTCTTTTACACGGTGTGGCAGGAATAACCATTCTCGTTATTTCTTCGTGGTTTATTGCTATCAGTGCTATTGCACCTGTAGGTTTTAACTACGTTATTCCGGCGGTGGTTATTCGCGCGCTAGCACTACTTCGCATTGCTTCGGGATATGCCAGTATGTGGGTGGGTCATAACGATTTGCTTACCCGTATCGCAGAGGGGCGCTTGCTTGTATTCAGTCAACTTGAAAACAGTAAAATTACCGACAAAGCATTCACAACAGAAGCATTAGCCCAGCATACCGAAACGCTTGCCAGTCGGTGGATTGCTTGGATAGCTCCGCTTTCTAACATCACATTTATATTCACTAACCTTTGCGTTGCTGCGGTATGGTTTGACCTTCCCGGCACCTCGTTTTTACTTACACTTTTTGTTATTTGGCTCTTCATCGTTGTGCTGCAAGGCTTTAGTGGTTTAAACGTTGCGAAAAAAGCGACAAAGGAAAATAAAGTGTTTCGCCAAGAGTCAGCCGACTTTCTCAACTGCAGCGCTTTATGGCACTTAAATAAAACAATGACAGATAAGCCACAGGAAGAGGGTGGGCATGTGATCAATAGTGTGCCGAGTGCTGACAGGGTGTGGCGACAACAAACTGCGCAGAAAGACAAAGCGCAACGCGCGAGCTGGTGGTTTCAAGGCGCGGCATTTTTTGCGGTAGTGTTAGTTATGTCGGGCGCAGTAAGTCCAATATCTGACTTTTCGTATATGCCTATTGCTATTGTTGTGCCCATGATATTGATGGCTGCGCCTGATTGGACTGGTGCAGCTTTTCACAGCATTACCAAGTTTGTACAGCACAAACAAAGCGCGAAAGCCCTTAAGAAGCTCAAAACCTCACCCATTAAAGTACTTGAACGCACCGAACTGCACCATTCACTTACGTTATCTGATTATACTGCCAAAAATAGACGCTTACCTTTGGTCAATGCTACATTCCCAGCCACTGGCATCGTATGTATATCCGGGCCGTCAGGCTGTGGTAAGTCATCTTTGCTTCAGTCAATTGCGGGGGTTGTGCCTTCTACTGGACTTAAAGAAGTGGATGGCATGCGTATACCCGATGGCTTAATTAAAAACTGGCGCTATGTGGAACAAGAGCCAATAGTGCTTTCTGGCAGTGTCTCTTCAAATTTAGACCCTGCCGGAATGGGTATTCCCCTTGATGACATGACTAACCTGTTGGCTCAATTAGGGCTAGAGGCACTGTTGCCTTTGTCTATGTGGGTTGGCAAGGCGGGAAGGGCGCTTTCTGGGGGAGAGCGTAAGCGACTAGCCTTAGCGCGCGCTATTTTATCTCACGCAAAAGTGTTGCTTGTTGATGAACCCTTCGAGGGCTTGGATGTGACTACTCAGCATAAAGTGTGTGAGGTATTAAATCGCTACGCTGCCAACCATCTCATCCTTGTTGCTTCTCACGTTACGCCAAGCGCGTTAAATGTATCATCAACACTATCACTAGATGAAGGGAGTGTTGGTAACCTGAGTAAAGGTCAGCGCCTCAACATGGTCACTTGAACATCAGTGCTGTTTTAAATTATGCACATTGCTCAAATTCTTCTGTGATTTCCTCCAAGGTTCTCCCTTTTGTTTCTGGGAAGAGCTTGGCAACTAAGATCAGACTGACTAAGGCGAACCCGCCGTAGATTGCAAACGTGGCCGCGGCTCCCAAATTAGCCAGCTCCCAAGGAAAGATAACTTGAACAAGAAAGCTGGTGAGTGAATTCACCATGCCCACTAATGAAATAGCCAAAGCGCGGGTTTGATTCGGAAAAATTTCAGCAAGCATCGCCCACATCACAGGGCCAAGGGACATCGCGAACGAAGCAACAAACGCAATGATGCCAAACAATACTAAAGGTGCATTCATATTAATACTGCTAGTTAGCAATGATTGCTGATATGCATCGTATTCGTCGCTGGTAAGTGTGGTCTTTAGCGTGCGCTTAAACTCAACGTCTGAATAGTAAATATCGTTGGTTAGTGGAGTTAGCTTTATTGCCACACTCGGCGCATCTTGGTGTATTTCGTTTATGGCCGTTTGCTGTACTTGATATGTCGCCTGTTTAAAGCCATAGGTACAAATAGACATGCTGATCACTACGCCAGTTAACCCAATAAGTAGCAGCGGTTTTCTTCCCCATTTATCAATAGTTAGCATAGCGACTACGGTAAATGCTACGTTAACCAAGCCAATCCATACAGCCTGCATAAATGCCGCATTGGTACCTACACCGCTTTGTTCAAAAATCGTGGGCGCGTAAAAAAAGATAACGTTAATGCCGGTAATTTGCTGAGCAATGGCAATAATAATGCCGACCATTAACGGAAATCGCATGGCCTTTGCCTTTAGAAAGCCTAGGCGTTCACGAAAAGGCCACGACTTTTCTTTAAGTGAAGACGCTATATCTTCAACAAGAGCGCTGGCTTGGGCTTTGTCGAATAAGCGGTTTATAACCTGTTCGGCTTCCTCGTGTTGGCCTTTGAGTACCAGCCACCTGGGGCTACGCGGAATAGTAAACAGTAAACCAAACCATAGTGCTGCGGGTATAATCTCCAAGCCCAGCATGTAGCGCCACAAATGTGTATCTATACCCCATTCAGCAACCCAACCTGCACCGCTGTTACTCAGCTGCAACAGATAATAGTTGGTGAAATAGGATAGGGCGAAGCCAAATACAATGTTTAGCTGGTTCACCGACACCATTTTGCCTCGGTTTTCTGGGGCGCTTATTTCCGAGATATACAGCGGGGCAATGATCAGCGAACAAAACGCAATGCCGCCAATAAAGCGAGAGAGCACTAATAGTTCGAAATTAGGGGCTAAGGCCGAACCGACAGAAGAAAGCAGGTAAAGGAAAGCGACAAGAATGAGTGCTTTGCGCCTGCCGATAGCGTCGCTAACGCCGCCTGCAAATAGCATGGCTATTAGCGCGCCTAGTGTCGGTGAGCTTACGACGAAGCCTTGCTGCCAATCGCTTAGGTTAAATTCGGCATCGATGAAGCCATTGGCTCCTGCTATTACACTGGCATCGAAGCCAAAAATAAACCCTCCAAGAGAGACAATGAGTGTGTAATACAGCGACGGAGACAGGGCTTTATTCATTTTATAATTTGCCTAATGTGTCCCTATTTACTACTTCGGGTTCAAATAAGTGCTCAATAGGAATAGGGCTTTTTATGTCATAAACATGTTGTAGCACCCAATAAGCAGACATTTCTCCCATAGCGTGAATAGGGTTATTAATTGTAGTGAGTTTTGGATAAAGGTAGCGCGAAAACAGCACATTATCGAAACCGATTATGGAAAGCTGCGAAGGGATATCAAAACCCGATTCTCGTGCAGCTGTCATTGCGCCAGACGCCATTTCGTCGTTCGCGCATACCAAAGCTGTAAAGTGAGGGAATGCCTTTTGAAGATGCTGCATACCCTCTTGGCCTGATGACTCGTGGAAATCGCCTTCAAAGACGCTCGTTTCATCAAAAGTTAGCCCTGCTTCTTGAAGGGCTCTTTTGTGACCTGCCAGACGATCGCTCGCATCCTTTTTAAATAGCGGGCCGCTAATGTACGCAATCTTTTTATGACCAGCATCAATAGCGGTTTTAGTTGCCATGTAACCGCCTCTTTCGTTGTCCACAACAAAGCAATTTTCGTCAAGTTCTTCCACTTTTCGGTTTATCACAACAACGGGGATCTTACTGTCTACTAATGTTTTTAAGTACTCATCAGATACCGCTTCAGCGTGCAGAATTAACGCATCGCAACGGCGGCTTTTTAAAAACTCAATAGCTTCGTGCTCGCGCTTTTCATCCACATGACCGGCGGTAATAATAACGTGCTTACCATTTTGTTTTAGCACATGTTCTACCGTACTCATCAGGTCGCCAAAGTAAGAGCCGTGAAGTTCTGATACGAGCAAACCGACGCTGTTAGTGCGGTTTGACGCAAGAGATTGAGCGATGGCATTGGGTTGATATCCCAACGATGCCATAGCATCCTCTACTTTTTTGCGGGTGCGCTCGCTTACCTTCGCGTTGCCATTCATAACGCGAGAAACGGTAGCTAACGAAACACCTGCGGCCTCTGATACTTGGTAAATTGTTGCCATACGGTTTGGTACTTGTCCTTATTTGATACCGCTAATGTACCCATTTATCCGGCTCTTAACCAGTTTTGAATAAGCCAAAGCGCTTTGTTTTGGCGTACGTTTTTGGGTTTCGTAGTCGACATAAACTATGCCGAAACGCTTTGAATAGCCCAGTGCCCACTCAAAGTTGTCCATTAGGCTCCATGCAAAATATCCGCGTATGTCTACGCCTTTTTCTATTGCCTCATTTACCGCATTTAAATGGGTGTGAAAGTAGGCGGTACGCCCATTGTCCAACACTTCCCCATCTATGAGCTCATCATCCATTGCTGCTCCGTTTTCAGTGATATAAATAGGCGGTAAGTCGTAGCGTTGGTGCAAATCAACAAGCAGCTCGGTAAAGGCATCAGGAGTGATTTCCCAGCCCATTGCGGTTAATTCGGTTGTGGCTGGAGGCACAATTTCAAACCAACCATTGCCATCACTTTGATACACAGTGCGGGTGTAATAATTAATGCCTAAGTAATCGATTGGTTGGCAGATAATAGCCATATCACCTTCCGCAATGTCGGGCTTAACGTCGGGAGCGAGCTTATCGATAATGTCTGGATATTTGCCTTCAATAATAGGTTTTAAATACCATTGGTTTTGGTAATCATCGGCGAGTTTGGCGGCGTGTATGTCTTCCTGTGAATCACTTTTTGTATGGCAATTGCTAAAGTTAAGTACGATACCGTTTTGGCTTTTTGGGCAAATTCGGTTAAGCACCTTCAACGCTAAACCGTGAGCAAGCAATAAGTGATGCGCTGCCTTTCGACCATTTGCCATGCCTGTCTTTCCAGGTGCATGAATGCCTGCCTCATAACCCAAATAGGCTGAACAAAATGGCTCATTTAATGTCGCGTAGGAGTGGACTTTTTCGCCCAACGCGTTTGCTACGGCTTCAGCATATTTTTCGAATGCATAGGCTGTATTGCGATTAAGCCAGCCACCGTTGTCTTCAAGGTGTTGCGGTAAATCCCAGTGATAAAGCGTCACGAACACTTTCATGCCGCGCTTGATAACTTCATTGACTAAGTTTACGTAAAAGCGCATGCCCACTTCGTTTACGCTACCGTCCTGTTTCATCACTCGTGGCCACGAGATAGACAGTCTATAAGCGTCAACACCAAGAGAATCAATTAGCTCTACATCTTGTTTCCACAAATCTATGTGGTTACAGGCAATGTCACCATTAGTGGCATCAGTAATGGCATTTTTCTTTTCGCAGAACGTGTCCCAAATACAATCTAATCTTCCTTTTCTGTCTCCCTCTATTTGGAAACTTGATGTAGCCACACCAAACAAAAAGTCTTTCGACAACATCATTGAATTGGATGGAAGGTTAATTTCTTGCATCGTGGGTATGTCCTGACTATAACAATTTTTTCATATTAACCCTGCGCTAGACAGGGCAAATAACATCATATTTACATTGAATTCGATTACGCTTCGTGTAATTATCTCTTCAATGTAAGCGCTTACAAAATTACTTGCAGTTAGATGTAAGCGCTTTCAAATGTAAATTTATCATTAAATAGAAAAATAGCAACAGAGGTTATTCGTGGACACACCAGTGCAGCCTAATATTTCAAGCGCCCAAGAGGCAGAGGCAAACGGTGGATACCGTTTTGCGCTTATCTCACTCACCACGCTGTTCTTCATGTGGGGTTTTATTACCTGTTTGAATGACATCCTTATTCCTTACTTAAAAGGTGCATTTAACCTTAGCTTCACACAAGCAATGCTGATTCAGTTTTGCTTTTTTAGTGCCTATTTCATTGTGTCACTGCCTGCAGGCATGGTGGTGTCGCGCATTGGTTACCAGAAAGGTATTGTACTTGGGCTCGCTATAGCCTGCGTGGGGTGCTTGCTGTTCTTCCCCGCTGCATCAAGTCAAATATACGGTATTTTTCTGTTAGCTCTTTTTGTATTAGCGTCTGGTATAACCGTACTTCAGGTGTCTGCCAACCCTTATGTAACGGCACTCGGCGACCCTAAAACAGCCTCGTCACGACTCACCATGACCCAAGCATTTAACGCTTTTGGTACAACCGTGGCTCCCTTCTTCGGTTCTTATCTTATATATGGCGCTACAGGAGAGCACGGAGGCGGTACGCCAAGTGCGTCAGACGTGCAAGTGCCTTACCTAATTCTTGCTGCATCACTGCTTCTTCTGGCTCTTATTTTCATGTACTTAAAGCTGCCGAAGCTAAATCACACCAGCGCAAGCACTGGAGTATTTAAAGGAGGTGCATGGCATCACAAGCACCTTGTTTTAGGCGCTGTCGGCATTTTTATGTATGTCGGCGCGGAAGTGGCTATTGGCAGCATGCTAGTGAATTATCTAGCGAGTCCGGCGGTTGGCGGATTAAGTGAGGCAGGGGCGGCCAAGCTACTTGCTTACTACTGGGGAGGCGCGATGGTAGGGCGCTTTATCGGTGCTGTGGTTATGCAAAAAATCTCGGGTGGCTACGTGCTGGCGTTTAACGCTTGTATGGCTATTGCGCTTATTTTGCTATCACTTTCAAGCACAGGAGACATCGCGCTATGGAGCATTTTGGGAGTAGGTTTGTTTAACTCAATCATGTTCCCCACCATTTTTAGCCTTGCACTCCACCAGCTTGGAAAAGACACCCCACAAGGTTCCGGCATTCTTTGTTTAGCCATCGTTGGCGGCGCCATTGTTCCACTTCTACAGGGCATGCTGGCAGACACTATCGGCGTTACTCTGTCATTTTTACTACCCGCTTCTTGCTACCTTTACATTGCCTACTATGGCCTTGTAGGAAGTCGCGTATCTCACATTAATACCACTGAAAAGTAACGAGGATTAAGAATGCGAAAAAGTATAATCGCGAAAGTTGTTACCGGTGCATTGGTTGGCGTTTTAGTTAGTGCATGTTCTGCTGAAAAAGATGCTGCTTCAGTTGAAAGCGTTGAGCCGACGCCAAGCAAAGCGAGCGCTGTGTGGCCTAAGCTTGATATTGAAGTTAAATCAAACCCTGCAGTCGAAACCAAGGTTGAAGAAATTCTGTCTACCATGACTATCGAGCAAAAAATTGCGCAGATGATCCAGCCTGAAATTCGCAATATCACGGTAGAAGATATGCGCAAATACGGATTTGGTTCTTATCTCAATGGCGGTGGTGCATTCCCTAATAACGACAAGCACGCCACACCAGAAGACTGGATAGCACTTGCAGAAAAGCTTTATCAGGCTTCCATTGATGACAGTTTGGACGGCTCGACAATTCCTACAATGTGGGGGACAGACGCTGTTCACGGTCATAACAATGTTATAGGCGCAACCTTGTTTCCTCACAACATTGGATTAGGCGCGGCGAATAACCCTGAACTGGTAGGGAAGATTGCGCACGTTACAGCTAAAGAGGTCATGGCGACGGGTATCGATTGGGTATTTGCGCCTACCGTTGCTGTGGTACGTGACGATCGCTGGGGCAGAACCTACGAGAGCTATTCTGAAGACCCAGCCATTGTTAGAGAGTATGCCGCTTCAGTGGTTAAAGGTCTTCAAGGCGCGGCTGACAACGACTTTTTAAGTGATCAGCGTGTAATTAGTACAGTAAAGCACTTTGTAGGTGACGGCGGTACGGTTGGCGGTGATGACCAAGGTGACAATGTTGCCAGCGAACAAGAGTTATTTGATATACACGCCCAAGGCTATGTGGGCGGATTAACGGCGGGCGCGCAGTCTGTCATGGCGTCGTTCAATAGCTGGAATGGCGAGAAGCTTCACGGTCATAAATACTTGCTAACCGACGTACTTAAAGAGCAAATGGGCTTCGACGGGTTTGTTGTCGGTGATTGGAACGGTCATGGGCAAGTTAAAGGTTGCAACAACGAAGATTGTGCACAGGCCATCAATGCAGGCTTGGATATTTTTATGGTGCCAAACGATTGGAAGGTGCTGTATGACAACACTCTTGCTCAAGTAAACGATGGCATCATTCCTATGTCGCGTATTGATGATGCGGTACGCCGAATTCTTCGAGTGAAAGTACGCGCTGGCCTGTTCGAAAAGCCAAGCCCGGCAAACCGCCCGTTATCTGGCGACCGTTCGCTTATTGGTAAGGCAGAGCATAGAGAAGTGGCGGCGCAAGCGGTGCGCGAGTCTCTGGTACTGCTGAAAAATAAAAATAAAACCCTCCCGATTTCTGCAAGCAAACGCATATTGGTAGCGGGCGATGGTGCGGATAACATCGGCAAGCAATCAGGTGGTTGGAGTATTACGTGGCAAGGCACAAATAATACCAACGATGACTTCCCTGGCGGCAGCTCTATTTATGACGGTATTAAAGCGCATGTAGACAGTGCTGGTGGTAACGTACAGCTATCGGTTGACGGTAGCTTTGAAACTAAACCTGACGTCGCCATAGTGGTGTTCGGTGAAGAGCCTTATGCCGAAGGTCATGGCGATAGAGAAACCTTAATTTATCAACACGGGAGCAAGACAGATCTGGCGTTGCTCGAAAAATTGAAATCTCAGGGAATTCCGGTGGTGTCGGTGTTTATCAGCGGCCGACCGATGTGGGTTAACGCAGAGCTAAATGCATCTGATGCATTTGTTGCAGCTTGGCTTCCTGGCTCTGAAGGTGCAGCGGTGGCAGACGTTTTGTTTGGTGAGCAGGACTTTAAAGGCAAGCTGTCTTTCTCTTGGCCGTCAGAGCCTCAGCAGATCGTTAACAAGGGCGATGAAACCTATGAACCTTTGCTGCCTTATGGCTTCGGCTTAACGTACAGCGATGACAACGTTCTAAGCGATACGCTAAATACTGAAATTAAGGTGAGTACTGACAGCAACAAGCCGATGGAAATTCTAAAGGGCTCGGTTGAGGCACCTTGGGTATTATGGCTTTACTCTGGTGATGATTCTCTGGCAGTGAACGCAAGCACGCATACTGTTGGAGCCATTACTTATCGTACGGTTGATAAGGAAGTGCAGGAAGATGCGCGTAAAGTCACTTTCGATGGCACTGAGTTCGCCGCTATGCGTTTTGCAAGCAAGAGCTTTTTCCGTGAAGATTTAAGTGCGCAACTACTTACGCATGGTGCCTTAAGCTTTAACGTTAGTCGTCACTCAGACATAAATGCACCTGTAACGGTAGGCATGAACTGTGAAGGCGAGGGAGACGCAGCAGGCAGCTGTTCAACTCAAATTGATATTAGCGAGCAGCTAAAGGCGATGCCAGCTGACACATGGACAAACATAAGTATTGATCTACAGTGCTTTGTTGATGAGGGTATCGATTTTACCGGCCTTGTTGTGCCGTTTGAGCTGGGAAGTTCAGGGAAGGCTAGCTTGAGTGTGGCAGATATTCAGTTTACCCCTGAGGCTGACAAATCGGCGAGTATAAGTTGCCAAAACTAAACAGACAGTAGCTCTCAACGCTACTAGAAAAAACAACGCCGCCAACCTCAAAAACTGGCGGCTTTTTTTATTTACACCGACCTTGAGCCTTCCGTTTATCGATCTATTATGCAGTTCATCCCGTAGCCAACCTGTAATATAAACAACAATCGTTGGTGAGATGAAAGTAGGTAAGACGTGTTTCCGTCCTGCATTCATTCTTGTCATTCGGGAAAATTACAGGGTAGTAAAATGACAGACGAACAGCGTGCTACTCCAAGTCTCTTACTTGCGTTAACACCTGTTGTATTAACGCTTTTGATTCTCGGCACCCAGATATTTTACTTTGGTGTGTTTGAGCCTCATATACCGCTAGCCATTGGTATTGCATTGACAAGCTTTGTAGGTACCTATCTTGGACTTACATGGGAAGAAGTGCGAGCTGGAATCTTTAAAGTTATCCATGTCGCCTTGCCGTCGGTAAGCGTGCTTATTGTCGTAGGAATGATTATCGGTATATGGATAGCAAGCGGGACAGTCCCGACTATTATTTACTACGGGTTGAAAACCCTGTCTCCTCAGATATTTCTTGCAGCAGGAATGGTTATCTGTGCAGTGGTATCCGTTTCACTAGGCACAAGTTGGGGGAGTGTAGGTACCGTTGGCCTTGCCTTGATGGGTATCGGCGAAGGATTTGATATTCCTATGTATTGGACGGCGGGCGCAGTAGTTTCCGGCGCATTTTTCGGCGATAAAGTGTCGCCCCTGTCCGATACTACAAACCTTGCCCCAGCTGTTACCGGCACGGATGTGTTTTCACATATCAAAAATATGATGGCTACCACAATTCCAGCCATGGTTATCGCATTTTTAATTTACCTTGGCGTTGGCTTTTTCGTCATTGACGCTCAGAGTGTTTCGTTTGCAAAAATTGCTGGTATTACTACAGCATTAGAAGATAACTTTACCATTTCCGGCTGGGCATTATTGCCAGCGCTTGTTGTTATGGGGCTGGCGTTAAAGAAAATTCCGCCCCTACCTGCACTATTCGCTGGGGCTGTAGTTGGAGGCGTGTTCGCCATGTTTATGCAGGGACAAAGCCTGCAAGCCGTCTTCGACTATGCAAATAACGGCTATTCAATTCAAACTAATATCGTTGAAATAGATAGTTTGCTTAACCGTGGTGGTGTTCAGTCTATGATGTGGACTATTTCATTAGTATTGATTGCGCTTGGTTTCGGTGGGGCGTTAGAAACGACAGGCTGCCTAAGAAGTATTATCAATGCAATAAAGAGCAAAGCGAAAACCTTTGCTGGTACACAGATAGCAGCGGTGGGTACGGCGTTTGCTACTAACCTAGTAGCTGGAGACCCATATTTATCAGTTGCCTTACCGGGAAGAATGTATTCACCCGTTTATCGTGGTATGGGGTATTCCACACTTAATCTGTCTCGTGGCATTGAAGAAGGGGGCACGTTAATGTCTCCGCTCATCCCTTGGAATGCCGGTGGTGCGTTTGTGATATCTGCTCTTGGCTTGGGTATTTCTGGCGCAAACTTAGAAAATCTGCTGTACATCCCTCTTGCCTTTGCTTGTTGGACGGCACCCCTAATAGGGATATTTTACGCCTACGTTGGCTGGTTCTCACCCAAAGCCACTAAAGCTGAAAAGGAAGAGTGGGAGTCTTCTGGCGCTGAAATAGCTAAATTTAATAAGGACGGGACGCCAGTTACTGACTAATGGTAATAGAGTGAAAATAACGGCTTATGGGCGTTTGCTAAGCCATCATCTTACCAAGTAAAAGTGAGTAGTCGTGTGAAGGCTAGTAAGCCTTCACACAACCATAAGTATTAATTTAAAGAAAATAATGGAATCTTTTGATTTGAGCGAACAGAAATTTGTTACTCTCTAGTCACCCTGTGCGGAGATACAAACCCTATTTCTACCATGTCTTTTGGCTGCATATAACGCATCGTCACATTGCTTAATGAGCTTCGAGATCTCCCCCCCTTTTTGATAAACAGCAATGCCTGCAGAAAAGGTCTGCGCACTGATCGCAGCGGAAATACGTACTTTCCGGTAACCATCAAGGATAGAATCTACGACCTCTTTAGCTTCGGCGGCTGATGTTTTTGGTAAACATAGAATGAATTCCTCACCGCCATAACGTCCAAATATATCTGTTTTTCTAATAGACTTGGATACATACTCACAGAAGGCTTTAAGTAAGTCATCTCCACACTCATGACCATGGTTGTCATTGATAGCTTTGAAGTAATCCAAATCGATTAACGCCAGAGATAAGTCATTTTGATAGGTTTTTGCCTTGTTAATCTCTAACTGTACGGCGCTGAGTAAACTTCTTCGATTGCGCACGCCCGTGAGTGTATCTACCTTCGCAAGCGTCTCTTGTTCTCTTTTAATTCTTCGTTGAACGGTGTATAGGTAGCTTATGAGGGCTAGAAGTGCGACTAGAGTCAGTGCTCCAGCACCAAGAATGAAATTCAATCTGTTGCTGTTTGAAAGCTCCATTTGGGCTAATTCGTGCTGTTGTTCCAGGAGTTTTAGCTTTCGTTCAGCTAAAGCACTTTCATAGTAGTCGCTAAAGATCTCTTCTCTGTCATCAGTTTGGTAGTAAAGAGATTGGTAAAAGTTTCTGCTGTCTCTTAACGCGGCGATGGCCGCTTTATCATTGCCTGTTTGCTCGAATAAAGAAGACTGAATAGATTTGAATTGCGCCCAATGTAAGTCTGATGAGCTGTACTCGTCATTTAAGTTGTCGATAATCGCGGCCGACAGTGCTTTAGCGCTTTCAAATTCTTTCTGTTCCACTAGTCCTTTGAAGCGAGAAATTTGATAGGTGTTAGTGTCATATGAGGTTGGTAGTGAAGATACAAAGTGCTCAGTTTTCTCAATTAATTCATGAGCTTTATTAACTTTGTCTAGAGAATAAAAATAATCGATTTTTAAAACTATGCCATATACGTACGAGTCCCAGTCCTCAATAGAGGTGGCGTACTCAACATATCGTTCAAGGGTGGCAAAAGCCTCATCTATTCGACCTGAATTTTCAAGACTTCTTCTTTGGCAGTCGAGGGCAATTTGATAATATCGATAAGGGCTTGCTACAGGCCTGTCTAAAAAGAATGCCTCTGCCCGCGAACACAGTTCTAAAGCGTGACTGTCTTCACCCAGATAAGACATGTTAAGCCCTATCTCCAGTTCCATGTTTTCTATTGCGCCATCGCCAAAAAAGCGTTTTTCAGACAACGATGGTAGCTCACCCACTATTTTTGCATTGGAATTTAAAGACGCCCTGATTAACCCCATACGTGCCAGAAAAATAGATTTGGTTGCATTAGCATCAAAGAAAAGCTCGGAATCATTGTTATCCGCAAACGCTATTACTTCGTCTATTTGGCTGTGGGCCAAACGCCACTTGTCTTGAATGGCAAGGTTATAGGCTGACAGTATTTTGTGTCTGTAATACAACGACGGTTGCGAATTTTTTACTTCTTGCAAGTGGTGTGCAGGAGCAAGCTTGTATTCTTCAAACCCTGTGGGATGGTCAACCAAGGATTGCAGCAGAGCAATGTACACAGATGCAAAAGGTGAAGAATCGGACAAGACCCTAGAGTCAGCGACTAGTGTCATCAACGCTTCTTCATTATTAGGCTTGCTGTTTATAATTTCGGAATATGCTTGAAAATATCTATCATCGTTAGATGCGAAGGTGATGTTTATCCCTAACAAAAATAGCGCTAGTACGCTGATACACTTCTTATACTTCACTCGATCTCTTCTTTTACTACTCGTACCTGAGCTTCTTTGATGAGGTTATCAAAAATTGTGGACAATGTTCGATAATTTTAGAGTGCGAAGAACAAAAAAGGGCCTAGAAAGGCCCTTAATAATATTGCTTGCTGAACTTAGAAAGTATATCTAGCGCCCAGCGTATAGCGCGGTCCGTATTGACGAGCAAACAAGAATTGCTCTTCGAAGCGGCCGTAGCCACGCTCTGTTTCATCGTTGATGTTCACGCCTTCTAAGAACACGGTTAGGTGTTCGTTAACGTCGTAGTTGATGCTGGCATCAATTTGACCGAAGGTGTCGAACTGAGTAGCTGGGTTATCTGATGACCCTTGTGCCTGACCAATACCAACAACGTAGTCTGAGCGCCATGCATAGGTGACTTTTACCGATAGACCTTCTTTCTCATAAAACACCTGGAAGTTGGCAGAGTCGCTGATGCCTACAAGCGGGTCTTGCTCGTTCAGGTTGTAAGGGTCGTATTCAACGTCGCCGTCAACCAACGTCGCGTTCGCGCCGAAGCCAAAGCCAGTGTCTCCAAACGTATGCTGAATAGCTAACTCAATACCTTCAACGGTTTTTGAATCGCTAGAGTTACCTGGCTGTGTGGTGCGCCACGTGATTAACGGGTCGTCCGCATTAGGGGTTACCACACCGTTTTCGTCAGCATAGCCGTTATCAATGAAGTAGTTATAAATAGCACTATCGGTTGCCTGCTCACCGGCTGCCGTTAATGCAGTCACTGCTTCGTTCCAGCGTGGTCCTTGGTAGATGTCGCGTAAACCTTCAAACTGCTGGTCTTGACCTGTGGTCGTAATATAGTTTTCTACCGACTTTCTGAATAAACCAACGGCAAGCATGCTCGACTCGTCGTAGTACCACTCAAATGATAGGTCTAAGTTAGTTGACTCGAACGGTAACAAGCTTGTGTTACCAGCCGATGCGGTTCTTGCACCAATTTTAGGGCTGCCACTAAATGCTAGGCCACCTTGTAGCAAGCCAATTGGCGCTCTGGTAATTGATTTACCCCAAGAGAAACGCGCAACAATGTCATCCGTCACATCTACTTTTACGTCGAACATGGGTAATAAAATGTCATATTCGCCAGTAAAGTCTTGCACTTGTAGCTCGTCTTCAAACTGTGTGATCCACTCTGAAGCTGCGACCCAATTTACCTGTACAGGTACACGAACCTCCGCAGAGCTTGGCACTTCTGTTTCTTCGTAGCGTACACCAGCATTTATTTGTACGTAATAATCACCGACCTCGAAGTCCCACTCTGATTGAACATAAATCGAGTCGGTAATCTCTTCTACGTTACTGACAGAAGGTGCGCCGCTAAAATAAGGGTCGATAGAGTAGGCGTTACTTTCGCCGACCACGTCGCCTGTGATAAAGGCAAGTTGACGGGCAATCGCTTCATCAAAATCATAGGTGTAGTAATAGCCTGGATTCATGCTTGCGCCACCGCCATCAAAAGCGTCTAAGAAGCCAGAGGTATCATGGCGAACAAACATACTGTCAGGGAAAATTTCGGTAAACGATGGGCTAAACCCTGGGCCACCGCGCAGTCCACTCCACGCACTAAAGCCGGATAGCGCTTGCTCTGTGCGAGCGTAACCAAAATCGATTTTTACAAGTGGAATCTCAAACGCTGAGTTGTACCAAGTGCCGTCTAGTTGAAGCTGCTCGATATCAGAACGACCAGGCGAGTAAATGAATTGACTGAAGTTTGAGTCAATTTCACTAGGCAGAATTTCATTGGTGCCATTATTCCAGTTCACATAAACCTGCGGAATCTCACCTTCGCGGAAATCATAAACCTTTGAATCAAGTTGGTTTGAGCCTAAGATGATTTGGCCAGAGCTACCTAAGCCTTTATCGTAGCCGTTGTCTATTTCGTTGTACGAGTCGTGGTAATCAAGCCTGACGTGCCAGTCGTCGTTAATCATCCAGTCAAAGTTAACACCTAGTGAGCGGGCATCAACACGAGTGGTATTTCTACTAGCAGTAAATGAACCATCATCACCGCTAATGTCAGCGTACACCGCCGTACCATTCTCATCTAATTCATACGCATTAATGTTAGCGCCGAAGTTGTTCCATATTCCCCAACCCACGGAATTTGTGCCAGTTGTGGCGCGCGAAGCGGTATAGTCTACTGTCGCTGTAAAAGCATCAACTGGGCGGAATTGCAGTGTGACTTGTCCGTTCTGGCGCTCACGCTGAACATCATTGATGCCATAGTTCATATCTTTCGGGAAGAAAGCTACGTCGGTAATGTTCGTGCGGTTGTCTACCACATTCGCAGGGTCAAGATCAGGCAGAGCTGCATTTTCTTGAAGCTGCCACCCTTGGATATTTGCAGACTGCTGTTGGAAATCACGCTCTTGGTGCGAGAACGAAACACCGAAACCGAACATTTCATCCGCAAAAGTATTGCTATATACACCTGCAATTTCAGGCGTGAGGTCATCGCCTTCCTCAACAGAGGTGTCATGAATGCCTTTCACCGAGATCGTAGCATTTTGTCCCGGCTGAGACAGAGGCTTCATAGTAATAATATTTACTGTCGCGCCTAGACCGCCACTAGGATTTTCTGCGCGTGCAGTTTTTTGTAGTTCAAGCGTACTTACACCTTCAGAAGACAAATTCGCTAGGTCGAATGAGCGAGTGAATCCGGTGCCCGGCATTTGGCGTCCGTTTAGTGTAACCAAGTTAAATTCTGGTCCAAAACCACGCACAGTAATCTGACTACCTTCACCGTTATTTCGGCTGATAGTTACACCGGTAATACGCTGAAGTGCTTCCGCCAAGTTAGTGTCTGGAAATTTACCTAATTCCTCGGCAGAAATGGCATCTACAACGCCATTGGAACTGCGTTTCAAGTCCATGGAGCGGATCATACTGCCGCGAATACCGCTTACTTGAATAACTTCGACTTCATCTTCTGCCGGAGTAACGGCTTCTGATTCTTGCGCGTAAGAGGGAAAAGCTAGGGTAGAGCCCATCAACAAAGCCATTGATGTGGCAAGCTGGGTCTTTTTAAATGGTGTGTTTTTCATAATTGCCCTACTAATTCTTATCAATTGGTAACTGCCGCTTTAAAAGATAAAGCGGCATTTGCTTTGTTACTGTGCAGCTATTTCTACATTATCTATGCGATACACCGCGCCTTCACCTTGACCCCATGCAGGGAACATCATGATGACGTTAATAGCGCTGATATCTAAGCCAGCATCAAATAGTGTTTGTAATGGAAAAGTGTAGGTTTGCCATTCGCCTTGAACGGGGTCGGCCCCTTCTAGACTTGCCGAAATAGGTAACTCAACAGCGGTTGATGCGCCTATTGACTCTATTTTGAATAGCCAAGGTGCTGTCGAATCATTTGGCATTGAGCTTACTTTCATCTCAAAGCGCACTGCACCATTGGTTAGCAGAGCAGATGCATCATATGAGTGACCGTCGTCAGCGATAATTCCCATAACAGTTGGTGTCGCGCCAATGCGGAACTCGGCAACCGTACCATGCTCAGTATCATCCACTTCTTCTGTTGGTGTTGAACCGCCACAGCAATCCCAAATACGCCATTGGTCCGCTGCTGTGTCTGCAAAAAGCGTAATGCCGCCTGCAGGTGCTTCCGCGCCGCTATCAGGGTGGTAGAACTTCACATTGTCTAAACGATAAACCGCACCTTCACCTGTGCCCCAGGCTGGGAATACCATGATTACGTCAATGGCACTCACGTCTAAGCCGCGTGCTTGGAGGTCAGAAATAGGGAATGTGTAAGTTTGCCATTCGCCTTCTACAGGCGCTTGACCTTCAACACTTTCAGAAAGTGGCAGTTCAACAGCGGTAGCGGCACCATTAGATTCGATTTTGAATAACCAAGACGCATCGGCGTTATTAGGCGCACTTACTACGCGCATATCAAATTGCAACAGGCCGCCATCGGTAAGTGCAGTAGCATCAAATGGCGTGTCACCGCCGCCCGATTCCGGACGTGTTATAAAGCCCATTACCGTTGGATCCGCTCCAATGCGGAATTCAGCAGTTAGACCATGCTCTTCGTCGTCCATTTCTTCAGTAGGGGTAGAGCCACCACAGCAGTCCCACATTGGCCAGTTAGGGTTTTGTCCTTCTTCGAAGATGACTAGTTCTGGGTAGGTTACACCGCCTTCCTGAGAAATTTCGACATTAGCCATGCGATAAACCGCACCATTTCCGGTATCCCACGCAGGGAAAACCATGATGACATCAATAGCGCTTGTGTCTAAACCTGCTGCTGCAAGCGTGCTAAGTGGAAATTCATAAGACTCCCATACACCTTGTTCAGGAGTGGCTCCTGCGCTATCTGCTGGCCCAACGTAGCCATCCATTAATGGAAGTTCAGCGGCAGTCGACCCTTCAGAGCTTTCAATTTTGAACAACCAATTGGTGGTTGCATTCGCAGGTAGTGAGGTTACTTTCAAATCGAACTTAACACTGCCCGTTTCTTCCATAGGAGAAGCATCAAACTGTGCAGCTTCGCCTTCTGGGTCTGTGATAAATTGAGCTCGACTAATAAAGCCCATTACGGTTGGTGCTTCATTAATAGCAAATTCGTAAACTTGACCTTGCTCAGCGTCCTCTACAAGCGCTGGCGTTGAACCACCGCAGCAATCCCACGCTGGCCAGTTTGGATTAGGCGTTCCGTCAAAAATGGTAAGGTTTTGTGCAACACCAGTAGACGGTGGAGCTGGAATAGGTGCTGCACCTTCAACTAACGCATCATCTAGCGAGTTGTATCCTGGACGAACAGTTTCGCACCCTTTACCTGTGTCGGGGTTTGAAGCACATTCGTAGACACGAACATAATCAATCTCGTAAGTCTGACCTTCTGCAAATGCGCTAGCGTCAATACCTGTTTCGTTTACATTAGCTGGCCAGTCGCCACCTACAGCAAAGTTAAGAATAAGATAAAATTCTTGGTCAAAAGGCGCATTATCCCAATGCGTGGTTAATTCGCCCGTGCCTTGTTCGTAGTATTCTGCATACCAACCACGGTGTGATAGCCCGGTTGCATCGCCGTTTGCATTATAGCGAACTTGTGAACGACGCTGTGTCGCATAGAGGTAATCATCCATGTACCAGCGAATTTCGCCTTCTTGCCATTCAACTGCGTAAGTGTGGAAATCGTCTGCCGGATTTGCACCATTAGGTAGTGAATAAGCCTTACCTGAACTATCGTTGTTTGGCCATTCTTGGCCGTAATGAAGTGTGCCGTAGATATGGCTTTCAGGGTTACCGTCGGCATCTGATGCCTTAAGATTAACGGCTTCCATAATGTCGATTTCGCCAGAACGAGGCCAGCCGCCATATACTTCATCAGTAGGCATCATCCAAAACGCAGGCCAACTGCCTTGGCCTGAAGGTAACTTGGCGCGCATTTCAATACGGCCGTATTTAAAATCTGCTTTGTAGCGGGTATTGAGACGGGCTGATGTGTACGGCTTTTGCGCTCCCTCTTCCGCGGGTAGTGCAACAATTTTTAAGCTACCGTCAGAAACGAATGAGTTATCTTCACTGTCGGTATAACACTGAGATTCATTATTGCCGCCACCGTCGCAGTTTACTTCGTGAGTCCAGTTGTCATCGTCAATACTGTTCCCATCGAACTCGTCGCTCCATACCAGCTCCCAGTCAGAAACGGGTGCCGCAGGATCAACAACGTCGATGTCTGTAGATGTGGTTGCTCCGCCTCCACAGCCAAATAGGGTTGCGACTGAGATCGCGGCAGCTATCCGCGAAAGTTGAGATGCTTTTTTCGTCATTGTTTTCAGCCCTGATCTAAAGAAATTGGGTTTTTATGTAGTGGCAAATGCCACGTAAAAAGCTTTTTGTAAGCGCTTACAATTTAGGTCAAATAAAAATGGCTGTTTGAAAGCGCTTACATTACATTAAGCGACTGACACGTAAAGATCAATACTGTTCTCAAAAAATTAACATTTGGCTGCCGGTCTTATTTTTGTTGTTTTTCGTTTATCTTTAAATAAAACAATAATATAAGGTTGTATTACAGGGTGGGTTAAAATTTAAAGGTGCTTGTTTCACTGACTATTTACAAATTATCTCAGAGACTTGTTAATGATCTGTGCTCGATATTTTGTTCGCACCTGGGTACACATCACGTTAAGCTCAACGTACGATCTCATGTGAGTTGTTATTATGCATCACCACAATCACAGCACTTCCGCCTCTATTTATCAGAAAGGTCAGCATCACGGCCATCACCACGGTGCGCATGCTGAAGCGCTAGGCAAAGATTCCACACGCATTGGATGGGCGTTCTGGCTAAATTTCATCTTTACTATTATTGAATTCATCGGCGGTTGGCTTACTAACAGTGTCGCCATAATGGCAGATGCTGTTCACGATTTAGGAGACTCTCTATCCATAGGTCTGGCGTGGTATTTAAGTAAGCTCGGGAATAAAGCATCTACCGAAAAGTATACGTATGGCTTCAAACGGCTAAGCCTTATGGGAGCTATGATCAACGGCGTTATCTTGGTGATTGGCTCAATTTGGGTGTTGTCTGAGGCCATCCCTCGTTTATCTAACCCCGAAATGCCCGTTACAGAGGGTATGATTGGGTTGGCGATTCTTGGTATTTTCGTGAATGGCTTTGCTGCGTATAAGCTCCACGGCGGTCATTCGATGAATGAAAAAGTGCTTAACTGGCACTTAATTGAGGACACGATGGGGTGGGTAGCGGTACTGGTAGTAGCCATTGTGCTCCATTTTGTTGAATGGCCTATACTCGACCCAATTTTATCTATTGGTTTTACGGTATTTATTTTGGTCAATGTTGTTCGGTATGTTGTGCAGACCATGTCTTTGTTTCTACAGGGCGTACCTGACTTGGCTACAAGGAATGCTATTAGCAACACGCTTTTGAAAATCGAGCACGTTGAAGAAATTCACCATGTACATTTTTGGTCGCTTGACGGAGAGCAGCACGTGCTTACTGCACACGTGGTAATAAACTGTGCAATAGACAATGACAAACTGAGAGCACTCAAAAAGGAAGTTCACGAGCGTTTAGCCCCCTTTGAACTTGCTCATACCACGATAGAGTTTGAGTTGCCGGGTGAGCCATGTCGTGATGATAATGACCATTTACACGCCCACTCTCATGAACACCAGCACGAAGAAATAAATTAATACTATTATTTGGGCAAAGGCGTTTGTTTTGATTTTCAGGGACTAACAGCCTGTAGTTGTACAAAAAAGAGGGGCGTTCACACGCCCCTTTCAACACACACGTTTTTTAATTTATAACGAGATTAAAACCTTGCTTTAAATGCTACGCCGTAATAGCGATCTGCATCGCGCGGTATTTGATAGCGGAAGTTGTCGCCGCTATATGTGGTCGCATAGCTTTCATCTAGCAAGTTCTTCGCAATCAAAGATACGCGGAAGGCATCGTCTTTGAATGAGAAACTCACGCTTGCGTTAAGCATGCTGTAGTCAGGTAACAATGAGTGAGGATTGAACTCCCCCGTGTTGCCTGGCAAGTCAGAGTACTGTTCATCGGTATAGATGTAAGACGCGTTGTAGTAAACGTCAAAACCATGCTCTGTTTCCATAAAGTACTCCGCTGACAGCGAGTATTTCATGTCAGGTGAGAATGGTACATCCAAGCCCGAACGGTCGGTACACTCTGCTTCTTCAGGGCAATTAAATCTATCGATCTCAGCCTTGGTGTACGCAGCGCCACCGATTAGCGTTAGGTTGTCGGTTGCGTTCCACATAAAGTCTACTTCAATGCCTTGGGTCGTCACATCACCAGCATTGGTAAGGCGCGTAATACATGCGCCGTCAGAACAATCAAAGTTGTTTGCTTGGAAGCCTTCGATGTCGGTGCTAAATAGCGCGATATTTAAGAGTAGATCGCGACTTGCGTACTTATAGCCAATTTCGTAAGCGTCAGATTCTTCCGCGCCAATAGGGCGTCCGTCATTCTCTGGGTTGAAGTTATAGTAAACATTGAAACCAGGGCCTTTGTAGCCTTGAGAATAGGTTGCATAAACCATTTGATTTTGGTCGAGATCGTATTGAACACCAAGGCGGCCAGACAAATTGGTTTCATCTACCACACCTTCTGCATCGGTGTTCTCGGTCGCAGGGCGAACGCCCACACCGCGGCGTCCATATTCGTCGTTACTTATACGACGGTGAGTGTAAGACACTTCATCATCGGTATAGCGAAGACCGAAGATAAGGCGTAAGTCATCGCTTAAGTCGTAGGTGCCATCTCCGTAAACGGCCCAGTTATTAAACTCAGTGCTCATGAATGCCGTGGCAGACACAATGTCGTTGGCATTACATGTCACACCTAGCGAATTAGCGTAAGCGTCTAGGTCAGAAAGTGCGTCTGTCAGCGCATCTCCAGATAGGTTATTCTGCGCATAGAATGTCAGTGCTTGGTCAAGTTGAAGGTTATTGTTTTGGCAACTTGCATCACGAGTGAAGTTACGCTCTGAATCCATGTTCCAGTAGAACATACCGGCTAAGAAGTTGAATGGGCCAGCTAGGTTTGATGCAACACGGAATTCTTGAGAAAACTGACTCCATTCTTGCTCACCTACGTCATGCAGCTGAAACGGCACTCCAAATACTGGCTGGTCGCTGTCGCCAGCAATAGACGTAAAATCACCTTCGCGGAATTCTGTATTTTCCCATGAGCGCTGGGCAGTGATCGACGTGAAGGTGTAGTCACCAATGGTTTTGTCCACTTGTACGGAGAAAGCCGAATGGTCGTCAATAGTGCGAGATTCGAAGTCATGATCAATTTGACGCTGTTCTAAATCGATACCGTCGGCAATGGTCTCACTGTTGGGCGCTGCCTTTGAGTCGGGATTTCGACCGCTAGATACGCCTTCTAAATCAGCACAACAGTCGTCATCCGCGCTGTAAATTTCGCTAATGAACTTTACTTTTAAATCATTGGTTGGCTCGTAAACCACAACTGCACGGGCACCTTCACGGTCATAGCCGTTTACTTTTTCATTGTTGTAAACGTTGTCGATATAGCCGTCGAATTTACCTTGGAAGACGGTTAAGCTGGCTGAAAGGTCGTCGGTTAAGCCACCACTTACTGTGCCTTTTAAACGGTATTCGTTATCTTGATAAAACTCAGTAGAAAGACTGCCTGTGAGCTCCTGAGAAGGATCTTTGGTGGTGATGTTTACCACACCAGCAGAGGCGTTCTTGCCAAATAAGGTACCCTGTGGACCACGTAGTACCTCAATTCGATCTACATCGTACAAATCGGCAAACGCTTGACCAGAACGCCCTAATACAACGCCATCTACCACCGTGGCTACGCTTGGCTCTGCGGCGATACTAAATGAAATTGTTCCAATACCACGAACGGTTAAGGCTGAATTTCGAGTTGTTGTCCCTTTGCGGAAGCTCACAGAAGGCACAAGCGCTTGTAGATTTTCAACATTGTTAGCAAAGGCAGATTCTATCTGGTCACCGCGTAACACTGATACAGCAACGGGCACATCGCTGATGCTTTGAACACGCTTTTGCGATGTAACGACAATTTGTTCAAATGATTTATCATCTTTTGAGGCGTCGACTTGCTCTGTATCTGTCTCTTGCGCAAATGCATTGGTGTGAAGTAGCAATCCAGATGTCATAGCAAGGGTTACCGCCTTGCTGATGAGTGATCTCTTTGTATTCATGTTGTTCTCCAGGGTGTTTCGCTTATCACGCCCTCACTTACACCTTGCTACCTTTATTCGGATACAAAAGCATTTGAGCAAGTAATCGGCGTTTCGTTTTTTATTCTGGCTGCGTAGGGTACAGCGCTACGCGTATTATTCTTTCAGTAGCAAAATTCAATAGCGTTATAAATACGGTCTTCTATATAAAAGATATCTTGCATCTGATGTCTTATATAAGAGTAGTTAAGTTAAACAATTGTTAAGCTGTTTGCAAACGTTATGTTAATTTTTTTTGTGTTTTTTCTATACAAAAATGACGAAGAAGAGTTAGGCGTGCTGAGAAGCAAGGCGCTTCAAGCCTTGCTCATACTTTACTCGCCACCATTTCAGACTTATACCGATTGCCACGAAACATGTTGCCCACAAGCCGACAAGTGCAGGGACAAACGCGTTGCTTAGTCCATTCACAAAGCCTACAGGAGAGAACATCAGGTAAAGCGTTGCGATAAGGCCAATAAGCACGATGGCGCAGGGAATGGCATAGCGCCATGGCGTCATATTGACTTCAGCCTTTGCAGTGAAATGCCATGGAGTAGTCATTGGGTAGAGCCTGCCTATAGTCAACATAATAGCCAATTCAATAGCGAACAAAATGGCGTAGATATGGATAAAGTTAATATCGACTTCCCATACAAACTTAAGCAGCCCATAGGCAATTACGTGGAAGATAATCGCGACTTTTGCCGCCAGCGCAGGAACGCGTTTTGTAAATAAGCCAACAAGCACAATAGTGATAACGGGAATATTGTAAAAGCCGGTAAATATGCGAATGATTTGCCACAATCCTTCAGGGGCAAACATAAGCAGCGGCGCCGTGATAAACGAAAGCACAGCAATAACAATACTGGTGATCTTGGCAACGCGAATAAGCTTTTCGTCGCTCACTTTGTCTTTTTTGAAGGGTTTGTATACGTCTAAGCAAAATAGGGTGGCAGCACTGTTAAGCAGTGAATTAAAAGAGCTAAACACCGCACCAAGCAATACTGCTAAAAAGAAACCCGACAAATACTGTGGGAGTACATCTTTAACTAAATGAGGATAGGCAAGGTCGATAGTTTGAAGATTTTCGTCTTGATATAAGTGATAAGCAATCACACCTGGTAACATCATCATAAAGGGCACAAGCACTTTAAAATAGCCAGAGAACAACACCCCTTTTTGGCCTTCAACCAGATTTTTAGCGCCTAAGGTTCGCTGAATTACGTATTGGTTAGTACCCCAGTAAAACAAATTGGCTAAAATCATACCCGTGAAAATAGTACCAAAAGGAACAGGGTCGTCGGGACCACCTATAGCATTGAGCTTTTCAGTTTCCGTTGTAGCAATAGTAGAAAGACCTTGGCTAAAGCTGCCGTCGCCTAAGGCCACCAAGCCAAGAACGGGAACCAATAAACCCACAATTAAAAGGCCAACTCCATTAATCGTGTCTGATACGGCTACCGCTTTTAAACCACCGAAAATGGCATAGAGAGCGCCAATCGTACCGACTATGACGATGGTAAGTACCAGTCCCACCTCATAGCTTACATTGAAAAGCCCGGGTACATCAAAAAGCCTAAGCACGGCAATAGAGCCAGAGTAAAGTACCGATGGAATGGTAACCAACGAATACCCCACCATAAATAAAACTACTGTCATTCTGCGAACGCTATCATCGAAACGGTCGCGCAAAAACTCAGGTAGGGTAGAGAAAGCACCCGCTAAGTAACGAGGCAGGAAAATAAGCGCCATAATAATGGTAGAAATGCCGGCTGTAACCTCCCATGCCATCGCACTTAAATTGTAGCCAAACGCAGAGCCATTTAATCCAATAAGCTGCTCTGCGGAAAGGTTGGTAAGGATCATGGACCCAGCAATAAAAGTGCCGGTCAACCCTCTTCCTGCAAGGAAGTAACCGTCTTGCGTGTTTACTTCCCCTTTTGTTTTCATGTAAGAAATAACGGCAACCAGTGCCATAAATGCCATGCATGACAATAGGGTAAGGGTAATATCCATGAACTGCTCCTATGCGCTACGCTGGCCAATGTGTGGTGTTCGACATATCCATATCGGTATGTTGAACATCTGGGCCCATTACAATGCGACTGCCTTTTTGAATGAACACCGCCACATCGTTAAGCGCAAGTATTTCTTCTCTGTATTGCTCACCCTGCACGACTTCTTCGGTACCAAAACGTATCCATTCACCTTTTGGTAAGTAGTATTTAATTTTTCCGCCGGGCACCACGCAAGGCACAACGAGTAGATCATCACCGCACATAAATTGTTGTTCAAAACCATGCGAAAGCGGCTGTTCAGGAAAGGCTAACGCCATGGCGCGCTGAACCGGAAGTCCTGTTTGTGATGCTTTTTCTGCGGTTTCCTTTAGGTATGGAATAAGCTTATATCTTAGCTTAAGGGCCTCAAATACTGCATTGGAAGCGGCATCGCCGTAGGACCAGGGTTCACGAGGGCCAATACCGTGCAATCGCATATGGGCACTAAACACTGATGCTTGTGCCCATCTTACGTAAAGTTCTGCATCTCGGGTGTCTTTGTAAAAACCGCCTATATCGGTAGCGAAGAACGGCCCGCCTGACATACCCCAAGACAAACTGCCACGAATACTTGCGGCTAGGCCATGCCAGTCGGCTTGCGGGTCACCGCCCCATTGTGATGGGTAGCGCTGACTTCCTGTCCAAGCTGAACGGCTAAATAGGAAAGGACCTGTTTTGCAGTAAGCGTCGGCAGCCTCGTACACACAGCGGTTGTAAAGCATACTGTAAACGTTATGTAGACGATTACCTGAATCACCGCTATACGACAGCATATTGTCGTCTTCCAACTGTTCGCCAAAGTCGGCCTTTATCATATCTACACCAAGGTCAAATAAAGGTTTGTGCGACGTTTTCCAAAACTCGTAAGCTTCAGGGTTGGTAAAGTCTAAAATACCTGAGTCTGGCAAAGGCGTAAGTACTTCGCCAAATGGGCTTAAGTCCCACGCATAGCGGTACGCTTCGCCAGTGCGTTTGTCCTTTATCAGCCAACCCTTTTCGGCCGCCTTTTTGTAAAGGGGGTTTTTCACTGAAATCATGGGGTATTCCCATACGCAAATCTTAAAGCCTAACGCTTTAAGTTCATCAATAACCGGCTGAGGATCGGCGTAGCGTTTAGGGTCCCACTCAAAAGCAAAGCGAGTATCTGTGTCTTGCCATGCGCGGCCATCAAGGGTAATAACATCGCAAGGCATATTCTTTTCGCGCACTTCGCGGGCAACGGCTAGTAGCTCGTCGGCGTCTTTATAATACGCTTTAGACAGGATTACGCCTAAGCTCCATGTTGGAGGTGTTGGCGCAAAGCCTGTTAACTCACTGTAGGTTTGAAGGCATTTAGCTGGCGAGTCTTGATGGAACAAGAACATGTCGAGTACGTCATCTTCAACTAAGCACACATAAGCTCGCTGTGACCAAAGTGCGTAGCCGACTCCATGGGTGACGGGTGCTGGAGTGTGCACAAATAAATTCCAGCCTTCAGGACTCCATGCGTAAGGTGTGTTTTTATAAGACTTTTCGGCGTTTACGCCTAAAGCGTCGTGGTTGTACGAGCGAATTAGCTGGCCGCGTTTATCAAGCTTGCCCCATTTCTCTCCAAGACCATAAACGGCTTCGTCGTAGCTTAGCTCTAAACTTACTAACCAACCTTTGTCGGTTTTAGCGAATGGCGGTAAGCGATGCTGACGTACAAAGTGGCCGTCGGTTGCGCTTTGCTGAACTAAAACGTCATTTTTATACAGCTTGAAATGAAGAGGTGCGGCAAAAACTTCTAATCGATAGTCGCCTGATGCCAGGGTGCTGTGAGACTGATCACCGGAAAGTACTAGCGATAGCCTTTCCGGCGCCTGAGTAAGCATACCAAAATCATCTGCTGCATTTACGTTACTTTGAATGCGTAAACCAAACTGACTAATACTTAGACTCAACTCACCATATTGGGTGGGGACAATAAGTGTCTTATCATCCGACAAAAAGGGCTGCTCAGTAATGTCAGCGGCTTTAATATCGTTCCATTCTGGCTCATTTACACAAAACGCGTTACTCATTTCTACATTACCCTTCATGTCTTATATAAGACATAAGTTAATGAAATGTAACTTGGGTGTCAATCTGCAATTAGAAAATTATAAAGATTTAGATCCGCGTTCACTATCAAGCCGTCTTAGATACTGATATTTTGGACAATAAGGGTTACGCCACTTAATGCAAGCATGGTTAAGGCTAACAGTCGAACAGCGGCAGCGGATACGCGAGCAGCGAGAATTCGTCCTAATCGCGTGAAAATTAAAATGACGGGAATGGCAAAAACAGCAGACAGAAACACTTCTGTTGAAGGCAAAGTACCAAACGGTATTATGGCAAGGCGTATAAGTGAGGTAACACTAAATACGGCCAACAGCGTTATTCTGATTTCATTTATTGGCCAGGTTTGTCGATAACACTGAAATACCACAGGTGGGCCAAAGGTAGAAAAAAGACCGCCTAGCAATCCACCTAGAGCGCCAGCGATAGAAAAACCGTATGCGCGACCAGATGGCTGTGTCCGCTTTCTTTTTATTAATAAAAGGCCACAGCAGCTGAGAATAGCCAAGCCGAGCAGTAGATTGAGCCAAGTTGCCATCCCAACGGACAGGTATTCCAACAATGCGTAGCCTACCGCCATAAAGGGTATACCGCTAACCAGTATAATAGTGAAAGCACGTCTATTTATTTGCTCCGTGTTTTTCACTACTAAGCTGATGGAATTGAAAAGACTTAGAAAACTCACCATAAAGGTGGTCGCCGTAAGCGGCAAGATGCCGAATAACGTAAAGCTTGATACCACCATAAGGCCAAAACCAAACCCGCTTAAGGTCTGTAGCAGTGTCGCAAGCCCTAGTAGCGCAAACATGGGAAGCAGTGTTTCCAAAAGCATCACGTGTAATTCCTGCAATGTATGTGATTTATATCAAAAGTGCGCTATAACTCTTGTGTATGATATAACAACAAAAATTAAGCGTTTAGGTTAGGGTTCATGTCTTCATCTCAATTCGATCACAAACTCAGCGGTCCAAGTCTTGCCTTTCAGCCGCTGTATCAACAAGTCGCTGAATACATTAAGCAGCTTATTGTCGAGCGCCGTTGGCAACCAGGCGAGATGCTACCTAGTGAGTTTAAGCTTGCTGACGAATTCAATGTTAGCCAAGGAACCGTTCGCAAAGCGCTAACATTGCTGACAGATACCAAAATTGTAACCCGTCGTCAGGGGGTCGGTACATTTGTTTCTGAGCATACGGCACAAGATGCGCTGTTTCGTTTCTTTCCGTTACAAGCTGACGGAAAAGGTGCTGACCTACCCAAAGCTGAACTGTTAAGTAGAGAGCTGGTCGAGCCAATTGAAAGTGTCCAAACTGCACTATCAATTACCGCTAAAGACAAAGTAGTGAAGCTTAAGCGTAGGCGAATTCTCGATAACGAATTTTGTATGCTTGAAACTATTTATTTACCGTCTAAGCGATTTCCTGACATCGAGAAGCGAGAAGATATTCCGCATACTCTGTATCATTTTTATCAAACGGACTACAACCAAACTGTATTTAAGACCCGTGACAGCATTAAAGCAGTTTTGGCCTCAAAAAGTGATGCAAAAAGCTTAGGTATCGAAAAAGGAATGCCGTTACTTATGGTTACGCGCGTCACTGAGTCTATTGACGGTAAACTCATTGAATATCGTGAAAGCAAATGTAGAACTGACCACTACCATTACCAAGTTGAACTTGATTAATCCTTTGCTATCAACGCCAAACTGTTCAACCACAACGTTTTAAACGTCCGTTCCTGTCAAATTGTTTCTTACCGACTCTCGAACACCTAGCATAACAAGGTAACGCTTTACCTTGTTATGCTACCGCTAGACATTTCTTTTTATTGCACTCCAAACTTTTCATTAAGTTTGTTAACACTTTGTTGACATCGGTATATCTGTGTAATAACTTATGTCTTATACAAGACTAAAGTTTGAAGCTAAAGTTATACAAGAGCATACTGCAAAAGTAAACCGCGGCTTTTTATCTTTGCAGTACGTTTAAGAGAAAGTCCGTACTAGCTTAAAGCAACGAATTCTAAGGTGAATGAAACAATGAATAAGATACCAGAGGTAGGTTTTGGTTTTTGGAAGGTCGATACAGCCATATGTGCGGAAACCACGTACCAAGCGATTAAGGCTGGCTATCGACACTTAGATTGTGCCGCTGATTACGGCAATGAAAAGGAAGTGGGTGAAGGCATTAAGCGAGCGATTGATGAAGGCTTGTGCACCAGAGAAGAGCTTTGGGTTACTTCTAAACTATGGAATACCTTTCACGCCCCTGAACACGTAGGCCTTGCTTTAGAAAAAACCTTGTCAGACTTACAGTTAGATTATGTAGACTTATACCTGATCCATTTCCCAATAGCGCAGAAATTTGTGCCTATCGAGACCCGTTACCCACCGGAATGGTTTTACGAACCTGATGCTGACGAGCCTAAAATGGAACTCGCGCCTGTGCCTTTACATAAGACGTGGGAGGCAATGGAGTTGCTTGCCGATAGCGGAAAAGCAAAACAAATTGGTGTGTGTAATTACAACACCGGTTTGCTTAACGACCTGATGAGCTATGCGCGTATTAAGCCAGCCATGCTGCAAATTGAATCTCACCCGTACCTTACGCAAGAGCGACTAATTCGTTTGGCAAAAGACTATGGACTGGAGGTGACGGCCTTCTCTCCGCTAGGTGCCTTATCTTATTTAGAGCTTGAAATGGCTGATCAGACGGAATCAGTGCTTGAGCAAAGCGTAGTAAAAGCCGCGGCAGAAGCCCATGGTAAAACGCCAGCGCAGGTTGTCTTGCGTTGGGGAATTCAGCGCGGTAACGCCATCATTCCAAAAACGTCAAAAGTTGAGCGTATGAAAGAAAACCTCGCACTTTTTGACTTCTCACTCAGCGACAGTGAAATGCAGGCAATATCTGCATTGAACGTAAATCGCAGATTTAACGATCCAGGGCACTTCTGCGAAGCTGCCTTTAACCGTTTCCACCCTATTTACGACTAGGAGTTAGCTATGAAAAACGTCAATGACAGCTCTGCGGTAGCCTACGCAAGTGTACCTACTCAGCACAATTATAACGGCGGTGTGTTCCCTGAAATAGTCGTGAACAACGAGGGTTGTACAACGGTAGAAGAGACCGTTGCATTTGTAAAAGCAAATCAATCAGAGCTTGAAGCAAAACTTGCAAAGTCGGGAGCACTACTTTTCCGAGGGTTTCCAATTGATTCCGCAGAGACCTTTGACGTTTTCTCAGCAGGCTTCGGCTATCCTAACTTTACCTATCAGGAGTCGTTGTCTAATGCCGTGCGTATTAACTTTACTGAGCGCGTATTCACAGCAAATGAAGCGCCGAAAGACGTAGAAATTTTTCTACATCATGAAATGGCGCAGACGCCTATTTCACCTAGCAAACTGTTTTTCTTTTGTAAGACTGCAGCGGATGAGGGGGGAGCAACGCCTTTGTGTCGCTCAGACAAATTGTTTGAAGCATTGAAGGAAGAAAATCCTGCGCTTGCTAAAGACTTTAAAGAGAAAGGCCTTAAATATACGACTACTATGCCAGCAGCCAATGATGCCAACTCTGGCCAAGGAAGAAGCTGGAAAAGCACGCTAAGCGTTGAGTCATTAGAAGAGGCAGAAGCTAAATTAAAAGAGTTAGGATACACCTGGCAATGGTTGGAGGATGGTAGTCTAAGAGCCATTACGCCTGTATTACCTGCGGTTATCGAACTTAGTGACGGCTCAGAAGTATTCTATAACCAGCTAATAGCTGCATATATGGGATGGAAAGGCGTAAGGGAAAACCCGTCGTCGGCAATTACTTTTGGCGATGGAAGTGCAATTCCTAAAGCCGGTTTAGAGCGCGTTGCAGAACTGTCTGAAACTTACACCTTTGACTTAGAGTGGCAAGATGGTGACGTGGCTATTGTTGACAATTACCGTGCAATGCATGGCCGCCGCCCTTATTCTGGCGAGCGAAAGCGCGTAGTGCTTGTTGCGCTTGTGGCCTCAGAGCGATAAAAGAAAATGAACGATATAGCAGTAAAATGTAAAAATATTTGGCCCGGGCTGGGAATTGCAACCATTACCGGTATGGCGGCGCTCTTTTTGAGTGAGCATTACAATGCCCCTGCTATGTTGTTCGCATTACTTTTGGGTATGGCTGTATCGTTTTTGTATCAGAACGATACGCCCTGTGCGTGTGGTATCGATTTCACGGCAAGTACTCTTCTTCGCGCTGGAGTTGTTCTGCTTGGTCTACGCATTGCGCTAGGTGACTTAGCGGTACTTGGGTGGCAGACCGCTCTTATGCTGGCCGCTGCCATACTCACAACAATTATTATCGGAGTGGGTCTCGCCAAATTACTCGGGTTACAAAAGCGTTTTGGTGCATTAACGGGAGGCTCAGTAGCCATTTGTGGTGCGTCTGCGGCTCTCGCCATTTCCACCATTCTTCCCAAGGGAGAAAACCACGAAAGAGACACGTTGCTGACGGTTATTGGCGTAACCGCTATGTCGACCATCGCCATGGTGCTCTACCCAATTGTGGCAGCGCAGTTGGGCATGAATGATACGGAAGCTGGCATTTTTTTAGGCGGCACTATTCACGATGTGGCGCAAGTTGTGGGGGCAGGTTACTCGGTGTCTGACAGTGCAGGCGACATGGCGACACTGACCAAGCTGGTACGAGTAGCCATGCTAATGCCAGTGGTACTCATTATGATGATTGCCATTAAACACTTTTACAAAGCTAAAAGTCAGGCTGACGGGGCGCAAGTGCCTAAAATGCCGATGTTTCTAGTTGGCTTTATCGTACTTATGTTACTCAACAGCTTTGTAACCTTGCCCGAAGTGGTTATTGAAACGGGGACCCAGATATCACGCTTCTTCTTAGTCGTTTCAATTACGGCAATCGGTATGAAGTCTAACCTCGGTAAGTTAGCCGAAGTCGGTATGCTGCCAATTGTGATGATTGTGGCAGAAACGCTGTGGATTGCGCTGCTTATATTGGGCTATTTGTTCGCAATATAGTGGGATTTTTTTGCGCGATTTATCACAATTATTCTTAATACACAAAGCACTCAATGACGAGGTGGTAGCAGTGAAAAAACATGGCCTTCACGAACTGTATGCTAAGGACCCTGTAAAGGCCGACGAACAGGTTTTTCAGCGAACTAGCAACGCGCTGACTCGGCGTGGTTTTATCAAAGGTCTAAAGTCTCTGTCTTTGCTACTCGGTGCTGAAGTCGTTTACGGTCAGTTCATGCCAGCAGGACTTATTCCCGCTGCATTTGCTCAGTCGAATACACCTTTTTCTATCGAGGGAAAAGACGGGCTAACAATACTTAACGACCGGCCAATTAACGCTGAAACGCCAGCGCACCTACTTGATGATGCCGTTACGCCTGCCTCTCGATTTTTCGTAAGAAATAATGGTATTCCCCCGCAAAAGCCAGACGCGAGTACGTGGACGCTTACTATTGAAGGGGAGTCGGCCGAGCAGTCAAAAACCTTCACGTTGGAAGAGCTCAGAACCCAATTCAAACATTACACCTACCAACTAACGCTGGAATGCGGCGGTAATGGACGTGCCGAGTTCTCGCCAGCAGCGACGGGGAACCAATGGACTACTGGAGCTGTGGGATGCCCTAAATGGACAGGTGTAAGGCTTAAAGATGTACTCACGTCAGTGGGCGTAAAAGATAGCGCTGTTTACATTGGCTATTATGGTGATGACCAGCATTTAAGCCGTACACCGGGCAAAGCGGCTATTTCTCGCGGGGTGCCGATAAACAAAGCGATGGAAGATGAGTCGTTGATTGCATGGGCAATGAATGATGAACCTATGCCTTTAATGAATGGCTATCCGCTCCGACTGGTTTTTGGTGGTTGGCCAGCGTCTACGTCTGGTAAGTGGCTTAAGAAGATAGTGGTCAGAGACCGCGTGCATGACGGTGCAAAAATGCTGGGAAAAGCGTACCGACTCCCTTGTAAACCTGTTGCTCCGGGGGCGAAAGTAGCCGATGAAGATATGTGTATCATTGAAGCTATGCCTATTAAGTCACTCATTACTTTTCCACAGTCGGGCACTGATCATCCTTTGGCCAAGAAACTTAGCGTGCGCGGTCATGCATGGAGTGGTGAGGGTAAAGTAGCTGAAGTGTACACCTCGATTGATTTCGGACAAACATGGCAAATAGCAGACCTTACGCAACCCGTAAATAGACATGCATGGCAGCAATTCACTACAAAAATAGCCTTTCCTCAACAAGGTTATTTCGAAATATGGGCCAAAGCCGTAGATGAAAATGGAAAAGCACAACCTATGGTATTGCCGGGCTGGAATCCAAAAGGCTACTTAAACAATGCCTGCCATCGCATTGCTGTGCGGGTTGTGTAAAAAACATGGTACCGAGTAACGTGTTTGAGATATGGAGCGCTCGCATGCGCCATCTATTCGTTTTTGTTTCTATTATGGCAGGGTTAGTTAGCACACCACTGGTTGCGGCCATCAATGAAAGTAGCGATAAAAATAGCGGCTCAAGTATGCATTCCGCTGACGCCACGACAGTGTCTGTTGACCCCCAGTCTGGTCTTACTGTAGCGCCGGGCTATAATCTAGTGTTTGCACACTGTAGCGCATGCCATTCGCCTTCACTAATCACACAGAACGCAATGAGCAGAGAGAGATGGCTTGAAACTATTCGATGGATGCAAGACACGCAAAAGCTATGGTCATTGGGTGATGCAGAGCCCGCTATCCTAGATTATCTGACGTTGTGGTATGGTCCTAAAAAACGCGCCCGTCGACCGCCATTAGAACCGCATTTACTGCCACAAAAATAAAGCTCGTATCATCCAAGCGTTTTATTTCATCAGTTTTTCAAGATTCCGCCGATACGCATAGCATAACGCTACTTCAGACTAATAGTTAAATGGTTTGAATATCTGTTAATCTGAACAAAATAACTCTATAAAAAACATATCGGTAACCACTCATGTTTGTATCTCGCAGTAAATACGAAGAAAAAGAAGCGCAAGTACGTAAATTAGAAGCAAGAATGCAAGAAGCCTTAGACAAAATTGACGTTTTAGAGGCAGAAAATAGTGAACTCATTAATGCGATTGAGGCTGCAAATAGCCAGCACGCATCGTCGAATGATTCTGTTGTAATGAAGTGCATTGTTGATGGTATGCGTCAATTAGAAGGTATTCGTGAAACGGTGTTGGCTACTTATCAGCGTATCGATGCTGAGAACCAGTCTGTAGCTAATATTCATGAGCTCTTTAGTGACTCAGCTACTACACTAAGCAAAATTGTTACCGACATGAGCGGGCTTAATGTCCAAATGGGCAGCATGAGTGAACGTATATCGGGGCTATCAACAACAGCAGATAACATTAATAAATTTGTTACTACTATTACGAGTATTTCTGATCAAACTAACTTACTTGCGTTAAACGCTGCTATCGAAGCTGCGCGAGCAGGCGATGCAGGCCGGGGGTTTAGTGTTGTTGCTGATGAAGTACGTGCATTGGCGACAGAAACCAACAAATCAGCGACAGAAGTATCAGAGCTGGTGAACGGTATAATTCAGTCTACTTCCAAAGCGGTTTCAGGTGTCAATGAACTGCGCGGAAACAACGAGCAGCTAGAGACCGGCATTAATCAGCTAAATGGCAGCTACGAAGTTATGGTGCAACACTGTGACAGTATGAAGTCCACCATTAGCGAAGGTGCAATTGCTACGTTCATTCAAACAGTAAAATTGGATCATGTAGTGTGGAAGGCCGAGGTTTATGCAGTGCTGTGCGGTTACAGCAATAAATCTGTGGCGGACTTTGGCGATCATAAAAACTGCCGCCTTGGGCAGTGGTATAGTGACAATGCTAACAAAGCGATTGGCCAGACAACGGCATTCAGAGAGATTGAAGCGCCGCATGCAAAAGTGCATAGTAGCGGTATCGCTGCCGTTCTAGCTAAACAAAATGGCAACAATGCTGAGGCAGATGCTAAGCTTATGGAAATGGAACAAGCCAGTGAGAGAGTACTAACACTACTTGATAGGCTAGTTAATTAGCGCCCGTAGAGCCTTGCGGTTCAACTGGCCCTATTGAAAAGCGTGGCGCCCGAATTCATAGCGGCGCCCTAAACGGAGGGCTTTTTGGTGAGTGAAACATCGTATTCCACCGAACAAGAGCGCATTCTAGCGCTGGAAGCCCGCGTTAACTCTTTAGAACGACAGCTTAAACGTCAAAAAATAGCGCGTAAAAACGCAGAGTCTTTTCTTGAAACTTACTCACAAGATGCTTACTTAGCGAATCAAGCGCTCAGAAAAGCCTTAAAAGATTCAAAACAGCGGGAAAGAGAGTTGCTGTACCTTAACCGTGCCGCATCACAGCTTTCAAATGCTCAGCCGGGTAAGAGTTTTATATTTTCTGCGCTGGAATCGGCGGTCGAATTTAGCGGTGCCCATTGTGGAAAAGCATTTATTGTAGAAGGTGAAGCGCTAACAGTGGGGGATGATAACCAGGTGCTATCTCACGATAATGGATGGTATAGCTCTCCCGAGCTCGCCAAACTTCTCAAAGACGAAACCCCTCTGACACTGCGCGAGAGCTATTCCCACTGGTGCGTTAATGCAGTGCAGCGACCAGATACAAAAGAAGAAGCAAGGCTACTTCACTTTATGCATGAAATGGCAGACGGCGAATTCGCTTGGCTCGTGTTGCTTACCAAAGACGATCACTTAGAAGAAGAAACGCTTCACGTTCTTGATACCTCCAAACATTATCTAAACATTACGTCTCGTTACCAGAACAAAAAAACTGAGCTCACCAGTCGGCAAATAGAATTGAGTTCGGTTAAAAAAGACAGAGACTTTCTAGAAGAAAGGCTGGTTAGTGCAGACAAGATGGCGATGTTGGGGCAACTTGCTGCGGGTATAGCACACGAAATCAATAACCCTATTGGCTATGTTCGAAGCAATACGGTGGTTGCAAAAGAAATTTTTAGCGACTATCAACACGCGTTAGAAGAAATAGGCAAGCTTTGTCGCACTGCTGGTGGAGAGGTAGAGTCGCAGTTCGAGGCGCTGGAAAAGCGCTTTTCACTACAAGAAAGTGCGAGCGAAATTACAGAGATGTTCAATGAATCTCACGAGGGCATTGAACGTATTATTGAAATTGTAAAAGCCCTGCGAAGTTTTTCGTATCCTGGTTCAGGAAAGCATACACAAATTAGTGCCATCGAAGCCATGAATACGGTGATCAAGCTAACGAATAACCTGCACAGGTACAAAAACAAACTTAATGTAGAAGTACCCGATAAGGATGTCTATTTCCTTGGTAATGCAGGACAGATTCAGCAGGTGTTGGTTAACTTTGTGACCAATGCTATTTATGCAACCCCAGAAGGGAAGTCCATAACACTAAGAGTGCAGCAAGATGAAAAAAGCGCCATGCTTATCGTAGAAGACGAGGGTATTGGTATGTCGAAAGAAACACTGGATAGAATATTCACGCCCTTTTTTACAACTAAACCACCCGGCGAGGGAACAGGGTTGGGAATGTCTATTTCCATGACTATTGTTGAAGAGCACAACGGAAAGATAAATATCACTAGCGAAGAAGGAAAGGGTACGCGCGTTGCCGTTTTGTTACCTCTAGCCTAAAGTATAAAGTGCTTTCCTAAATAGCTGATAGAATATAGAATTTCTCTAATTTTTTCTTCCTGCTAGACAGAATTTATTTATGTTCTAGTCTTAGGAGGTAAGCAATATTTCCTACGATTAACGGATGATTGCTTTGCTACATGGAGAAAGCAACCAATGAGAAATAATCAGCCAGTTACCCAGAAAGAGTACAAGTTTCCCGTACATCATCGTCTTATTTCATCTACCGATAAGCGCGGTGTAATCCAGCATTGTAACAGCGCATTTGTAGAGGCAAGCGGCTTCAGTCGTGAAGAACTCATTGGCAAAAATCACAACATTATCCGTCATCCAGATATGCCTGCTCCTGTGTTCAAAGAAATGTGGCGTACTTTGGAATCGGGGCAAAGCTGGATTGGGTTAGTTAAAAACAGAAGAAAAAATGGCGATCACTATTGGGTTTCGGCGTTTGTGACTCCCGTTTATGAAGGTAAGTCAGTAGTAGGCTACGAATCTGTTCGAGTGCCGGCGTTAAATGACGAAATAGCACGCGCATCTAGTGTTTACGCCAGAATGCAAGAAGGAAAATCTGCGGTATCACCGATGTCGCGACTGGGGCAAGGCCTCATGCACATGGCGCCAACAATACTGTTAAGCGCCCTACTTGTTTTAGTACTCGCGTTTACCCATGGTTGGGCAGCGGCAGGCATTGCGCTGCTTGGAACTATAGTTTTAATGATTGCTCAAGAAACCAAGACAAGAAAAGACTGGGGCACGCTGCTTTCTCTTAGCCCAGAAAGCTACGCTAATGAAACGGTGGCACAAACCTACTTCCCAGACCCTCCTCACATAAGCCAAGCCAAACTTGCACTGGGGTGTGAACTTGCCAGAAATCGCACGGCGTTAACCCGAATTAAAGATGCATCAGCGGGGCTCGAATCAATTGCTAACACCACGCATCAACAAGCGGAAAACACCAGTGCCGCGGTTGTTCAACAAAATCAAGCTACACAGCAAATTGCGTCTGCGGTAACGCAAATGAGTCAAGCGATTCAAGAAGTTGCCGAACGAGTAGAAAGTAACGCAAAGAGCGCAAGGACAGCGGCATCTAATGTAGAGACAGGCAACCAAAAAGCAGAACAAGCCATGCAGGCGATCGTTGCGTTGCGCGAGGCGGTAGAGTCTATCTCTACCACAGTGACAGAGTTGGCTCAGTCAACCAGCGATATTGGCGAAGCGGCCAATATCATCTCGACCATCGCTGAGCAAACTAACCTGTTAGCGCTTAATGCAGCGATTGAAGCTGCAAGGGCTGGTGAGCAAGGAAGAGGTTTTGCGGTTGTTGCCGATGAGGTTCGTACTTTAGCTTCGAAAACTCGCGAATCGACCGATAAAATCCACAACATCATTAATGAATTGGCTGAGCGTTCTGACCGCGCTGTTAGGGTATCGACGGAAGGGCTAGCTTCAGCAGAGCACGGCAGCGCTATAGTAGAAGAAACCCGAGGTGCATTGTTTGAAATTAACAATGCAGTGAAAGGTATCGCTGATGCCACGGTAGAGATGTCTTCAGCGGTAGAAGAACAAAGCACGGTGGCAGAGCATATTAACCAGCAGTTAGTAGAAGTCGCTGACGGCGCGTCTGAAACCCAGCGTTCATCTGAAGCATCGCTTGCAGCAAGTCACGATTTGCGCGCAACGGTTAATCAGGTTCACGAGCTAATATTGCGTTTCAGTACAGATAAGCGAGTGGGAGAGTAATACTCTCTCCACCTCGCTTAAGCTCACTCCATTAAAAGACCTATTGCCTATTGGCGCACAGATGTGGGGCTAAATAGAAGCCTATAAAACCCGAAACAACGCTGTAGGCATGGGTATTTATGAGTTCGCGTTTAGTCCCGCGTGTAGGCCGCGTCTGTAGGCCGCCACAGCGGGGAATAGCGAAACCAAGTATGTGCACCCCAGTATCAGTAAAATGATAATAACACTGCTTTGTCCAAACAGCGGGCTGCTTAAAAACAACCCATAGGTACTGCTTAACCAAGGTTTTAGTGCGCTCATAAGCCCAGCTACCAAGCCTAAACTCAGTGCGGCACTCACAATCGTAAGCAGCATCGCTTCAATCTGTATGAGTAGCAGTAAGGTAAACGGCCCTGCGCCTATAGTTCGTAAAACGGCGATTTCTTGATAACGCTCCCTCATCGTTGCTAGCAGCATAGTCGCAAGCCCAATAAGCGCGCAGATGACGATAAGACCGGAAAGGCCAAGCAATAGCGATTCAACATTTCCCATAATTTGCCAAAGTTCTGCGAGTGCCATGCCCGGTAGAATAGCCATTAGCGGCTCTTTTTTACTTTGATTAATTTGATACTGAAGCTGCAGTGCAGTTACCCGATGTTTAAGCCCCAGCATCACCACGGATACTGACTCAGGCGTAAACGCTTCGCTATTGTAAGCTGCATGTTCTTTTGTATGCTCATGCTCATGCTCTTTCGCCTTGTCAGCAGGTTTACGGCCTAACATTGAGGTGGGCGAATGTTTAGGCCCTGTGTGGGCTTCTTCAAGTCCCTGTAGGGTAACGTATACGGCTTTATCTACGGGCGTACCGGTTTTCTTAACTATGCCTGAGATAGTGAAAGGGTGATCGTCATGGTTGTTGAACGATACGCTACCCAGACCATGGGAAATAATAATCTTATCCCCTACCTTGTACCCCAATGATTTGGCGATGTCTGCGCCAACAACGGTAGACAGTGGCTGCGTAAATGCTGAGCCTGCTGCCATTTCAAGTGACTGCATATCACCGTATTTAAAGTGATCGAAGAAGCTGTTGGTCGTACCTACTACTCTAAAACCTCTGTGGGTATCACCCAAAGATAGTGGGATAAGCCACGATACCTGCTTGTTAGATTGAAGCGCAGCAATACTTTTATATTCAATACCTTTGGTGGGAGTGCCTATATTAAATACTGACGACAGGAGTAAATTAAGCTGCCCACTTGGTGCGCCAACAATAAGATCAACACCAGAAACGGTGCGCGTAAAACTGGTTTTAACTTGGGTGCGAATAATGTCCACGCACAAAAGTAAACTAATGCTGATGGTAATGCTTAAAAGTGTGAGGATTGCCGTTGTTTTCCTGCGCTTTAAGCTTTCAATAGCAATGGTACTTAGCATTACGCACGCTCCTGTGCTTTTGGGGCCTCATCGCCTCGCGTTTTTAAGTGGTTTGTACTTGGGCTTAATTCACTCATGCTGCAGTGGCGGTCAAAATAACTCTCCATGGCTTTATCGTGACTAACAAAAATCATGGTGCTTTCACCTGCAACGTCTTTTAGCAGCGACATAAAACTATCTCTGGCATCGGTATCTAGGGCAGAGGTAGGTTCATCGACAATTAATAATTGTGGGTCGTTAATCAGTGCTCTGGCAATGGCAACGCGCTGCTGCTGACCAATACTCAATGCGTCAGCTTTCGCATGCAGCACGCGAGAAGGCAGTTGTAGCTTGTCCAGTAAATGACGAAGCTTTGCGTCTGATGCTTTCTTGCTGACGTTTGTACTTGCAAAATACACCGCCGCATTAATGTTCTGTGCCACAGAAAGGTAGGGAATAAGATTAAATTGTTGAAAAACAACGCCGATATTGCGTGCTCTAAACTTGTCCCGCTGTCGATTCGATAATGCGGAGAAAGGCTGCGCTAATAAGGCGATGTCGCCCTGAGTTGGAGTTAATGTTCCGCACAGCAAATTGAGCAATGTGCTCTTTCCGCTACCCGAAGGCCCTGAGAGAAAAACGTGCTCACCTTGCGAAACTTGCCACGCTTTAATGTCAACGATGGGGGGACTTTCTTTGGTGTACGAAAACTGTAAATTGCTAACTTCAATCGCTGTGTTGCGTTCTTTATTCACTGCGTTGTGCTCTTCAGACACTGCGTTGCGCTGGGAGTGAGTGCTATTGTTTTTATTGATGGTATTCACGCTAAGCCCGACCTGTATTTACGTCTTATGTTCACATTAGCAAAAGCAACACGTCTGTTCACCCAGTTAAAAACCAGAGAAAACACATTGCCGCGTTGAGGTAATGTTATCAAATAACATTGTTCCGTATAGCTATGCTATCAGATCTCATCAGCCTAAAGCGGCAATTGCTCTTATTAATTGCTCATCATAACGACGCAAAGGAGAGGCGCGCCTAAATTATCAGCCGTTAGCTTGTAGCTTTACCACTTCTGCGCTTTCGTCTTCTAATACGCTTTCTGCGGTAGCGCCTTTGAAAATCTTACTTATTTTATCTTTGTTTTTAGACAGCATGATGGTGAGCTCTTCCACTACGCTATCGTCTAGCTTGATGCCCTTCGCATGAATGTAGTCAGCAAGGTTATCTGCTGCATCGAGCATTTTGTCATACTGATCGGCTTCTTTTTTGTCGGTAGTTACCAATTTTTCTACCCCTTTGTGCGTAACAACATACTGTGTGGTAATGGCCATGGTAGGTCCCCTGTTTATTAAAGACTCAAAAACTGTACAGTATTTTACTGTATAAATAAACAGTATTTTGGTTAAATGTCTGAGCGTAGTGTTTGGGGACAGGGCAAATGATTGTTCTAAAGGTGATTAATGCTTGTGCAATTAGTAACTGCTGCGTATAATGCGCGCCCTTACAGCCATCCCAATTCGTTCCTTGTCTCCATACAGTCGGCTGTACTGTCGAGGCTACAACCGTAAGGAGCTATAATGCGTCATTACGAAATCGTATTTATGGTTCACCCTGATCAGAGTGAACAAGTACCTGGTATGATCGAGCGTTATACCACAATCCTAAAGCAAGACGGTGGTCAGATTCATCGTTTAGAAGATTGGGGCCGTCGTCAACTGGCTTACCCAATTGAAAAGCTGCACAAAGCCCACTACGTACTAATCAATGCTGAAGCGTCTGCAGAAGCTGTTGATGAATTGGAAAATGCTTTCCGTTTCAACGATGTGATCCTACGTAACATGGTTATGCGCACTAAGACTGCTGTGACTGAGCCTTCTCCAATGATGAAAGAAGAGCCTCGTCGTGAGCGTCGTGACGATTCTGCTCCTCGCCAAGATCGCGCGGAAAAGAAAACTGAAACCACTGAAGACAACGCTTAAGGAGATCACCCATGGCTCGTTTTTTCAGACGTCGTAAGTTCTGCCGTTTCACTGCAGAAGGTGTGACTGAGATTGATTACAAAGATATCGCTACTCTTAAGAACTACATCACTGAGAGCGGTAAAATTGTCCCTAGCCGTATTACTGGTACAAGCGCAAAATATCAGCGTCAGCTGTCTTCTGCGATCAAGCGCGCACGTTTCCTTGCGTTGCTTCCGTACACTGATTCACACAAGTAATTTGGCGAATATAAGGGTTAGCTAAGATGAATATCATCCTACTAGATAAAATCGCCAACCTTGGCGGCCTGGGCGACCAAGTGACTGTTAAGTCTGGTTACGCTCGTAACTTCCTTTTCCCACAGGGTAAAGCGGTTCCTGCAACTAAAGACAACGTTGAAAAGTTCGAAGCACGTCGTGCTGAACTTGAAGCGAAAATTGCTGAGCAACTAGCTGCTGCTAACGCACGCGCTGAAAAAGTTGCTGAGCTTGCTGAAGTTACAATCGCAGCTCCTGCTGGTGACGAAGGTAAACTATTTGGCTCTGTTGGTACTCGTGACATCGCTGATGCAATCACTGCAGCTGGCGTTGAAGTACAAAAAGCAGAAGTTAAACTACCTACTGGTACTCTTCGTGAGACTGGTGAGTATGACATCGACTTACAACTTCACTCTGACGTTATCACTTCAATCAAAGTGATCATCATTGCTGAAGCGTAATCGCTGACGTATTTGAAAAAAGCCGCTCCTAGAGCGGCTTTTTTTTTTGCTCTAAATTTTTGTCCGATACTTAAGATCAATACCAATCCGCATAGATGATTGCCCACCCAGAAGGCGCTGGCAAGTTTAAAATATCCCTACCCTCACTCCACGTCGCGACGCCTAATTAACGATGGGTGTAAGCAAATATGTCCAGCGCCGACAAATGGCGTACTTTTGAGGTCCACTCATCTGCGATAAATAACGTTTTTTAAACGGTATTTAAACAAAATGTTAATAATCGCTGAAATTCTTAGTGTCATGGCTTTAAACTTTTTCTGTCATTCCTGCGACCTATAGTAAACCAAACAATAAAAAGCATAAGTGCCATATTATGGACATCACTAAGCAAGCAATAAAAAACGCGACTGGGGTAAGTATAGGAATAACACTGCTGGTATTTTTAGGGCTATATAGCCTGTTTAATTTACCTGTACAGCTGTTTCCTGACATTGAACGACCGAATATTAACATCCAGACCTCTTGGCGCGCTGCGTCGCCTCAAGAAATCGAATCTGAGATCATTGAGCCTCAAGAGGAAGTGCTGCAAGGGATCCCTGGCCTTGAGTCGATGAGTGCTTGGGCAAACCAAGGCAACGCTTGGATTAATCTAGAGTTTGGTTTAGATACGGACATGCAGAAAACGCTCATTGAAGTGATTAGCCGCATGAATCGCGTACCGCCACTACCTCGCGATGCCTTGTCCCCTAATATTATGCTTGCTGGAAGTGGGGGAGACGCCCCCGCTTTGACCTACTTTTTTCTTCAGCGCCTTCCGGGCAATCCAAACGAAATTAATACCTATGTAACCTTTTTTACCGATGTCATTAAACCTCAGCTTGAATCTATCCCGGGCGTTGCAAGGGCGCGTATGGAAAGCGGGGTTGGCGGCGTTGAGGAGTTTCAAATTGTTTTTGACCCGTTTAAAGCGGCGCAGTTAGGCATTGACCTAACGGAAGTTGCCAACGAGTTGGGGCGTGCGAATGATATTTCAGGCGGCTTTGTCGATGTGGGCAGAAGACGCTATACCCTGCGTTTTGAAGGTCGCTACGAGCCTACGCAAATGGGTGAAATGATCCTTGAATGGCGAGACGGCAGCCCTATCACTCTAAATGACATTGCCGAAATTAAAATCACCCGCGCTGACGGTGCAAACTACAGTGTGCAAAACGGCAATCCGGCTATATCTATTCGCGTAGACAGACAAAACAACGCCAATGTTTTAGCTACCTTAGAAGCCGTAAAAGCAAAAGTTGCACAAATAAACGAACAGGACTTGGCCCCTGAACAGTTAGTAATGGCGCAAAGCTTCGATGCCTCAGTTTTTATCTATAGAGCGGTGCAGCTAGTTACCAGCAATTTATTTATAGGCGTGCTGCTTGCCATTGCCGTGCTTTGGCTCTTTATGCGCCAGCTGCGGGCGACGCTCATAGTAGCATTGGCCATTCCAATCTCCCTACTTAGTACTTTTGTGGTGCTTCAGCTTACCGGTCGCTCGCTCAATATCATTTCACTGGCAGGACTCGCCTTTGCGGTAGGTATGGTGCTAGATGCCGCTATTGTCGTGCTCGAAAACATTGTAAGAACACGCAAGAGCGCCGAAGCCGAAATCGAAAATAAAGACCCAAATTCACAAACGCACATGGAGGGTTGTGCCCATCGGGGAACGAAAGAAGTGTTTGGTGCCCTCATGGCGTCAACAGCCACCACCGTTGCTATTTTTATTCCCGTAATGTTTTTGGAAGATGTTGAAGGGCAATTGTTTGCTGACCTCGCTCTTACCATAGCCATTGCAGTGTGTATGTCGCTAGTGGTTGCGGTAACGGTATTGCCTGTTGTTGCCGCTCGATACCTCAATGGCAACATGCCAGCTGATAGCTTACAGCGGGTATGGGCTAAGATAACCCGGGCTATTATGTCGCTATCAAGTACGCCGCTTCGCCGCCTTGTATTAGTCATAACACTCATGGGCGTGCCTATTACAGGTAGTGTTTTGCTTATGCCTTCTATGGATTATTTGCCGCCCGTAAAACGCGATGCCGTTGACGCCTTCTTAAGTTTGCCTGCGGGTGCCAGTGAAAACTTTATTAGTGAAGAAGTGATGCCAATTATCAAAGAGCGACTGCAGCCCTATATGGACGGAGAAAAGCAGCCAGCGCTGAAAAACTACTACATTATTACGTGGCCAAATGGCGGAAATTTGGGTGTGCGCGCTAAAGATCAGTCTAAGGTCAAAGAGTTAGAAGCCATTGTTCGCGATGAAATTTTAAAGGATTTGCCGGATACACAGACCTTTTCACAACAAGGTAATTTGTTCGGTGGCTTTGGAAACGGTCGCTCAATCGACATACATCTTCAAGGTACCGACCAAGCCATGCTCGGCATTGCTGCGCAAGCAGGTTTAGACAAATTGAGAGAAGTTTTCCCTAACGCTAATGCGCGTTCGAATCCTCCTCTAGAGCAAGCCGAACCAGAGCTTCGCTTTTACCCTAATGACAGCCGAATGATGGAAGTTGGGTTAAATCGGGGCAGTATGGGGAACCTGGTACGTGCCATGGGTGATGGTATGTATGTGGGGGAGTACTTCGATGGCAACAAACGCATGAATATTATCTTTCGCTCAGCCCCCTGGTTTACACCCGAAGACTTAAACAGCACGCCAGTTATGACGCCATCAGGCGAGGTGGTGCAATTAGGCGAACTGGTAGGTATTGAAAGAGCCGTAGGACCAAGCCGTATTCAGCGCATTGATGCTCGAAGAACCCTTACGCTAAACGTCAATCCGCCAGAGGGTATGAGTTTAGAAGAAGCCATGAAAGTCATTGCCTCTGAGGTTGAGCCCGCCATTATGGCCATGATGCCTTCCGATGGCGCTATTAATTATGGTGGCAGCGCGGATAGCCTAAAAGGCGCTATTGCCTCGATGGCTGATAACTTTCTTTTTGCCATGGTGTTGCTACTGCTGTTAATGGCGGGGCTGTTTAAATCGTTAAAAGACAGCGTGCTGGTAGTACTTTCTATTCCGCTAGCCACGGTGGGCGGGGTGATTGCTATTCGTATCATGAACATCTTTACCTTCCAGCCCATGGATCTGTTAACCATGATTGGCTTTATTATTTTGTTAGGGCTTGTAGTAAACAATGCCATTTTACTTGTGCATCAGACTCGCATAGGAGAGCAAGAAGGGCTGACCCGTGATGACGCGGTAGAACAAGCCATCAAACTACGTTTACGGCCTATCTTTATGAGCACGATGACCTCAATCTTTGGCATGCTGCCCCTGCTGTTACTACCTGGTGCAGGCAGCGTTATTTACCGAGGTCTTGCGGCTGTTATTGTGGGAGGAATGACGGTGAGTACCATATTCACCTTGCTATTACTGCCTACCTTGCTGCGCATGACGGCTTCAACGTCATCTGTAAATATACTCAAACCCCTGGCCGAGCGCATAGAGAGCACTGGCGCTTCACCGACTACCTCATCCACCGTAAAACAAAATAAATACAACGATAATGTGTAAGGAAAAGACAACCATGAAAGCAATGACTTCTACTCTCGCCCTTAGTTTGTTTACCTTATTTGCAAGCAGTGTATCGTTGAGCGCACAAGCACAGGATAGCAATCAACCACCGCCGGTGCTGGTACAAATAGATGAAGCCAGAGAGCAAGCGATTTCGCAACTTACCTGGGTTCCTGGAACGGTACTTAGCGTTATCGATGCGAACCTAGCCTCTGAGGTAGACGGTCGCATCACTTGGATGGCAGAGGTAGGTGATGTGGTAAAAGCGGGGGAGCCTTTAGTTAAAGTCGACGATACTCGCTTAAGTATTACCCGCAATCAAAATGCCTCAAATATTGCAAGATGGCAGTCGCAGGTTGAACTGTTTACCAAACGTCTCGCGAGGTACAAAAACCTTCAGGCCAGTCAAAACACGTCCAGAGGTGAGTTAGAGGAAGTGGAAGCTGACTTAGAGAATGCTAAGCAGGAGTTAGCGCAAGCCAAATTGGATTTAGAATTCACCGAATATCAGATAGCACAAAGCAGTATTCGTGCTCCCTTTACGGCTTTGGTGGTTGAAAGGCTGCAGTCGCCGGGCGAATACACTGGGGTAGGGCAAACCCTGCTTCGCGTGGTAAACCCTGATAGCGTTGAAGTTCAGGTGCGCGCACCGCTCAACGTATTACCCTATATTGCTAACGGCATGAGCGTAAGCGTTCACAATAACGTGAACCAGGTAGAAGAATCTATTCGTGCCATTGTACCGGTAGGCAACAGTACATCGCGCATGATGGAGCTACGAATCGCCATCAACCCCGGTGACTTTCCTATAGGCAGTGCAGTGCGTGTGGCGTTGCCCAGCAGCGATACTCATGATGGTGTCACCATACCCCGCGATGCACTGGTACTAAGAAAGTCGGGCACCTTTATTTATCAGCTCAATGAAAATAATGAAGCGGAGCAGGTTAAGGTGACAACCGGGGTGGGCATGGGCGATAGAATTGAAGTGTTTGGCGATGTGAACCCGAAGCGCTCGGTTGTGGTGAGAGGAGCTGAACGCCTGCGTGCGGGCCAGAAAGTACGTTACAACAATGAGCGTGAGTCTTTAACAGCGAAGAATTAAATAAGGAACGAGCAAGCCAGCCAGCTCTCTTCCGATAAAGAGACGGTCAACTTGTTACAAATAAAAGGTGGCGAATTGCATGCTACTAATTAGACTGTTAGCCAATCTAGTTATTCGTTAGCGAGCGAGACATTAAGGGACTAAAGCAAGTGAAGCAGTATATCGCCACCTTTTTTATAACAACCTACATGCTAGCTGGGTGTGCAGCACCTAATCAAGTGACGAGAGTTGAAGAGAGCAATGCTGTAATCAAGTACACCAATGAGCCGGGTTATGAGGACAGATTCAGCAATATTTACGACGGTTTTAAAGCATACCCTGTGACGTGTACTAATGATTGCTACCCAGCGTCTGCCGATATTGAATGTGAAAGTGACATGCAAAATTGTCAGTTCGTTGGCAACAACCCGACAGTGAAATCGAACACCGGGTTTACCGTTACCTGGTTAGGGCACGCCAGTTTTTTACTTAACACCGCAAGTGGTGAGCAAATACTTATCGACCCTGTGTTTGGGCAGTTTGATTGGCCCGTTAATTGGGCTTTTCGATTGGCGGAGGGGTTCAGCCGTAACGAACCCGCTGAGGTAGGTGAAGACAAACTCGCACAAACCGATGCTGTGGTTTATTCCCATATTCACTATGATCATTTCAATAAAGCCGATATTGCCGAATTAGGCACAAAGCCCGAATATCTTGTTCCGTTAGGTTTCGCAGAGCACTTCCCTAATAGAGGCTACACCATTAAAGAAATGGCGTGGTATACCAGCAAAAACGTAGGCAAAACCTCTATTCACTTCGTGCCTGCCCATCATTTCAGTAACCGAATTTGGGTGCCTTATTTGTACGAGGACGACAATGCGACACTGTGGGGTGGTTGGTTATTTGAGAGTGAAGGCAAAACATTGTTCTTTGCGGGTGATACGGGATATTCACCGCACTTCAAGGATATTAAAGCGCGCTTTGGGGAAATAGATGTTTGCCTGTTACCTATAGCGTCTTATTTCAGCGAAACCTCACCTAAATGGTATCGCAAGGTACATACTACGCCAGAAGATGCCATTGTTGCGGCCCAAGACCTAGGCTGTAAAGCCGTAGTGCCTTGGGGATATGGAAATGCCAGTTGGATGATGGGCGACAAAACCTCACATTCTGCGTTATTTCGACTGATGAAAATGAAGCAGCAACTAGACCCCGCTATGCCTTGGGTAATTTTAAATGAAGGTGAGAAAGTGTCTTTTTAAGCGAAACCCTCACAACAGTGGTTTATTTATTCGCCACCTTACCCGCAATTTTCTGGCATTTTCCGCGCCACTCATCATCAAGCGGTTCCAGCTTAGCTAGCTTTTCAGCCAATGCTTTGTCGGCTTTCGTGTGTGCGCACTGCATTAGAGTGTGAACATTAACGGTATCGTCCTCACGGTGCAGTAGTGTTACTTCGTCGCCAACACTGATGGTTCCGGTTTTAATAACCCGGTAATACCAGCCAGTGATACCTCTTTCTCCGACAAATCTATCTAAATTGGGCACTTCGAAGCGTTGCGAGATTTTATTGCAAGGGGCACGGGGTGCACTTACTTGCAGTTCTACCTCGCCGAACTTCCATATATCGCCAATATAAACGGTAGCATCGTCCATGCCCTCTACACTGATGTTTTCGCCAATGCTGCCCAGCGAAAATTCGCCTTCAGGAAAATGCTTTCTTAATGTCAGATAGTTGGTCGGGTTGAACTGATGCAGCACTTTCTCCGGTCCACCGTGAAGCCGTTTGTTGGCCTGTTCGTCTTCATCGGTTCTGTCCATATGCACCGTTAACGCGTCGACGGGGGCTTTAACAATACTGCTTGGTGCCCCACGAGGGCCTAGCGGCTGAGGTTTTCCAGCAAACAGAGCGTTAACAGAAAATGAGGTAGACATGGCATCTCCAAAAAATATTTTTGTGCATTTAAACCTTTCTACTATAGGGTACGACTAACCTTATAACACTAACAAGTGCTAATGCTAATCAGCACCACAAATAACAAAGAGAAAAGAATGGAACACACACAACAACGTGTTGTACACGCCAATGTGGTGTTTGGTAATAAAAGCGAAAATGAGCTGATATCTAAAGCGAAAAAGGGCGATAAGCAGGCGTTTCGGTCCCTTTACGATGAACATATTGGGCGAGTCTACGCGCTTTGTTACCGGCTTACAGGTGAAAAGGGAATGGCAGAAGATGCCTCGCAAGAAGTCTTTATTCAGCTATGGAAAAAATTGGGTAATTTTGATGGGCAAAGTCAATTTTCCACGTGGTTACACAGCGTTACGGCAAACATTACCATCTCTTATATGCGTAAGCAGAAAGGGTGGGTGCAGCGCATGTTTAACTTGGAAAGCAGCGGCATTAACGAGATGCCGGCTGAAGAAAACAGCACCGATGTGGATTTAGAAGCACTAGTTATTCGCTTACCCGTGCGAGCCAGAATGGTTTTTGTCCTCCATGCAATTGAAGGTTACAGACATGAAGACATTGCCAGCATGTTGAACATGGCAGTGGGCTCAAGCAAAGCACAATTTTTCCGTGCTAAGCAATTATTGAAAGATTTTATGGGAGTCGATGATGAGTAATTTTGACGACAAGCTTGCTCAGCATATTTCTGAGATATCGAAAGAGAAGCAGCCAGAACGAGATTTGTGGCGAGGTATTGAACTCGGCATAACATCGCAGCAAGGCGACGCTTCACAAGACGACGCTTCATCATCTACGGTTACATCAAAACAGTGGATGGCAATAGCCGCAAGCGTTTGTTTAGTTACTGTATTGTGGTTTGCGGCTCCTTTTGCGTTTAAAGCTGATGAAAGTCGAAGCGATGGCTATGCCCTGATTGACGCAATGAGTATGCAGCAGCAACAACAAGTGAATAGTCTTCTTGCTAGTTATGAAAGTACAACGGCGCTAACTGAAGATTGGCAAGAGCAATTAAAAGAATTGGACGATGCTGCAGATGTTATTAAAGCGGCATTAAAGGACGATCCAGACAACTCAGCATTAATCAAAATGCTGCATCACGTATATCAACAGCAGATTGCCTTAATTGAGCGAGTGCACGCGCCAAAGTGGCAGCAAATTTAATAAGGGTTTAAAGATGAATATAAATACGAAAAGCACATTTTTGCATACGTTCATGGCACCTTTGGGGGCCAAGGTATTACTTACTACTGCGCTGCTAAGTATCGCTACTGCGGCGTTTGCAGGAGAAAAAGTAGATAAGACCATCGACACATCGTCTTCGCCGAAAGTGGACATTGAGCACATCAACGGAAAAGCAGATATCCGAGTTTGGGATAAGTCTCAGGTTCGTGTCACCGGTGAACTGGGCGATCAAACTGAAGAGTTCATCTTTGAAAGACGCGGAGATGTTGTGGTTATACACGTTGAAGTCGAGCGCCACTCAAAGAGCTGGTTTAATAAAGGAAAAGACGGCGACGACCTTGTTATCTACATACCTTCAGCAAGCGACCTCCACTACACCGCGGTCAATGCTGATCTTATTGCAGAAGGTATAACAAAAGCAGTAGATGTTGAGGTGGTAAACGGCGACGTAACCCTTAAAAACATAGGTGAGCGGGTTGAAGTTGAGTCGGTTAATGGCGATATCGTGCTTGAGAATGTGAGAGGCCGTTTAGAGGCGGAAACAGTGAATGGCGAAATTGAAGCGTCACACTCAGGAAACACGCCAGTAAGTTTTGCGTCAGTTAATGGCAAGCTCGACATCACTTCCGATAGCCCAGACGTATCAGTAGAAACCGTCAACGGTCGAATCGATGTGTCACTTCAAGCGGTGGACGTACTGCAAATCAATACGGTTAATGGAAGGACTTACGCAAGTTTAGGTCTTAATAAAAACGGTAGCGTAAAAGCGAATTCTGTAGGCGGTGCGATGGAATTTGTTTTTCAAGATGGCGTATCGGCACAATTTGATATTGAGACGCACGCTGGCGGCAACATAGTAAACAATATCAGTGATGAAAAGTCGCAAAAGCCTAAATATGGCCCAGGTAGCTGGCTACGCTTTATCCACAACGGTGGGGCTGCAAATGTAGACATCTCTACGGTACACGGGCGAATTGAAATAGACCAAAACTGAATAAGCTATAGGCAACACAATTGAAACTTTAGGTTGAAAAAATGAATTTAGTCCACATTTATTAATCAGACATGTGGTGATTAATGAAAAGCTGCGAATGATCGCAGCTTTTTTTGTTTGGTCGCTAAAAATGTGTAGCTGAGCGTTTGTAAGTAACAAAAGTGCGTTTTAATGGCTCTTAGTTACAAGTTAGCGGACCTGCACGCTTCACCCACATCATCACATGGTTTGTTATTTTTTGATTGGAGGTTAAATTGAGTATTGTTGGACACGTCAAAAGGTTTTGGCGATTTCATAGTCTAATTATTGGTGCGTTTGGAATATGCGCATTTACGCTAGGCTGTGCTGTTCAGGAACCCGCTTATTACGAAGGTACTTGGGTGGTGACTAAGGCCTATAATGTAGGTGTTTCAGCTCACTCATCAATAGAGTCAGAAAAGTTCTTGGGTCGCTCGGTAACCTATGCTTCAGACTCGGCTAAACTCGATCAGGCATTTTGTGAGTCACCGGTGTATTCAACGAAAAATATCAGTAATCAAGGTTTTTATGCTGCTTTTAAAGCCTCTCCATCATCGCTCGGCTTTAGCGACGACAAGATTACTGAAGTAAGTTTGTCGTGCCTTGATAATTCAGCAATCATGGGTTCTACACTCATTTTTCAGGAAGGTGGCAGCGCCTACACCTTGGTTGATGGTACGTTTTTAAAGCTGGAGAAAACGCTTTAAACGATGTTGTCTTTTTGCGCTTTCGCAACAAAATGACGACTTCCTTTGTTGAGTGATGGACGTTAAAAGCGCATAATATCCAACTGACTTTTGTGCATTGGAATAGGTTTCACTCGTGGCGTCTGCGTCTAAAAACGATAAGAATGTTGAAAAATTGAAGGTTCCACCTCATAGCATTGAGGCTGAGCAATCTGTTTTGGGCAGCATGCTTATTGACCCTGAAAGCTGGGACAAAGTCGCGGAGCTTGTTACCGATAACGATTTCTACAATCGCTCACACCAAATTATCTTTCGTGCTATCACTCGACTACTAAACAGTAGCCAGCCAATAGATCTTATAACAGTATCAGAAGAGCTGGAAAAGCATGATGAACTGGAAGATGCCGGTGGTTTTGCCTACTTAGGTGAACTTGCCAAAAACACGCCAAGTTCTGCGAACGTTGTGTCTTATGCGCAAATTATCAGTGAGCGCGCGATAACCCGTGAGCTTATTGGCGTGGCGCATGAAATAGCGGAAGTTGGGTACAACCCCGAAGGCCGTGACAGTGCAGACATTCTTGACCTGGCCGAAAGTAAAGTATTTGAAATTGCCGAGCGAAGAACTGGTGAAAACGAAGGTCCTCGCGATGTCGAGTCTATCTTAGGGAAGACCATTGACCGTCTAGAAGAATTGGTGAAAACCAATAAAGACGTTACCGGTGTTACTACCGGCTTTACCGACCTAGACAAAATGACTAGTGGTATGCAGCCCTCTGACCTTATTATCGTGGCGGCTCGTCCATCGATGGGTAAGACCACCTTCGCCATGAACTTGATTGAAAACGCCATGATGGCGGAAGACAAACCTGTACTTGTTTTCAGTCTTGAGATGCCCTCAGAACAAATCATGATGCGTATGTTGGCGTCATTAAGCCGCGTTGACCAAACCAAAATTCGTACTGCTCAGCTGGATGATGAAGATTGGGCACGTATCTCCAACACCATGGCGATGCTTAAAGACAAAGATTGTTTGTTTGTTGATGATTCATCAGGCCTTACACCAATGGACGTGCGAAGTCGCGCAAGAAAACTCGCTCGCGAACGCGGCGGAATCAGTCTAATCATGGTGGATTATCTTCAGTTGATGCGCGTACCTTCTCTTAGCGATAACCGAACATTGGAAATTGCAGAGATCTCTCGCTCATTGAAAGCATTGGCTAAAGAGCTTGAAGTGCCGGTAGTTGCTCTTTCACAGCTTAACCGTACGCTAGAACAACGCGCCGATAAACGTCCTGTAAACTCTGACCTTCGTGAGTCTGGCTCAATCGAGCAGGATGCCGACCTTATTATGTTTATTTATCGTGATGAGGTTTATCACGAAAACAGTGAGTATAAGGGAATTGCAGAGATTATTATTGGTAAACAGCGTAACGGCCCAATTGGTACCTGTCGACTTACGTTCCAAGGCCAATTCTCACGATTTGACAACTATGCAGGCCCTGCCATAGCCGACGAATATTAGCCCCTCTTTTAGCGACTAAAGGCTTCGACCGTGGCCACGGTCTACATTTTAAGGGTTAACAAGTTAAAGTATTTCAGACACAAAAAAGGCGCCGTAGGGCGCCTTTTTCAATTCATATACAATGAATTACTTTTCTTCAGCTACTTTCACTGTGTCTTTAACTGTCACTGAAATGCGACGGTTAACACGGTGTGCTTCAGCATTCTTACCATTGTCTAGAAGCTGAGTTTCGCCGTAACCGATAGTCTCTAAACGAGAACCTTCGATACCGTACATGTCTACCATTACTTCTTTGAAGTTCGCAGCACGACGCTTAGAAAGGTCCATATTGTAAGCTTCACTACCTGGTGCAGAAGTGTGACCTTCAATTACCGCAGTTGTTGAAGGATACTGCTTCATGAACTCAGCAAATTCAGAGATTTCTGGATCTTTTGGCATTTTAACTACAGCACTTTCGTTGTCGAATAGAACGCGTAGTGTGATTTCTACCGTCTCTTCGTCAAATACTGTACAACCTTTTGCATCAACTTTTACGCCAGCTGGTGTATCTGGGCACATATCTTTGCTGTCTACAACGCCGTCGTTGTCCGAATCTTTAATTGCACAGCCAGTTGCATCTACTTTAGTGCCAGCTGGAGTGTTAGGACACTGGTCAACGTTGTTTAGAACGCCATCGTTATCATCATCGATGCTACAACCATTTGCGTCAACACGAACACCTGCTGGTGTCATTGGGCACTGGTCTTTGCTATCTACAACGCCATCGTTGTCGCTGTCTTTAGGCGCAGAAGGTGTGCTCTTACCAAATGGAATTGCAAGACCTACTTTAACGCTGTAATCGTTATAGCTTTCGCCGAAATCGTGGTATGTCGCGATTTCTGTGATTAGGCGAGCAGTTTCACCTACTTTCCAGTGTTTACCGATACCGATGTTACCAAGTGTCGTTGAATCACCAACTGATTGGCGTTTAACACCACCAAAAACGAACCATGCATCGTTTGGCATAAAGTACATAGCATCTACGCCAGTCATTTCGCCGCTCTCATCACCGCCGTCACGGAAGTCTACAGACAATTTTGTGAACTCTACACGTGCAGCCCAGCTTTGAGTGAAACGGAATCCGTATTCGAATGTCGCACCTAAACCGTCGTCATATACTTCGCCTTCAGTAAGAGAAAGCGGACGCGATTCGTCAGTGTTGTAATGCATACCTGAAATACCAAACCAGTTTTTGTACTCTGGCTCAGAAGAGTCTTGTGCAAATGCATTAGTTGCAGAAATTACAGCAAGAGATAGCGCTGCCATTTTAAAGTGTTGTTTCATAGTCACATCCTGTTTAACGTTGAGTGATTATCGATTTTTGATAATTTTGTGTTGTGCTTAACGTTTAACGCTAGCACAAATTGTGCCATTTATAATATGGGTTAGGCTGCGATCCCTTGTAATGTGGCAATAATTGTTCGTCTTCCACCATGATCTCGGTGTTCGCCGAGCATGATACCCTGCCACGTGCCAAGTGCAAGCTTGCCTTGTTGGACAGGTATAGTAAGTTGACACCCTAGTATACTCGATTTTAAGTGAGCAGGCATATCATCTTTACCTTCATAAGTATGCCTGAAAAAAGAAAGCTCTTCTTTTACACTATGGGTGAAAAACGCTTCCATATCATGCCTCACTGTAGGGTCGGCATTTTCATTGATTGTCAAACTAGCGCTTGTATGCTGAAGCCATAGGTGCAAAAGGCCGACTTCAACATGACGAATACTGGGTAGTGCAGATTCCACCTGCTGTGTTATCAGGTGAAATCCTCTCGGGTAGCTGTCGAGTGTAATTTTTTCAGACTGCCAGAAATTATTTGTCAAAACAGATTTCCAAATGCGCTAATCCTTCGTCGCACATGAAAGGAAGAATAATTTTAGCACCATCAACCTGGTGACTAATCGTATGTTGCTTTCCTGATACAACGATGGGTGTTGCCATTCCAAACTCGTAACCCCGCTCAGCAAGGTCTCGTTTTGCGTTACCGCAAATCATGTTGGTAACTTCGCCAACCATGTCGCCTACTTCTGCATCAAGCTTCTCAGGGCGCTCGCCCACCATTCTCTCCATTATGGTCAGGGCCAAAGACTCGTCAAAAGTAATAGACATAGAGCCGCGAACGTCAGGGCCCACCATGCCAATTAACCCCGATACATCGCCTTTGGCGATATCACTTTGTTTGCGCTTGGGCTTGCCCGGCGTCAATTTAGTTTGAGCCATGGTTTCAAGCACGTTCAAAAGACCAGCAATAAACGGGTTCACAAAATCAGCATTCATGTACACTCTCCTGGGCAGCGTGATCTTCCGTTTGTTGACAATCGGCACATAATCCATGGGCCTCTATAGTTTGTTTCGATACTTTGAATCCGTGTTGCTTTGCTTGGCTATCAAGGGTCTCTTGAAGACCTTCAGATTGAATTTCAGCAACATCACCACAGCTGTCACAAATTAGGAACTGAACAGGGTGGTTACAGCCAAAATGATAGCAGGCCACAAACGCATTGGTAGACTCTAAACGGTGAATGAACCCAAAATCGAGAAGAAAATCAAGGGCGCGATAGACTGTTGCAGGTTTAGCACTAGACTCTGTTTCTTTCAGAGAGTCGAGTAGTTCATAAGCACCCATAGGGCCGTGCTTTGAAACAAGAATTTCGTACACCTTTTCTCTAAGCGGTGTGAATCTGGCGCCGCGTTGCTCGCAATAAGCCCGTGCCTTATGAATAAGTGTGGTTTTGTTCATTGATGATAACCGTAAACTCGACTTTCATTGTTATATTAAAGCGTCACTTCTGGATCACGTTTTTTAGTGTGTACATGAGCTATTAACTCATCTTCCAAGGCAAAACGCTCTTCTAATGTCTCACCAAGCTTGGCTAGCGCTGAGTCAAATTCAGCTGCCTGCTCGGGCGTTACTGCTTGTGCAAACGTATCATTAAATGCGAGTGCTGCGTCAGTGGTTTTTGTCAATCTGGGGTAAAGTTTATCTCGTAGTGCAAGGCCTTCATTGTCGTTTTCAACCAACATATCGAAAACCTCAAAGTGTCCTACCGACAAATAATCGAGTAATGCGCTGCAAAAGTTGTCTATTTCATCTGGGTCAGGTAAACACTCGCTTCGCTTGTTAATACCTGCTAGTTCACAGAAAGAAACTAACAGTGCCTGTCTGTCCATTAACCAGCGGTCAATAACCTGGCTTTTCCCGCCCCATTTTGATTTAACGCTTTCTAACTGTTGCAACATTTTGATGTGTTACCCGTTTAGCGACAATAAGTTTCAGTATAACACTGTGCACTAGCGACACAAATTTTGCGCGAAAAAGTTCGTTTCAAAATGTATGGTGGCGATCTATACGCTCAGTATTTAGTGTAGTATGAAGCATTAAAGAACAGGAGTGATGTGCAATGATGATAAAGTTGGATGAGGCGAAACTAGCTGCTCAGCAAGCCCTGTGGGTGGTTTTTAGTCGCGGCAAAATTGTAGTACAAGAATCGTCTGAGTCTATCCCCGTTGCTTACCTGAGTGATATTCCATTTTTAGCATCTTATGTCGATGAAATTCATCAACTTCCGCCGCTCAATGAGACGGCACATAGAGACCTGCCCGTATACGTTGTTGATTTGGGCGCTGAGCATGTTGACGAACCCGGTTGGGAACGGGTATCGCTTAGACAGCTTCTTTTTGCCGAATACGATATTGCCTTTTCCGTTATTGGGCGAGCCTGGCAATACATCCACTTCTTGCGTACTCATCAATTTTGCGGGCAATGTGGAGCCAAGACTGAACGCGTAGACTGGGAAATGGCAATGCATTGTCACCGCTGCCAACATCGCAGTTATCCAAGAGTGTCTCCCTGTATCATTGTTTCTATACACGACAGCGAAAAAATACTTTTGGCCAAAGGCGTTCGCCATCGTGAATCCAATATGTATTCAACTCTTGCAGGCTTTGTAGAAAGTGGTGAAAGTCTGGAGCAAGCGGTACACAGAGAAGTTTTCGAAGAAGTAGGCGTTAAGGTTAAAAACTTGCGCTATTACAATAGTCAACCATGGCCATTTCCACATTCCTTAATGGTCGGGTTTATTGCCGAGTATGACGAAGGGGAAATTCGTTGTCAGGAGAACGAGATAGATGATGCGCAATGGTTTGATATAGATGCGCTGCCGACTATTCCACCGAAAGTGTCTATTGCAGGACAATTAATTGCTGAAACGGTGTCTCTAATCGGCGACAAATAAAAAACCCTGCCGAGGCAGGGTTTCAATAAGTTTAGCACGGTCCCATGTAGGGCTTCTTTTCTTTAACGGTTATAGTAATAGCAAACACTCACTTTAAGTGCAAGCGTCTTTTTAAAGTAATGTTCAAGTATTGTTTGTCTTTAATAATCGACACTACACCGATTTGTCGTTAAAACATTGATTTTTTAATACAGGTTTTAGCACACCTTAGTTAAGAATACTGGTATACTTTCGCGCTCAAATATCTTCAGTAATTTAGGTGAGTTATATGTCGCAAAATTTCCCCAGTGTTGATAAGCCCGCGTTAAAGAACGATCGTTACTTACGTGCGTTACTTAAGCAGCCGGTTGATGTCACACCTGTATGGATGATGCGACAAGCCGGGCGCTACCTCCCAGAGTACAAAGCGACTCGTGCAGTAGCAGGCGATTTTATGTCGTTGTGCAAGAATGCAGAACTTGCATGTGAGGTGACGCTACAACCTTTACGTCGTTTTCCTCTCGACGCTGCAATTCTCTTTTCGGATATTTTGACCATTCCAGATGCGATGGGCCTCGGTCTTTACTTTGAAACAGGTGAAGGCCCTCGCTTTAAAAATCCAATCACGTGTAAAGCGGATGTGGATAAAATCGGCCTTCCTGATCCAGAAGGTGAATTACAGTACGTAATGAATGCCGTTCGTACTATTCGCCGTGAGCTTAAAGGTGAAGTGCCATTAATTGGTTTTTCTGGAAGCCCTTGGACACTCGCGACTTACATGATTGAAGGTGGTTCAAGTAAAGCCTTTACCAAAATCAAGAAAATGGCATTTGCTGAGCCAGCAACGCTTCATGCGTTACTAGCAAAACTGGCTGATTCTGTTACCGAGTATTTAAATGCTCAAATCGCTGCTGGCGCGCAGTCAGTCATGGTATTTGATACTTGGGGTGGCGTGTTATCTCCACGTGACTACAAAGAATTCTCGCTTCAGTACATGGAACGCATTGTAAGTGGGCTGACCCGAGAAAATGAAGGCCGTAAAGTACCTGTTACCTTGTTCACCAAAAACGGTGGCATGTGGCTAGAATCGATTGCGGCGACAGGCTGTGACGCAGTAGGTTTAGACTGGACTATCGACATTAAAGAAGCGCGTGCGCGCATTGGCGATAAAGTTGCACTTCAAGGTAATATGGATCCATCAATGCTGTATGCTCAACCGCAAAGAATTGAGCAAGAAGTGGCGTCCATTCTAGAAGGTTACGGTGAAGGTAGCGGTCACGTATTTAATTTAGGTCACGGTATCCATCTAGACGTACCACCTGAAAATGCAGGTGTGTTCGTTAATGCGGTACATGAACTTAGTAAGCAATATCACAAGTAAGCGACTTCGATAAAGGAAGTAAAATGAAAACGTGGCTTGTGTTGTTGCTGATAGCGTTTGCATTGATAGCAGGGTATAAATTTTCTGGCTATCAACACCAACTCAGTGAATCCAATGCAGAAAAAGAGCGACTAACCAATGTGTTAGCGCGCTCTCGCGCCACGGAAACGAGTGAGCTGAAAGTTATTAAGCCCGCCGCCAAGTTGGTTTCAAATGAAGCAGGTGCGGTGCTCTTGGATACAAGCGTTACGAAAAACGACGAGATGAATATTGCCCCCGTTGCTGAGAATATCCAAATCATGGCGCCAGAGGTTTTCTACACGAAAACCGAAGGCTCACTCAATACGTTTTTTGCGCTGCCGCCTAACAACGAGCGCTTTGTTTTAGACTCGGTAAAATGTGAGAACGGACATTGCGAAATAACAGGTGAGTATGACGGTTCTGAAACTGAGCTGTCGCGAGTTATTGAAGCATTGGAACAGGAGCCGTGGTGGGAATTCGGCTCGCCCATCATAACCACGCAAGTGGCACAGCGAGGCCTCAAACTTAACGTTTCTTTCGCCGCATCCCATTCGCCAAATGCTCGTGTGCGTTATCGGAATAGCACTCAGGCCGATTTAAACAGTCAGCTTGCTTCGGCGGGTTAAGCCTAAAACCTATATACCTAAACTAAATGAATTCGCGGTATGCCTTATTCAAGCGTGTACTGCGTTAGGCGTCTCTTGGTAAGCCTTTTTCAATTACGCGAATGAGCCGCGCTTGCTGCCTGTTTTTTGCATCAGACGCTTGTTGCTTCTCTTGCTGCCGCTTAAGGGCCCAATCAATATGTCTGTCCACCAAGTCACTCACGCTCCCTCGTCTTTCTTTCAAAAGCAGAATGCTTTGTTCATCATACGGAGCGTTTCCTAACGCAACGGCAATATTACGCTGCCACTTCTCAAAGCCAATCCGCCTGATGGGAGAGCCTTCCGTATTGCGTAAGAAGGTTTCTTCAGACCAGCCGAAAAGCGCATTGAGACTTTGGCCGTGTAGTACTTGTCGCGGGTGGAAATCTTCTTCACTGGTAACATCGGCAAAGCGATTCCAAGGGCAAACAAGTTGGCAATCGTCACAGCCATAGATGCGATTGCCCATCATGGGGCGCAAATCTTCGGGAATATCTTTGTCTGATTCAATGGTGAGATAGGAAATACAGCGACGGGCATCTACTTTATAAGGCGCAACAATTGCATTGGTCGGGCAGATGGTTAGACACGCCGTGCAGGTGCCGCAACCCTCTTCAATTGGTGAGTCAGTGGGTAATGGCAAATTGATGAACAGCTCACCTAAGAAGAACCAAGAGCCGGCTTCTTTGTTGAGTGTCAGGCTGTGTTTCCCCGTCCAACCAATACCCGCTTTTTCAGCAATAGCGTGTTCCAATACGGGGGCTGAGTCTACAAACGGGCGATATTGGGTATGCGCCAGGGATGCGGTGATTTTCTCTCCCAATTGCTTCAGACGTTTGCGCAGCACTTTGTGGTAGTCACGGCCCAATGCATAGCGGCTGATGTATCCTATTTCTGGCTTTTTTAAATGCTTAGCAAACGAGGCGTCAGGAGGTAAGTAGTTCATGCGAACGCTTATAACCCGTAATGTCCCTGGGACCAACTCATCAGGGCGGGCACGCTTCATCCCATGACTTTCCATAAAGGCCATGTCACCGTGATACCCATTGTCTAACCATTCCTGAAGGTGTGCCTCGTGCTGATGTAGATCAATATCGCTGATGCCAACCTGCTGAAAGCCTAGCGCTGTACCCCAAGCCTTGATATTGTTGGTTAATTCAACAAGGTCGATAGAACTAAATTCGGACATGTGCTCATGCTAGATACTCAATTAACATCAAGTTTATCATACAAATTATTTCGGGCCGATCAGGTTAGGGAAAATGAGGGACAAGCCGCCGCGGATTCGGGCTGCGATATGTTCACGTTGATGCAACGAGCCGGCGATGTGGTGTTTAAGCAGTGTCTTGAGCTTATGCCAAACTCAGACGTTTACTTAGTGCTGGTGGGCCAAGGTAACAATGCGGGTGACGGCTACATTGCAGCAATAAACGCAAAACTTGCGGGTAAACAAGTGCATTTATGTGCGGTTGAGCCTGAACGTACGCTGGAAGGTGATGCTGGCAAAGCACAACAGCGCTGGCTCGATTCAGGTGGCAGTATCAATGGGTTTGACGCTGCGCTCCTCGAGAAGTCTGACGTAGTGATTGATGCGCTTCTTGGTACAGGTATTAATAGCTATATTCGCAATGAGTTTGCAGACATCATTGATGCGGTGAATGCGTCATCAACGCCGGTAGTAAGCGTTGATGTGCCGTCAGGGCTTGATGCAAATACAGGACAGAGCCTGGGGCGATGTGTTCAGGCTGATATCACCGTTACTTTTGTGGGCATTAAGCCGGGGCTTGTTACTGGTGCGGGTAAACAATCGTGCGGTAAGTTGGTGTATGCGGACTTGGGTATCGGCAAAGCGTTCCAAGCATTAGCTAAAGCGAGCGCGACCATGCTAAATATCGACCACTTTAAAGGTATGGGGCCACGGGAGATTAACAGTCATAAAGGGACTTACGGTCGACTATTGTGCATTGGCGGTAACCGCGGAACAGCAGGTGCCATTCGACTCGCCAGTGAAGCCGCACTGAGAAGTGGTGCGGGCATGGTACGCGTGTATACCCATGAGTCGTCAGTCGTTCAGGTCAGTGCAGGCAGACCTGAACTCATGGTCACCGACTTTAATTTGGAAGATGCATTAGCTTGGGCAACCTGTGTGGTTATTGGACCGGGTCTTGGGCAAGATGAATGGGCAGAAGGCGCATTTGAAACCACCATGAAGCACTGTCAAAGCCAAAATAAGCCTGTGGTCATTGATGCTGACGCGCTAAATCTGTTGTGTCAGCAGTCAACCGCGTACACCTTGTCTGACAGTATTTTAACCCCTCACGCAGGCGAGGCTGCGCGTTTACTTGGTGTTTCTATTGATGATGTAGAAAGCGACCGTTTTAACTACGCAAGGCAGTGCTCACAGCGATACCATGCGGTCTGTGTGCTAAAAGGGGCGGGTACGCTTATCGACAATGAAAAGAAAACCTGGGTTTGCCGTCACGGTAATCCTGGCATGGCTACCGCAGGAAGTGGTGATGTATTAAGCGGAATATTGGGCGCGTTGCTCGCGCAAGGCGTAGAAACAGATATTGCAGCGAAATATGGTGTAGTGCTTCATGCTAAGGCTGGCGATGATATTGCCCAACTGTATGGTCAACGTGGTATGATAGCGAGCGATTTGTTTGACGCAGTACGTGCGCTTATAAACCACTAGTTAGCGTGGTTTTGTCTTGAACGGGCAGGCATCTACTGTGTTTCTTTCTATTACCGTGGAATATTGTTGATGTCTTACCCGCATACCTCTTTTTTTGCTAATGAAGTAGATGATACAGCGCAGCTTGCCAGAGATTTAGCGCAGGCCGTTTCGAGTCAACTCCCTACCGATGCTGTTATTTATTTAAACGGCGACTTAGGTGCAGGGAAAACGACATTTAGCCGATATTTCATTCAATCTTTAGGTCATTCAGGTAGCGTTAAAAGTCCAACCTATACATTGGTTGAACCTTATGAGTTGGACGGCGTCAATATCTATCACTTCGACCTGTATCGCTTAGCCGACCCAGAAGAGTTAGAGTTCATGGGAATTCGCGATTACTTTGATTCGGGCGCTGTCGCGCTTATTGAATGGTCGGAAAAAGGGGGCGAATACTTGGCATCCCCAGACTTAGTGATTAGTATAAATATTACGCCATCGGGTAGGCAGTTTAATTTGGAAGCAAAAAGTGCCCACGGTGCGAAATTGCTTCAGCAATGCAAGCGCGTTTAGCGCAAATGCGAAATGAAAGAAAAACTGAATAAATAGCCGCTCCGGAGTTGACGAGAGCAGCATAACAATAACAGAAAGGCTAATTATGGTGCGCAGTATAGTTTCGGTATTATTATTGTGTTTCGTCGTGCAATTCGCACACGGTGCGCAAAATAACATCGACGGGGTTAGGATATGGCCGTCGCCGGACAATACGCGCGTTGTTTTCGATATGAAATCAGCGCCAGAGTTCACCTATTTTACGCTCAAAAATCCGCTTCGGCTTGTCATCGATCTTAACAACACCAGCGACACCGCTAAGCTTTCTGGTATTGAAAACAGCGGTGATTTGATTAAAAAGCTGCGCTACTCCACGCCGAAAAACAAGTCATCTGCCAGAGTGGTTGTTGAGCTCAATAGAAATACAAAGCCCTCGTTATTTGCAGTAACCCCCGATGGTGCTTACGGACACAGGCTGGTTGTGGATTTACCAGATAGTGCGCCGAAGCCAACGCCAACGTTATCAGCGTCGGCATCAACTGGCTCTGTCGTTATTGATGATTCTACCAGTGCCCGAGACCGAGACATTATCGTCGCCATCGACGCCGGGCATGGTGGTCATGATCCAGGTTCAATTGGTCCGGCTGGTACCTATGAAAAGCACATCACCCTGAGTATCGCCAAAAAACTGGAAGACATGATAAACCGAGAGCGAGGTATGCGCGCCATCATGACTCGTGGCGATGATTATTATGTCTCTCCTAATCGACGTCCTGAAATTGCGCGCGAGAAAAAAGCCGATTTGCTTATTTCCATCCACGCCGATGCGTTTAGTCAGCCTCAACCGCGAGGTGGTTCGGTGTGGGTACTATCCATGCGAAGAGCAGACACTGAATTAGGCCGCTGGCTAGAGAAATCTGAACGTCACTCTGAATTACTCGGTGGTGCAGCTGAAGTGATCAATGACAAATCAAGCGAGCGATATCTTACTGAAACCATACTGGGTTTATCGATGGATCACAGTATGGCAACCAGCCACGATTTAGGTAATAAAGTGGTTGAAGAGCTAAAGCAGGTGACCAGTCTGCATAAAAGAAAACCACAAGCCGCCAGTTTTGCAGTTTTGACCGCGCCTGACATCCCCTCTATTTTGGTCGAAGTTGGTTTCATTTCTAATCCGCAAGAAGAGAAGAATCTGAACTGGTCAAAACATCGCGAACGCTTAGCGAATGCCATGTTTAATGCGACTAAGCGTTACTTCAAGCAAGTTCCCCCTGATGGTACACTGTGGGCACAAGAAAGGGCGAACAACCGAACGCACAAAGTAAGAAGCGGCGAGTCGCTCTCGTTATTAGCACAGCGTTACAATGTAAAAGTAAGCAGCATCAAAGCAGCGAATGATCTTTCAAGTGATGTTGTACGCGTAGGGCAGGTACTAAATATTCCGAGAACATAAACCAAGGTTTTGTTTCATCGGCTTTTTCAGCACTTATTGCACTTACATATCGTATCGCCACGAATCCATATAGTTAAAATCATAGGGTAGTCCTTTGCCTATACAGCTTTTATCTCCCCAACTTGCAAACCAGATTGCCGCTGGTGAAGTGGTTGAGCGCCCCGCGTCTGTGGTTAAAGAATTACTAGAAAACAGCCTTGATGCTGGTGCCACCAAAATAGAAGTCGATATTGAAAAAGGTGGCCACAAACGCATTCGAATAAAAGACAATGGGTCAGGCATTGTCAAAAGTGAACTGCAGCTGGCCTTGAGTCGCCATGCAACCAGCAAAATCACCACGCTGGATGACTTAGAACAAATTCTCTCTCTTGGCTTTCGTGGCGAAGCGCTGGCCAGTATTAGCTCGGTAAGCCGGTTAACACTGACATCGCGCACTGAGTCTCAAGGTGAGGCGTGGCAGGCCTATTGTGAGGGTAGGGAAATGGCGGTAAATATCCAGCCAGCGGCCCACCCTGTTGGCACCACAATTGACGTGGCAGATCTGTTTTACAACACGCCAGCAAGACGTAAGTTTTTACGCACCGAAAAAACCGAATTTCAGCATATTGAAGAAGTCATAAAACGCATAGCACTGAGCTATCCCAAGGTTTCATTTGTTTTAAAACACAACGATAAAGTAGCAAAGCGCTTTATCGCCGACAAAGCAGGCAGTTTAGCCACCCGAATTGGCGCTGTGGTTGGACAAAAGTTTGTTCAAAACGCCGTACATATTAGTACTGAGTATGAAGGTCTTCACATTGATGCTTGGCTAGGTAATGAGGCCATGCTTCGCAGCAGTAATGATTGCCAGTTCAGTTTTGTTAACGGCAGAGGCATGCGAGATAAGCTTATTATGCACGCTATTCGCCAAGCGTACGAAAGCGTTTGGGGTGTGCTGGAGCAACCAAGCTTTGTGGTGTACTTAACGGTTAACCCTAAAGATGTGGATGTAAATGTTCATCCCGCCAAGCATGAGGTGAGGTTTCAACAAGGCAGATTGGTGCACGACTTTATCTGTAAAACCGTGAGTGATGCGCTGCACGCCATGACCGACGAACAGCCTTTATCAGGAATGGACGCAAACCGTCCTTCGGGCTCAGATTTCATGTCTTCTCAGGTAGAACACGATTACATTAGGCCTTTACAGAATCAAACGTCGGATAATGCACAGGCGTTCAATGAGTCTTCTCGTTACTCGACGGGGGGAGTCTCTCAAGGCGCGCCACAGCCTTATGGGCAATTTACAGGCAGTCCAAGAAATACATCCTCGGGGAGTGCCAGTGGCGGACGAAGTGGTGGCGCTACACATAAGCAAAGTCGAGGGCCAAGCGCGGCATATCAGTCAAATTACAATGCGTTAATGACGCCAAATAGCGACATTATTAACAACAATGCAGACCCAATAGCCGGTGTAGAGCACGTTAATCTAACTTCCCAGTGTAGAATTTACCCAAAATCAGAAAAAATTTACCTTCTTTGTGCAACTAAAGTTGCAAGTATCTGGTTAAGCGAACTATTTTTAAAAGCGCAGCATGGGCAACCGTTGTTAATGCCCGTTGCTGTTTCGCTCAATAATGTCAATGAGCAACTGGTTACACTGTTAAACGACGCGCATTTTGAAGTGAATAAAGTGGCTGGCAAATATCGGCTGCAACAGGTGCCGGCCGGCACCAGGCACTTGCCGTGGCTCAAGTGGTTTGAATACTTCTTATTAGTTGAACTAAATGATGAAGTAAATTCACTTGATGATGCCGTAAAATCATTGGTTTTGCCTGAACATGTTTTAGATGAAGAGACATCAAATGCGCTGTGGTACTGGTTGGATCAGCAGAGCGAAGTGAAACAATGGGAAATTATTGAGCAATTTGCTAAAGTGCGCCCCTTAAATTCAGTGCTAGATGTATGGGGAGAATAAGGTGTCCAATGGCATAAATTCTGCATTGCCAGTAATAGCAATTATGGGCCCCACGGCATCAGGCAAGACAGGCTTGGCGCTTGATATAGCGGCCAAGGTTGAAAGCGAAGTAATTAGTGTTGATTCAGCCCTTGTATATAAAGGTATGGACATCGGCACTGCGAAGCCAACGCAGGAAGAGCAAGCAGGTGTAGTACATCATCTTATTGATATTATCGACCCTGCACAAAGCTATTCGGTGTCGCAATTTGTAAACGACACTAATGCGCTTATTGGCGATATTTTAGCGCGTGGCAAGGTGCCAATTTTGGCTGGAGGTACAATGATGTACTTTAATGCCTTGATAAATGGAATTTCGCCACTACCTAAGTCAGATGAAAAGATACGGGACGAAATAACACAGCAGGCACAACGCTTGGGTTGGTCTAAATTACACGATGAATTACGTGGTGTAGACCCAATTAGTGGTGAGAGAATTCACCCCAACGACCCACAGCGGATTACCCGTGCGCTGGAGGTGTATAGAAGTACCGGCAAGACGTTGACACATTGGCAACAACAAGAGGGTGAAAAGTGCCCTTATAACATTGCACAATTTGCCATAGCGCCCGCAGACAGGGCAGTGTTGCACGAACGTATAGCGACCCGCTTTGATTTGATGTTGGAGCAAGGGTTTGAGAATGAAGTAGTAAAACTCTACGAACGCAGTGATCTTCATGAAGATTTGCCTTCTATTCGTTCGGTAGGGTACAGACAAATGTGGCAGTACCTAGACGGCCAATTGAGTTACGCAGAAATGCGTGAAAGAGGCATTATCGCTACAAGACAGCTCGCCAAGCGTCAGCTCACGTGGTTACGGGGCTGGGAGCAGGTTACATGGCTAGACACATTTGCTAACGATAATTTGACTAAAATTACAGCGAAAGTCACACTTTAAATGTTTGAGTGTGGTATATATTAGACGTGCAGTGATAGTGAAATTCCTATCACGAATAATAAAAACTAAGGATATCAAATGGCTAAAGGGCAATCTTTACAAGACCCATTCTTGAACGCTTTGCGTAAGGAACGTATTCCAGTATCAATTTATCTGGTAAACGGTATTAAACTTCAGGGACAGGTTGAATCTTTCGACCAGTTCGTAATTTTACTGAAGAACACAGTAAGCCAAATGGTGTATAAGCACGCGATTTCTACTGTCGTTCCAGCACGCGCTATCACAATGCCTAGCGCAGGAGATTCTGAAAATACTAAAGGTGAATAATTTAAAAGGTAACGCGCTTGTTTGACCGTTATGAAGCCGGTGAACAGGCTGTACTTGTTCATGTTAATTTTTCCGACGAGAACAGTAAAGAAGACTTAAGTGAGCTTGAATTACTTGTGTCTTCAGCAGGGGTTAATGCGGTAGAAGTTATTACGACTTCGCGCAGTGCGCCTCATGCTAAGTTTTTTGTTGGTTCAGGTAAGGCAGAGGAAATAGCAGCGGCAGTGAAAGCACACGATGCCAACGTTGTTATTTTCAACCACGCGCTTTCTCCTTCTCAGGAGCGTAATTTAGAAGCGGTGTGTAAATGCCGGGTGTTAGATAGAACGGGGCTAATTCTTGATATTTTTGCGCAGCGCGCAAGAACACATGAGGGTAAGCTCCAGGTCGAACTAGCCCAGTTGAGGCATATCTCAACTCGTCTCATCAGAGGATGGACCCACCTCGAGCGTCAAAAAGGTGGTATTGGTCTTCGCGGTCCAGGTGAGACACAGCTAGAAACTGACCGTCGACTACTTCGTGGTCGTATTAAAGCCATTCTTCGTCGTTTGGAAAAAGTGCAAAAGCAACGCGAGCAGGGTCGTCGCTCGCGCAAACGCGCTGAAATTCCAACGGTATCCTTAGTTGGCTATACGAATGCGGGAAAATCGACGCTGTTTAACACCATTACCGACTCACACGTTTACGCTGCCGATCAGCTGTTTGCAACGCTAGATCCCACGTTACGCAAAATCGATTTAAAAGACGTAGGGCCGGCTATTTTAGCCGACACGGTAGGTTTTATTCGTCATCTTCCTCACGACCTAGTTGCTGCGTTTAAAGCGACACTTCAAGAGACTCAAGAAGCAGATTTACTGCTCCATGTGGTTGATATTGCTGATGCAAAATATCGCGAAACCATGGATGAAGTTAATGATGTACTTGAAGAAATTGAAGCTGGAGAGATTCAACAATTACTAATCTGTAATAAGATTGATAAACTAGACGACGTTCAACCGCGTATAGAAAGAAACGACGAAGGCGTGCCTGTTAGAGTGTGGCTATCTGCACAAACAGGCGAAGGAACGGAATTATTGAGCCAAGCTTTAACCGAATGTTTAGGTAAAAGTATGGTGAATTACACATTAAAGATTCCGCCTGCACAAAGTCGATTGCGCGGCGTGTTGTACGAACTAAACTGTATTGCTAGTGAAGAATACGACAGTCAGGGAGACTGGGTAGTTGATGTAAGAATGCCCGCCGCTGACTGGAACAGACTTGAAAAACGTCTGGAAAACGGAATATCAGAGTATGTTGTGCGACATTAGTCAGTGCTAGTCACTGCATTGAGCATGCGAAATTCAAAAATATAACAGTAATCTATGGAGTATCAGCATGGCTTGGAATGAGCCGGGTGGCAATAATAACGACCCGTGGAAGAATCGCGGTGGGAAAGAGCAAGGTCCCCCAGATTTGGACGATGTTTTTAAGAACTTATTTGGTAAGTTTGGAAAGTCAGGTGGCAACGGCGGTGGCTCAGGCAAAAGCCTAGGTGGTATCGGCGCTGGTATTCTTGTAGGTTTACTTGTCGTAATTTGGTTCATTAGTGGTTTTTACACTATTCGTGAAGCAGAACGTGGCGTAGTGCTTCGCTTCGGTGAGTACCACGAGCAGGTTGAGCCGGGTCTTCGTTGGGCGCCAACGTTTATTGACTCAGTAATCCCAGTTGATGTTCAGTCAATTCGCGACCAGTCATCTTCAGGCTCTATGCTTACAGAGGACGAAAACGTGGTAAGCGTTCAAATGGAAATGCAATTTCGCGTTGTAGACCCATATCGTTGGACGTTTGCCGTTGAAAGCCCTGAGCAGAGTTTAAGTCAGTCTCTTGATAGCGCTATTCGCTACGTAGTTGGCCACTCCAAAATGGACGACGTACTTACCGACGGCCGTGAAGTAACGCGTCAGCGTGTATGGGAAGAGCTTCAAGCGATCATTGAACCCTACAATATGGGGGTTTCCATTATCGATATGAACTTCCGTGATGCCCGCCCACCAGAGCAAGTTAAAGATGCTTTTGATGATGCGATTGCTGCACAGGAAGATGAACAACGTTTCATTCGCGAAGCAGAAGCCTATGCGAGAGAAATTGAGCCTCGTGCACGTGGTCAAGTCAATCGTATGAATGAAGAAGCGCAAGCATACAAAGAACGTGTAACGTTAGAAGCGCAGGGTGAAGTGGCACGTTTTGAAGAGCTGCTTCCTCAGTACGAGCGTGCTCCTCAAGTTACTCGCGAACGTATTTATCTAGAGACCATGGAAGAAGTGTTGGGTAACACCAGTAAAATCATGGTTGATAGCAAAGGCGGTAATAACATGATGTATTTGCCTTTAGATAAGATTATGGAACGTCAGCAATCTACGAACAACAAGAATACGCGCAATACACTGGAAGGCTTACAAGCACCAGTAACTGATGCTAACGGCCGCAGCCGCAACAGCTCGCCAAGTACAGGCTTGCGTGGCGATAGCTACAGAGAGGGGAGATAAGCACAATGAAGAATTTGTTAATTGCAGTATTCGTTCTTCTTGTATTGCTTGCATCAGGCTCACTGTTTGCAGTTAAAGAAGGCGAGCGCGCCATTGTTATTCAGTTTGGTAAGGTTCAGCGCGATGACGCGACCGGTGAAACTCGGGTTTTTGAGCCAGGTTTACACTTTAAACTTCCGTTTATTGACTCGGTACGCCATCTAGATGCGCGTATTCAAACGTTGGATGGAACGCCTGATCGCTTTGTAACAAGCGAGAAGAAAGATCTGATTGTTGACTCTTATGTTAAGTGGCGCATAGAAGACTTTGCACGTTACTACCTATCAACGGGTGGCAACAAGCTGCAAGCAGAAGCACTACTGAAGCAAAAAGTAAACAACGGTCTACGTTCTGAGTTTGGTACTCGTACTATTGCACAAATCGTTTCTGGTGAGCGTTCAGCGCTTATGAACCAAGCAATGGAACAAGCTTCTACATCGTCTGACGAGCTTGGTATTGAAATTGTAGACGTACGCGTTAAGCAGATTAACTTACCTACTGAGGTGAGCAACTCGATCTTCCAGCGTATGCGCGCAGAGCGTGCCGCCGTAGCTCGTGAGCACCGTTCAGAAGGTCAAGAGCAAGCCGAAGTCATTAAGGCAAATATCGATGCTAAGGTAACGGTAATGCTTGCTGATGCTGAGCGTAATGCACGTCAACTTCGCGGTGAAGGTGATGCGATTGCGGCACAAATTTACGCTGACGCTTACTCAAAGAACGCTGATTTTTACAGCTTCCTGCGCAGTATGGACGCGTATAAGCAAAGCTTTAACAGCAAACAAGATGTCATGGTTATTGCACCAGACAGCGACTTCTTCAAGTATATGAACAAGTCAAACGGTAACTAAATAGCCGAAATTTAAAGCTTTAAAAACCAGTCTTTTTAGACTGGTTTTTTTACGCCTTTTGAAAGGCTAACGGTATGATATAGCGGGTTATATCTAATCAGCGTAGCCGGACAATTTAGGAAAATGTACACTGACTTAACCCTTCATTTACCCTATCCACTGCCAAAATTTTACTAAATCGGGTAAAATACCGTCTGAATACTATTAAAACACGTCACTATTTATGTACAACGTTGATGCCTTCCCAGCATTAACCTTGGTGTGGTAGACGTCAATAAACGACAGAGGGAAGATTTTGACAACGGAAAATACAAATACAGTGTCTGCCGATGATAGGGGCGGACAAGGTGGGTTATTCTCGCGATTTCTCACCACGGTGGAATGGTTAGGAAACCTGCTCCCACATCCAGTAACGCTGTTCGCACTGCTTTCACTTTTCATTGTGTTACTTAGTGGGATACTTGGTTACTTTGACATTGCTGTAGCTGACCCTCGCCCAATAGGTGCAAAGGGGCGTGAAGAAGACGGTATGATTGAAGTCATATCGCTGATGAGCGCAGAAGGTTTGCAGCGAATAGTGACAGGCTTGGTTACCAATTTCACAGGCTTTGCTCCACTGGGTACCGTACTTGTTGCGCTTCTTGGTGTATCGGTTGCAGAACATTCTGGCCTGTTATCAGCAGCAATGCGCGCGTTGGTGATGAATGCCTCTAAACGTGCCGTGACCTTTGCTATCGTCTTCGCAGGTATCATTTCAAACACAGCATCAGAGCTTGGCTACGTGGTACTAATTCCGCTGGCAGCGATGATTTTCCACTCGTTAGGTCGTCACCCGTTAGCGGGTCTGGCCGCCGCGTTTGCAGGTGTATCGGCTGGCTATAGCGCCAACCTACTACTTGGAACTGTCGACCCACTGTTGTCGGGTATCACGGAAGCCGCTGCTCACATGATTGACCCCGACTATATGGTAGGCCCAGAAGTAAACTGGTACTTCATGTTCATCAGTACCTTCGTTGTAGCCACAATGGGAGCGTTGGTCACCGAAAAGGTTGTTGAGCCGAGACTCGGTAAATTTGACCCTGCTGATGCTTCCATAGATTTAGGCAAGCAATCTATGGACGCGCCTACGGATTTAGAAAAGAAAGGCCTGCGTTGGGCAGGTATATCGTTTGTTATTGTTTGCGCAATACTAGCGCTAACGGTAGTGCCAGAAAACGGTATATTGCGTCATCCAGAAACAGGTGAAGTAGCGGGCTCTCCGTTCCTTAAAGGCATTGTTGCATTCATATTTATCACCTTTGCTATTCCTGGCTTTGTTTACGGTAAAGTTACCAAGTCGATGAAGAACGACAAAGATGTTATTGATGCCATGTCTAAAAGCATGGGGGCAATGGGTCTTTACATTACGCTAGTATTCTTTGCTGCGCAGTTTGTTGCGTTTTTCAAATGGACAAACCTAGGCACAGTATTAGCCGTTAAAGGTGCTGCGTTGTTACAAGCGGCAGGGTTAGATGGCCCAGCGGTGTTTATTCTGTTCATTCTGATGTGTGGTGTAGTGAACCTGTCGCTAGGGAGTGCATCAGCGCAATGGGCGGTAACAGCACCTATTTTTGTACCAATGCTCATGCTCATAGGCTACGCGCCTGAAGTGATTCAAGCTGCATACCGTATTGGTGATTCAGTCACAAACGTTATCGCACCTATGATGAGCTATTTCGGACTAATCTTGGCCATGGCTGCAAGGTACAAGAAAGACTTGGGAATGGGCACGCTCATTGCCATGATGCTGCCTTACTCAATGGTGTTTATCGTAGGTTGGACAATTTTGTTCTACATTTGGGTGTTCCTACTCGGTATGCCGGTAGGCCCGGGCGCAGCGACTTACTATCAGCCTTAAATAGATAGCTTTACGCGCTGCCACACGCATAATGCGGCAGCAAACTAAGAAAGCGGCATGTGTTTTTGAAAAGTATTTTCGAACACCTGTCGCTTTTTTAATGTCCAAAATCTATTAGCGCAATCGCACTTTTTTGGCGTTATAGCAGATCATAATCTAAGGTAATTCAGTATAATACGGATATAGCGCAGTACTTCTCGGACTATGAAAACATGAAATACAAATCGAACAAAGGTTTTACTCACGGGCAACCAGATAAAATTGGCGTACTGGTAACGAATTTGGGGACACCGGAAGCGCCAACTAAGCAGGCGTTACGCCCTTATTTGAAAGAGTTTCTTTCTGATCCGCGGGTTGTGGAAGTGCCTAAAGCGATTTGGTGGTTTGTATTAAATGGTATCATTTTAAACTTTCGCCCTAAGCGTTCTGCTGAGGCTTATTCCACCGTATGGACGGAAGAAGGCTCTCCACTTATGGCTATTACTAAAGCGCAAGCATCAGCTATTGCTGAACGCTGTAAAGCCCAATATGGCGATGACGTAATAGTCGACTTTGCCATGCGCTACGGCAAGCCCGCCATAGGTGATACCATCGAGTCCATGTTGGAAAAAGGCGTACGCAAACTCGTCGTCTTACCGCTTTACCCTCAATACAGCGCGTCGACAACTGGCTCCACATTTGATGCTATCGCTAAGGATTTCACCTCTCGCCGTTGGCTCCCAGAACTTCGCTTCGTGAATCACTATCACGATCGCGATAATTTCATCACCGCGCTGGCGAACAAAGTAAAAGCGCATTGGGAAACCCATGGAAGGGCGGACAAGCTTATTTTGTCTTACCACGGTATTCCAAAGCGCTATTTAATGAATGGTGACCCCTATCACTGCGAGTGCCACAAAACGTCACGCTTGCTTGCCGAGAAACTTGGCCTTTCACACGACGAATATATGACGACCTTCCAATCTCGTTTTGGTCGAGAAGAGTGGTTGAAACCGTATACAGATGAAACGTTAAAGTCTTTACCTGAAAAAGGGGTGAAATCCATTCAGGTTATGTGCCCTGGCTTCTCAGCCGATTGCTTGGAAACTATTGAAGAAATTGGTGAAGAGAATCGCGAGTACTTTATGGAAGCTGGTGGTGAGCGCTATGAATACATCGCGGCACTTAACAGTGACAAAGAACATATAGACGTGCTTTTTGACATAGTGCAAGAAAACCTGCATGGGTGGACAGTACAGTCGGACAACGGTTTGCGCGCAGGCTTAGCAAGAGCGCTAGGCGCTGAAAAGTAGTGTTTGAAAAGCTGACAGTAAACGTTTCGAGGAAAACCAATAGGGAAATCACCCTTGGTGGCGCATTTATTATATTAAAAGGGAGATAAGGTCGTGGAAGGAAAAGCACCAAAGGCACTACTTAAAGCGCAAAAACTGGCGAACTTGCTGGATACTGCTGTAAAGCTCCCTTTTATCCCAATAAGAATAGGCTTGGATTCAATCGTGGGCCTTATCCCAGGAGCCGGTGACGCGCTGATGCTCTTCGTTTCACTTCGAATAGTTTGGCTGGGAAAATCATTGGGTATGCCCAAAGCGTTAATAGCTCAAATGGTAAAAAATTCAGCAATCGACTTTGGCTTAGGTTTTATTCCATTTGTTGGCGACATTGTGGATATATTCTATAAAGCCAATCAGAAAAATGTTCGTATTATGGAGCGCTGGTGGATAAGCGAAAATAAACATGAGGTAGATAAAGTAACACAGAAGGCGCTATCCGAATGGAGTGCTGAATAACCGAGGTTTAGTTACCCAAATACCTGCGCTTTTTTCACTTTGCTTATTTACTGTGTAAAGCTACGTAAAGCTTGAGTAAATAAGAGAACCTTGTCCTTTAGCTAAATGTCTTTTTTGCAAAGACAACCAAGGGCAACGTACGATGACATCAAAAAAATTAACGGAAGAGTCGCTCAAGCGACGCCGCTTTATGAAAACAGCGGTGGGGCTTACATTGGCTCCTATTGCTATCGGGTTGTGGGGGTGTGGAGGTTCCAATTCCGCCTCTGACAGTTCCACAACATCTAACTCCTCATCTTCCAATAACGACACCGATTCAAATGCCGAACCTGAAGAAGATTTTGACGGTTGGGCAAGCGGTGGCACGTCAGCTATGACATCAGATTTTCCAGACGATAGTTTATTTGACACTGCTTCTGTATGCAGTGTGGCTCTCACAGGTTCTCAAACGGAAGGCCCGTGCTATTTTCAAAGTGACTATCTTGACGACATATCATATGAGCAAACAGGTTTGCCGATGATGTTGTGTTTTCAGTTAATTGATGAAGCGTGTAATCCCCTATCGGGTTATGAAATTGAAGTATGGCATTGCGATGTAGACGGCGTTTATTCAGGAGATACCAGTGATAGTGCCGATGCCAGCGGATTTAATTCGGCATTTTGCACGGGAAACGAAGTGGATGCATTAAGTGCGAAGTGGTTCAGAGGTATTGCGGTGACAGATGCTAGCGGAAGAATAAACCTAAAAAGCTGTTTTCCCGGCTGGTACAGCAGCCGAGCTATCCACATCCATTTTCGTATACGTCGCAATAATACTGATCAATTGGTTTCTCAATTTGGCTTTTCCGATAGCTTTTGCCAAGACATTTGTACCAATCATCCCGACTACAGTCAGCGGGGTGAGCCAGACACGTTGCTGGGGCAAGATACAGTGTTTGGCAGTGACTACAATGAATATACATTTAGTGTGTCACAAAACGAAGATGGTTCTTTGCTCGCATACAAGCGCATAATAATCAGTGATTAGACTTCCTTTTTCTCTCCTATACACTATTTTTTAACATGCCCGTTAGCAACGGGCATTTTATTACGCACAGTAAACCCATTCGCAGCATTGTTTCGTAGCACAACTAATAAGAACTTTATTTTCTGCTCAAATTACAAGGAGCGTGCAGCACATGAAAGCGTCCGATTTATTTGTTAAAGCGTTAGAAGCAGAAGGCGTGGAATACGTCTTTGGTATCCCAGGTGAAGAAAACCTCGACTTACTTGAGTCGTTGCGCGAGTCCTCTATTAAACTGGTGCTGACTCGTCACGAGCAAGGCGCTGGCTTTATGGCTGCTACTTACGGCAGGCTTACCGGAAAAGTGGGAGTGTGCCTTTCGACCTTAGGACCTGGGGCCACTAATCTAGTTACTCCCGCAGCTTATGCTCAACTCGGCGCTATGCCAATGTTGATGATTACCGGGCAAAAGCCGATCAAAACCAGCAAGCAAGGTCGCTTTCAAGTTATCGACATCGTTGACATGATGCGGCCGATCACTAAATTCACCAACCAGATTGTGAGTGGCGATAGAATACCTTCTACTGTGCGAGAGGCATTTCGTCTAGCCCATGAAGAGCGCCCTGGCGCTGTACACATTGAACTGCCAGAAGACATTGCCGCAGAACAAACCAGTGCCCAAATACTAACACCTAGCATGGCCCGTCGACCTATCGCCGAATACAAAGCAATTGCTGCTGCGATTACCATGATTGAAGAAGCCCAGTCACCTTTGTTATTGATTGGCGCCGGAGCAAACAGAAAGCTAACAGCGAAAATGCTCAGGGAGTTTGTTGATAAAACCTGCATTCCATTTGTTACAACCCAAATGGGTAAAGGGGTACTAAACGAAAGCGACCCGCGCTTTGCAGGGAACACTGCTCTGTCTGACGGTGATTTTGTACACAGGGCAATAGAGCGTGCCGATCTTATTATCAACGTAGGCCACGATGTGGTAGAAAAGCCACCGTTCTTCATGCATCACAACGATAAAAAAGTGATTCATGTCAACTTTGATTCGGCTGCCGTAGACCCTGTTTACTTCCCGCAACTCGAAGTCGTTGGAGATATTGCTAACAGCATCTGGCAAATAAAAGAAGGCATTACTCCCCAAGACAGTTGGAAACTCGACTTCTACAAAGATGTGCATCAAGCCTATGTAGATCACCGTGCTGAAGCAGAAGACGATAATCGATTCCCTATCTTACCAGAACGTCTTGTACGCGATATTCGTAAAGTTATGCCTGATAACGGCATTGTTACGTTAGACAACGGCGTATATAAAATATGGTTTGCCCGAAATTACCCCGCATATCATCCGAATACCCTGCTCTTAGACAACGCACTGGCTTCAATGGGAGCCGGTTTACCATCAGCTATAGCTGCCAAACTAGTGAAGCCTGATGTCCCTGTGGTAAGCGTATGCGGCGATGGCGGCTTTATGATGAATAGCCAAGAAATTGAGACTGCCGTTAGACTTAAGCTTGACCTTGTGGTGATCATCTTGCGCGACGATGCGTACGGAATGATCAAGTGGAAACAAGCAAACATGCAGTTCGATGAGTTTGGTTTAGATTATGGCAACCCCAACTTTGTTAAATACGCACAAAGTTACGGCGCACAGGGCTGGAGAGTTGACGACGCGGATGTACTTATTCACTTAGTTGATAAGTGTTTGAACACAAAAGGCGTACATATTATCGATTGTCCAGTTGATTACAGTATGAATGACAAAACACTAAATCATACGATTAAAGAGCTTAGCGCCAAGCTTTAAGCCAAACGTAACAGAAAGGTAAGGAGTAAAAAATGTTGAAGGAAAGCTATCCCTATTATTTAGCGAGTGAGCCACATTATGCCAATACCGACTTGGACGTGACTAATAAATACACCGGAGAGGTAGCAACCAAGGTGGCGATGGCCGATGCGGATACCATCGATAAGGCCATTGCTGCAGCAGAAGAAGCGCAGCCTGCGATGGCCGCCATGGCTCCTTTCGAAAGACAAGCAGTGCTAGAGCACTGTGTGAAGCGCTTTACCGAAAGAGCCGATGAGTTGGCACAAGCGCTCTGTATAGAGGCTGGTAAGCCAATTAAAGACGCTAAGGGCGAAGTCAGCCGCCTTATCGATACCTTCAAAATAGCGGCAGAAGAATCAGTGCGTATTAACGGCGAGGTGGTGAATTTAGAAATCTCGGCGCGCGCCAAAGGTTATCAGGGCATGACCAAGAAGGTCCCTATAGGTCCATGTTCATTTATATCGCCGTTTAATTTTCCTCTGAATTTGGCTGCGCACAAGGTGGCTCCTGCAATCGCAGCAGGCTGTACCTTTGTACTTAAGCCTGCCTCGCGAACCCCTATTGGTGCGCTTATTATCGGTGAGGTATTAGCTGAAACTGACTTACCCAAAGGCGCGTTTTCTATTCTACCTTGTAGCCGCGACGGCGCTGACTTATTCACTACTGATGAAAGACTAAAGCTGCTTAGCTTCACAGGTTCACCTGATGTGGGCTGGGCGCTTAAAGCAAAAGCAGGAAAGAAGCCTGTGGTATTGGAGCTTGGCGGTAACGCCGCATGTGTAGTTGATGAAGATGCCGATATTGAAGACGCCATCGACCGCGTAATTGTCGGAGCTTATTATCAATCAGGGCAAAGTTGTATAAGTGTTCAGCGCCTTTTAGTGCATAGCAAAATATACGATGAGTTTAAGTCGCGCTATGTGGAAAAAGTGAAAGCGTTAGTGTCTGGCGACCCGTCTAATGAAGACACCTTTATTGGCCCTATGATCTCAGAAGGCGAAGCAGAGCGCCTTCACGGCTGGATTGAAGAAGCAAAAGAGAAAGGTGCCACCATTCTATGCGGCGGAACGCGAGACGGCGCCATGCTTGAGGCTACGGTAATGGAAAATGTACCAAAGGATTGTGATGCCAGTGCCGAAGAAGCGTTTGGCCCTCTATCTATTCTGGTGCCATTCGATGACTATGACGAAGCGCTTGAAGAAGTAAATAACAGCCGCTACGGACTTCAAGCAGGTGTGTTTACCCGCGATATATACAAAGCGCACAAAGCATGGGACGTGCTTGACGTTGGTGGTGTGGTCATTGGAGATGTACCTAGCTGGCGGGTGGACAACATGCCCTATGGTGGCGTGAAGGACTCAGGCTTAGGTCGCGAAGGTATTCGCTATGCGATTGAAGATATGTCTGAGACTCGCCTTATGGTAATTCGTACTCCTCAGTAGTAGATTGAGCTTCACTGCTCAATCAAGCAATGTTCACGCAATAGTGCGAATATAAGCATTCGAGGGCGAGGCGGCAGGTTTAGATTAATCTGCCGCGTACTCTTCTAGCAGTGAAAGTGGAATAATGTCTAACGCTTTTTCATGTGTGGCTTCCAAGCGTACTTTCGGCGCTACACCTGCCTCATAGGCTTGTAGCCAGCGAGCGGCACACAAACACCATCTGTCGCCTGCCAACAGGCCAGGAAATGTCATACTAGGCCACGGCGTGATGAGGTCGTTGCCTTGTCGTAGCGAAAACTGAAGAAATTCGTCAGTGACAACCGCGCATACGCTGTGATTACCCACATCAGCGTCTGGTACATAGCAAAACCCTTCTCGCGTAAATCCAGTATTTCCACAGCATAGCTGGAGTGGGCGTCCATAAACATTTTTTGCGTTCGCCAAAATCAGAACCCTCTTTTACAACGTATGGTTTAATAGGTATGTCTTATTCAAATCGCCAAGTAGCGAATTAAGGATGAATAGAACCTTATCTATCCACCTTATGACCCTGCTCGACAAGGGTCAACAATAAGCGCTACGGTAACTACGTTTTAAGGTAAAAAATCGTGCTCGATAAAAGCAAAAAAACAGGCGACAGTAACTTTTCTGAACAAGAAATTGCGCGCTTCGATGCGCTGGCTGACTCTTGGTGGGACCCAGAAGGCAAATACAAAACCGCGCTGGATTTTAATCGGGCAAGACTAAACGTTATAAAAGCACAAATAGAAAATCATTTCGGTCAGGGCAACTTGCCTCCCGATTATTCCGCCTTATCAGTGATAGATATTGGCAGTGGCGGTGGGCTAATAAGCGAACCGCTAGCAAAATTAGGCGCTCAAGTTACGGGAATAGATGCCAGTGCGGTGAGCGTAGAAGTGGCAAAGCGCCATGCTCAAAATACAGGAGTAAAGGTAGACTATCAGCATAAACTCTCAAGCGAGGTAGTAGAAGAAGGTCGGCAATATGATGTGGTAATTAACGCCGAAGTTGTTGAGCACGTGCCTGACCAGCAGCAGCTTATGCGCGAGTGCGCAAGTTTGGTTAAGCCGGGTGGCCTGCTGATTTTGGCGACGCTGAACCGCACGCTGAAAAGTTATGTTGTTGCCATAGTGGGAGCGGAATACGTAATGCGCTACTTACCAATAGGAACCCATGACTGGAAGAAATTTGTTAAGCCCAGCGAATTAAAACGCTGGATTGGAAATGAGTTTACCCTTAAGTATCAGGTCGGTATGAGGCTAAACCCACTTAAAGGAAAGTGGCTAACCACTTCGAGCCTAGCCGTAAACTACATTCAAACATATTCCAAACATAAATAAGCGACTATAAGTGTTATTTATGTCCTGTATGTTTAGTGCAAATGGTATGGGTTAACATACTTCATACCTGACGCTATCTTTCTGAATTAACTGACTAATAGTAACTAACTCCGTCGAAAATTTACCTATACACAGCAAAAGCCTTTATTAAAGATTTCACACAAAGGTTGATCTTTACATAGTGTTTACATAATTATAACAAAGGTCTGACCACAGACCATATATAACCATAATTATGGGACACACTCGATGACACTATATAACCACTTACGCTCTATAAGAATACGCTCTACAAAACCATGGCTTGGTAAATTCGCCGTGATATTAGCTTTGTTCAGTATGACATTAGGCTTGTCTGGCCAAGCCTACGCTGGCACCTACGCAAAAACCAAGCACCCTATTGTGTTAGTTCACGGTCTGTTTGGGTTCGAAGATATCTTATTTGTTGATTATTTCTATAAGGTGCCGCACAAACTTAGCCGAAACGGCGCTGTTGTCTATATCGCAGAGGTCTCACCAGCAAACTCGACCGAAGTCCGCGGTGAACAGTTACTCGATTACATTGATGAAGTTCTGGCGCTATCAGGAGCTGACAAAGTGAATTTAATTGGACACAGTCACGGTGGTCCAACGGCACGTTACGCCGCAAGCGTTGCCCCAGATAAGGTTGCTTCGGTAAGTTCAGTTGCCGGCGTAAACTGGGGAAGCAAAGTGGCAGATGAACTACGAGACGCTTTTTCTGAAGGTTCAGTGGGCGAGGGTGCTGCGGGCGTTGTAGTTAATGCGTTCGCCAATATCATCGAGATTGCCTCTGGGTCTGATCCGCGAGACAAACCTACAGATTCAATCGCTGCGCTTAATTCATTGTCTACGTCTGGCTCTGTTGCTTTCAATCAAAAATATCCAGAAGGGATGCCTACTGCCTACTGCCGCAACGATGGAAAAATGTTGGCTGAAAATGGCGTGTACTATTTCTCGTGGAGCGGAGGCAGAACTTACACCAATGCTCTTGATGTAGTTGACCCATTCTTAGCTATTACTGGCACCGCATTCAAAGAGCCAAACGATGGGCTAGTATCGACCTGTAGTTCTCATTTAGGCAAAGTACTTAAAGACAACTATAAGATGAACCATCTTGATGAAGTCAACCAAAGCTTTGGCATAACGCACTGGTTTGAAACCGACCCAGTAGACGTGTTTGTTCGTCAGGCTAACCGACTGAAAGGCTTAGGGCTGTAGTGGCGAAGCGTCAATTACGCCGTGTTTTTCCAATACTAGGAGGGCTGCTTGCCCTCTTAGTATTCGGTACTATTCTTTACAACCAGTTTGCGTCTGAATCTCAAACCTCTAGTTCAGAAATTTTCAGTCAACGCTCATCCTCAGGTGCACAAGCGAAAGCCGAAGAATATGAGTTAGAAGGAGGCGGTGCAGTACATCAAGTAACTGATGTAGGTAGTCATCGGGATAGTGACACTGATATTGCAGCTGATCGTACAAAAGCTGATCTCATTCCCTTTGAACTCAATTACTCAACCAAAGACGCTTTCGATCGCTTCGTATTTGCACGCACCTCAGAAGTGCCGCAAGCAGTGAAACTTGCCTACACAACCCATGCTCACGAAGTATTCACACTCAGCACGCAAGGTGACGCAATCGACTTATTTGCCCGGTATGTCGATTACAAAGTAGCGCTGTCTTTGGTTGAATTGGACGTCGACCTTGCCAGTCACAGCTTGCAGGATGTGTCGTTTAAACTAGATGAGCGAGAGGAAATTAGACGAACTTACTTTAATAATACTGAATACCACTATCTGTTTAGTCAAGAAGCGCAGGTAGATGAGGCGGCGCTAGCACGTTTAAGTGTTGCCCAAGAAAACACCTTATCCAGAGACGAGAGAAAGGCCCTTATCGTCGAGTCAATTAAAGCGGGAAACTCTGCCGAACGTAAAGCCTTCCAGCCCACGCTTAATATGCATCGAATAAACGAAATAAAAAACAACCACAGCACTATTAACGATCGCTATAACGCAGTGGCGGCTGAATTTGGTAGCGAAGTTGCAGAACGCTTTTCCAAAACATGGGCACAACAAGCTCAGTGGCAAAACAGAATTGCCGAATACAAAACATTTCGCGATAACCTGGCTCAGAAATCTCTTGATTCAAACGCAATAGAAAAAGCTCTGCAAGAGTATCAATCTGCCCATTTTACTGACAACGAAATAAAGCGTCTTAAAGTACTCACAGCGCTGTAGCAGCATCTAGATAGAGCTGGTTCAAGACTTGCAACTGGTTAATTATCTGCGAAAAATACAGAGGTATAACCATAAAGGCGCTGAATAGTATGAGTCATATAAAGAGTGATTTGAAAGCGTAATGCACAGTTACTAATCTTGGGTTATTACAATTCCTGACTAATCACCATAAGGCCCGTAATCATCATTATGAAAATCTACGAAACGAAGACTGCGCCCAACCCACGTCGAGTACGAATGTTTTTGGCTGAGAAGGGCATTGACGTTGACTACGTTCAGGTCGACATTCAAAAGGGTGAAAATCTAACTGCGGAAATGCGCGCGAAGAACCCGCTGGGAAAGATACCTATTTTAGAGCTTGATGACGGCACCTGTATTGCCGAAACCGATGCCATTTGTACGTATTTTGAAGCACTGCAGCCAGAGCCACCGCTAATGGGAACAACGCCCGTTGAAAAAGCGACTATTTCTATGTGGCAACGACAAGTAGAGTTCGCGTTTATGATGCAAATTGGTATGTGTTTTCAACATACTACAGGCTACTTTAAAGATCGTATGACACCAGTTCCTGAATTTGGTAAGGAAGCGGGTATTAATGCGTCGAAATATTTGAACATTTTAGAGCGTCGACTTGGTGTTAAAGAGTTTATTGCTGGTGACACCTTTTCTATTGCTGATATAACCGCGTTATGCGCTATGGATTTCGCCCGTGTGGTAAAAATTCGTATGACTGACGAGCATGTCAATCTGGCGCGCTGGTATGAGGCGGTAAGTAACAGAGAGAGTGCAAAAGCCTAATGATAGATTTATACACCGCAGCCACACCGAACGGTTGGAAAGCGTCGGTAGCGCTTGAAGAAATGGGGCTTGAATACACCGCCCATGCCGTAAACCTGACGAAGGGAGAGCAGAAAACTCCTGAATTTTTGGCGATGAACCCCAATGGCCGTATTCCGGTAATTGTGGATAGAGAAGCCGACGGTCACATCGTGTTTGAGTCTGGCGCTATCATGATTTATCTCGCAGAAAAAAGCGGTATGTTTTTACCCACCGACGCAAAGCGAAAAAGCCAGGTTTTACAGTGGGTCATGTTTCAGATGGGAGGCATAGGCCCAATGATGGGCCAAGCTAATGTGTTCCACCGCTACTTAGAAGAAAAAATTCCGGTGGCGATAGCACGTTATCAGAACGAAGTACGCCGCCTATTTACTGTGCTTGATGGGAGGCTAGAAAATCGAGAGTATTTGGTTGACGACTACAGTATTGCTGACATGGCGAACTGGTGTTGGGTACGTACCTATGAATGGTCTGGTGTAAGCATAGAAGGGTTGGACAACTTAATCCGTTGGAAAAACAGTATTGAAGCGAGGCCAGCCGCACGACGAGGAGTGGAAATCCCGAATAAAATTGACAGAGAAGCACTGATCAAAGGGGCTAAAAATGTTGTTACGAAATAATGGATAGCGTTTTTCAACTTCTTGATTGAAACAAAAGTTTGTTGGCGTAATATTGATCAACAAACTTAAAAAAATCAGAAAAATAAAGGACAAGTATGAAAGGATTTCTTCTCTCAGTATTAATGCTGCTAACAAGCTCTAGCGCATTTTCTTCACAAGAGTTGCCTCTTGAATATTTTATCAAGCACGGTGACTACCTAGACCTAGCTTTGTCTCCATCCGGTAAACATATTGCTGCGCGAGTCCAGGTAGACGGCAGGGTTTTTCTCGTTCTGTTAAAAACAGAGGATATGTCTATTGTTGGAGGAATTAGACCGCAGAACAACGACATTATACATACGGTCAACTGGGTAAATGACGAACGCGTAGTGTTTGAGTATGCAGAAAAGCAAACTTATCTCGACAGCCCAATCCCTACTGGCGAGCTATACGCTATGAATATTGATGGGTCGCAACGAGAATTGATATACGGGTATCGCGCCGGCGACCAGAAAACGGGGAGCCGTATTTCATCCAAAGATGATTCAAAGGCAAGCCAAGAAATCATTAGTTTCCTGGACAATGACGACGATCATATTTTAATCGTGGAGTACCCTTGGACAAAAGATGGCAAATTTTATTACGACCGTCGGGAAAAGCCGGCGTTAATTAGTCGCCTCAATGTTTACTCGGGCAAGAAACGTAAACTAGAAGTACTTCCCTATGGTTCAAGCAGTGCACTTGCCAATAAATTTGGCGATGTGAAGTTTATGACATGGCGAGATGATAACAATGTTCAACACTCTGCCTATAGAAGCAATAACGACGGTGAGTGGATCCCACTTGAGGAAGCATTTGAGAACGCAAGTGGTCTGTTGCCCTTAGGGCAAAGCGAAGACGGTGAATTTGTTTACCTATCCGGCCGCTTCGGTGATGAAGGTATTTCAACATTGTTTTCACTTCATCTACAGTCGGGGGAATATAAACGGGTGTTTTCTGACCATGCCACCGACATCGAATACGTAGTTCTGGACCGCAATGGCATGCCCGCTGTAGGTATCACTTACCCAAGTAGATCTAGCTATGTGTATGCGCAGACCGAAACAAAAGTGAGTAAAGTTCACAAGATGCTAGCTGAAGCGTTCAAAGGTCAAACTGCAACCATTGCAAGTCATACAAAAGACTGGAAAACACTGTTGGTACGCGTATCCAGTGATGTAAACCCCGGAGAGTACTACTTATTTGATAGCGACACATTGAGTGCTCGGTTTATTTGGGCAAACAGCTCTTGGATAGATCCTCGATTGCTTTTAAGCATGCAGCCTGTGGCAATACCTACAGATGACGGCGAAACAGTGAATGGTTACATCACGCTTCCAGCATCTAAAAAGAGCGACAAGAAACCTCCTTTAGTTGTTGTTATTCACGGCGGGCCACATCAATCAGGCACGCGTGATTTTTGGCGTTACGATTCTGAGACTCAGCTTTTGGCAAACCGAGGCTTTGCTGTTCTGCGTGTCAACTTCAGAGGAAGTGACGGCTATGGTAAGCGCTTTGAACGACTGGGTTATCAAGAGTGGGGCGGCACAATGATCAAAGACATCAACGATTCGGTAAAATGGGCCATTGAACAGGGCTATGTTGATGGAGAGCGAGTATGTGCCTATGGTGCAAGTTACGGCGGGTATGCTGCGCTTATGGCTGCAGTCAGAGACCCAGATTTGTATCGATGCACTATTGGCTATGTAGGGATCTACGATCTGCAGTATGTTTATTCTGAAAGTGACATTCCTACAAGCTGGGGAGGCAAAGCCTATTTGCAAGAAGTAATTGGTACAGATAAAGCGCAACTAGCGGCGTTTTCTCCTATTACTCACGCTGACAAGATCAAGGCAAAAGTAATGCTTATCCATGGTTCAAAAGACCGTCGTGTACCTGAAATAAATGCAGAAGCGCTAGCCGATAAGCTAGCAAAAGAGAATAACCCGCCAGTTTACCTACAATATTCGCAAGCAGGCCACGGTGTTTATGATGAGGGCGATAGACAGGAACTGTATCAAGGAATGCTAGATTTCCTGAGCACTAACTTGTTGTAGCTGTTGTTAGTGAGTCTACAAATCGATTAAGCCAGCCAAACGCAAAACTCGGTTTGTAGACAAGCTCGAATGACTCTTCATAGTGGTGAGGATAATCCATGACATCAACAACACTCAGCTTGTGTTTAGTTGCTATAAAATCTGGCACGTAAGCCAAAGCAAGGCCGTGTTCGACAATAGCCATCATCGTGCCGAAGTCATTGCATCGGTATTTAATTTCGCGCGGTACAGAGTCATCTCTCCAACCATCTGAGCCTATTCCCCGTTTTACACCACAAAATGGCGACACGTGAGGACACGCAAATGCGAAATTATGTAGTGTTTTACAGTCTATTTGGCTTATTGAATTTGAATTAAACAGTGGGTGGTTTCCTGACGCTGCCACTACATAACTCGAGCTCCCCAATGGAATACTTCGCAAAGAAGCACTATCCTCGCTATCACGGGCCGCTAACGGCGTAACAATACCTAAATCACAGTTTCCCTTAATAGTGTCTTCTAGGGCTTGTCCCTCCCAGCAAGCGTTTACTTTAAATTGAAAATGAGGCGCACTGAGTTGGTCAGCCAAGGCGGGCAAATAGTGCTGGAGCAACAAAGAAGGGCCCGCTATTGTGATAGTAGAGCGCTGCGAATCACCTTTAAATTCACTTATTGCTTGGTCAGTTTCATGCACAAGTTGGGAAGCATATCCAAGAAACTTTCTACCCTGCACATTTAACAATATGCCTCTTCCCACCCGGTCAAACAGCTGAGTTTGAAGTTTACTTTCTAATCGCTTAATTATTTTTGACAGTGCACCGCTCGTAACCGCGAGCTGCTTTGAAGCTATGTGTAAGTTTTCGTGGCGAGCGACAATGATAAATTTTCGTAAGTCTTCAATGTCCATTTGTTTTTTAGTTCCATTTTGGAAGTGTTTATGTATTTATTGTAGCTTAAAAGCAAATGGTAAAGGTGGGAATATAGAAGTCACCGAAGTGCTTATTGAATGCCTAAAATGAAATCTCCCCAACTGCTATCCATATTATTTATCCTGATGTCGACGCAACTTTCTGCTACCAGTGATGTGAGTAATAGTAAGTCGAAGGTGTATGGAAGCGAAAACGAAAGTACTCACCCTCACCACGAACGGTCGAATGGACGCATGGGGGTTCACGGTATGGCGCTTTTTACGGATGGCGTAAAACTCTACGCGAGCCATATGCCTCTTTACCACTTTCCTCATGATTACCAGCTTATCTATGAAGTAGAAAGTACGCACCAGCCAGCATTAATAGCTTACTTGACAACTAACTCTTTGAACACACACAAAGAGGCGCCGCTGCTCAGTATTGTACCGGAAGTATTCGACCTCAATTTGCTAATTAACGGTGAGTCGCTGGGTGTATCGGCAACGTTATTTAAGGGGCATTTTGAACGAGAAGGAACAGAATGGTTAATTGACCAAAATCTGTTTTTTAAGAAGCAATTGTTCAAGCAAAGACTAGAGAAAAAAGACGAATCTGGCAGCAAACATTGGTCTCAGGTCGTGCTCAACGGTCAGTCGCTTTACATCCATAGCATTAACAATGCGCCGTCTTTTGATGCGTTGGTATGGGCAAAGGCATGTCCACACTTAGACCACAACAAGAGTAATATCGATGTACCCAGTAAAATGCAAATAAGAGCCATGTTCTATACATGCAGTAGCCATCAAATAGCGTATTATGAAACACAAGACTTCGTAAGATAAAACCGAAAGCGACCCGTCGATCAAGGTTCACCTTAAGTACTAAAATAGTTTATCACTTAGTTGGTGTGGATATACTTGGCTAATAGCTTGTATATGTTCAGGGCCGATACCACAGCAGCCCCCGATGATGGTTGCGCCAGCAGCCACCCAAGTCTTAACGTATTCAACATAGCGAGCGGGGGTTATATCGTCACGTATTTCTGAAAGTAGTGCGTTGGCCGCATGCGTACGTTTTCTCTCAGAAAAGCTATTTGCATAAGCGCCAATATTAATCGAAGTATTTAAACTTCGCGTTATTGAAATAGCGCCTTCCATCTCTTCCGGCTGCGAGCAATTGAAAAGTACGCTTTGTACTTCGCTCAATACTGGCGCTATCTCACTTAGCGGCTCACCAGAGCGCAATGTCACAGGCTCGTTAGATGTTTCTCGATTACTAACGGAGAATGACAGCCATATAGGCAGTGAAGAGTGCTGTTTTATAAATGATACCACGGCTTCAGCTTCTTCTACCGAGCTTGCAGTTTCAATCAACCAAACATCAACATAGGGCTCCTGCGCTTTAATAAGCGGTGTGAGAATGTCGCCTACACGACTCGCGTCAAACAAATCTGGGCGGTAAGAACCAAAAGCCGGAGGAACGCTACCCGCGACAAATCGCCTCTTGTCACCATCGCTATTTAGTGCGTTTACTGCGCCTCGAGCGAGTTCGGCCGCATTCTGGGCTAGAGTAAAAGCCTGCTCCCTAAATGTATTTTCCCCAATATGAAAAGGTACAAGCGCATAGGCGTTAGTGGTAATAACGCAGGCACCGGCTTCAAGAAAACGTTTGTGCACTTCACTTACTAATTCAGGTGTTTGCATTAGTGCCAGTGCTGACCACTCTGGCTGCTTAAAGGGCGCACCTGTCTTTTTCAGCTCTCGCCCCATGCCGCCATCTAAAATTAAAATGTCATGCATTCCTTCTTTCATGCTGCCCAAAGCCAAACCTTTTGAGATATTAGATGATTAGTAATAATTTGCCTGAAGGGCTAGGTTTGCACTTCCAATGGATTGCGCTTTTCTGCCTACAAGACCTTCGCTTATGTGTACCTGAGCAAGACCACGCATATCAAGCGTCTCCATCGCGCTTTGCGTATGCGCGACCAATGCGTTTTTGACATCATCAGGAATTGCGCCATCTATGATTACGCCGTCTAGGTCTAACAAGCTCATTGCACATTGAGTCGCAAAGGCCAATCCTCTGGCGGTTTCACTCAACCAGTCTTCTATTGAGCGCGTGTCACAAGACCAGTGGGATGGCGATTCATAAATATGCTGACCGTTGTGCCCAGCGTCGTTTAGCTTTCTTTCCAGCAAATAAAGTGAAGACTGGGTTATTAGTTGGCTTTGTGTACTGCCATTGTAAAAGGGTAAAGAGCCAATGGCCCCGGCGTTGCCTGTTTTTCCATTAACTAACTGGTTATTGAGTACCAGGCCACCGCCTAAGAATGTGCCAACAAAGATGTAAAGAAAACTATTGTAGTTTTGGGAATTACCGAACGACATCTCTGCGCTGCACGCTGCTCCAGCATCATTTTTTATAAAAACAGGCAGTGATAATAAATCTTCCAACGCCGCTTGTGGATTAAACTCTCTCCACTCTTCCAATTCATTTTTAGGGGCGCCAGCTTCTTCTGCCCAACTCCAAATTTCGAAGGGCATAGCAACGCCTAAACCTCGGATTAGGCGCTGTTGGTCTGTATCCAAGTTTTTAATGAGTACATTGAAAGCACGTTTTGCAAAGGTAAGCAGATTGCTTACGGTCGGGTAGGCGAACTTCTCGTGAAGTGTTGCTCTTACATTGCCTTTTAAGTCGAGTAACGTCATATCAAAGCTTCGTCGACCTACTTTCAGCCCTATGCCAAACGCGCCGTTTTCATTGAGACCAAACGGCACCTTGGGCTGGCCTACTCCGCCTTTGATTGGCTTTAGTCGCCTTACTAGGCCGTCAGCCTCTAGTTTTTTAATGATCACGGTAGCTGATTGTGCAGACAGCCCCGTTAACTGTGCTATTTCAGCTTTAGGCAATGAAGAACGTTGGCGAATTAGGGTAAGGATATCCCGTTCATTCGCTGAGCGGCTATCAAGCAATGTAGGTGCTTTTTGTGATGGCAGGTGAAAGGCCGATTCAGTATTCAATGTATTTACAATCTATCGTTTTAAGAAGCTAGAGTGTAATAACAACCTAGCCGTGTATCAAATTTAAGAAATGGTGTAGGTACTTGTTCAGACATAACTTTATTCGACAGTACTACGTCAACCCTATCACACCCATTGATTTTTGCGCAAAAGGTTAAATCAATTAGGTTGATTTAATTGGTTCTTTCGACAATACTATGCCCCAATTAATTAACGATTCGTTAACCTTGCGCGAACTGTGCATAGGTAAGCTGCAATTTCTAAATTCTGTTAAGAGAGGCTGGTATGAAGATTTTATGTTTAGGTGAAGTGCTAATTGATATGTTAAGCCAAGGCGCTGCGCCCAAAGATGGCAACATACCAGCAATGAAACCTTTCCAGCCCTACGCGGGTGGTGCACCTGCTAATGTGGCAGTCGCTGTAGCTCAGCTAGGTGGTGAGAGTGCAATGGTCTCGAAAGTAGGTGACGATACTTTTGGCGCGTTTCTCAAAGAAATGCTAGAACACTACAAAGTAAACACTGACTTCGTGTGGACTACACAAGAAGGTAATACGGCTTTGGCATTTGTAAACTTGGATGCAGACGGCGAACGCTCTTTTGATTTTTATGTTGATAATGCAGCGCATAAACACATTTCAGAGCAAGATTTGTCGACGATAGATTGTGATAAAAATACAGTGCTTCATTTTTGCTCAGGTTCTATTTCAGGCCCTGAACTTATTCCTGGTACCGAGTTTATTCTGAACAAGGCGAAGGAAAACGGCATGATGGTGTGTTTGGATATTAACTATCGCCCAGCGTTTTGGGATGACACAGCGAATGCTCCGTCACGTATAGATGAAGCTGCAAAGAAAGTGTCTGTTTTAAAGGCTAGCCGAGAAGAACTCGCAGAGCTATATGGCGAAGAAAATGCTGATACAAAAGTTCAGCAATGGCTTGATAGCGGCGTTAAAGTTGTATTGGTAACCGATGGTGGTGAGCCTATTCACTATATTACTAAGTCGTTTAGCGGCACGTTAGCGTCACCTAAAATGGATGTAAAAGACACGACGGCAGCGGGTGACTCTTTTATTGGTGGCTTCTTATATTTCCTCTCTACAAAAGTGAAAAGCGCTGATGACTTCGACGCATGGGCGGAGAACTTCGAGAATGTAAGCGAAGCTACGGAATTTGCTATCCGCTGTGGTGCTTACACGGTAACGCAGTATGGTGCATTTAGCGCATTGCCAACGCAGGCTAATATCGCTAAATAAGTATCGATTATCTTAAGATAAACAAAAGGGTTCAAAATGAACCCTTTTTTCTTCAATAGCTGCGCACCGGCAAAGGTGGCGTCAGCTGATGTATTGGTTGCTTAGTGCTTATCTGCTCTGCTTTGGAACTTACGCTCTTCAGTATTAACCTTAATCCATTCGCCAGTGCTGATGTATTCAGGCACCTGTACAACCAGTCCGGTTGAAAGTGTGGCTGGTTTTGTGCGAGAAGTGGCTGAGGCACCTTTAATAGATGGGTCTGTCTCAACAACTTCAAGCTCTACGCTCATTGGCAAATCTAATGCAACTGGCACTTCACTTACGATAACAACCTGAATACCGTCGGTGTCTTCGTTAATAAACAGTGCTTCATTCTCGATACTTTCTTTGTTCAAGTGATAAGGCGTGTAGTCTTCCTTATCCATGAAAATGTATTCGTCACCATCAATATAAGAAAACATTGCCGGACGACGAATTAAATCAGCCATATCTAATGTGTCTGAGTCTTTAAATGTTTCGTCGTACTTAGCACCTGTGACGACGTCATACATGCGCATGCGATAAATGCTGCCACCTGCACGACCTTGGGGTACAGAGCGCTCTATATCTCTAACTATGCAGGTCTTACCGTCAAACACCACGGTGTTATTCTTTTTGATTTCACTAGCCTTAGGCATGGCGATTTCCTATTTTTATGTTCTTCAGGCAATCCGCCCGAGGTCATCTGTAAAACATTATTTTCAGCGATTTTATCTCACTTAGGAAGTATTTTTACGCACTTAACTTTCTATTAAAGCTTTAACGTTGGCTAGTGTGTCAGCCTCAGTTGCGGGCTTGTCCCAGCGAATACGGTGAATACGGGGAAAGCGCAATGCAACACCTGACTTATGTCTGGAGGATGGGTGTACAGCGTCGAAAGCCACTTCTAACACCAGATCTTTCTTTACCTCCCGCACAGGGCCAAAGCGTCCCACTGCATTGCGCCGTACCCAGTTGTCTAGCTTCTTAAGTTCTTCGTCGGTAAATCCAGAATATGCTTTTCCTATTGGCAGAAGCTGGTCGTCTTCCCATGCGCCGAACGTGTAATCGGAATAGAAGCTCGATCGTTTCCCGTGCCCTCGCTGCGCGTACATCATTACTGCATCAACCACCAGCGGGTCGCGCTTCCACTTGAACCATTGCCCTTTGGGACGGCCGGGGATGTACTTGCTATCTAAGCGCTTTATCATCAACCCTTCCACCGCGCGATTTTGACAAACGTGGGCGTGAAGTTCACGAAGGCTTTCAGGAGAGGTTGCCGAAAGGGTTTCCGATAAAAACAAGCGCTCGCTCTTATTGTGGTTAAACCATTCGTTGAGAGCGTGGCGACGTTCCTTCAATGTTTTCTCAGTTAAATCTTCGCCATCTAACACTAGGGCATCGTAAACAATAAGCCCGACAGGTGCAGATGCTTGCAGTGCTTTGCTCGGCTTTTTCTTATTGAGGCGTTGCTGCAGTGCATTGAATGTGTCGACATTCGGCTGTGAAGCCATAGCGTCATAAGCATCTTCCTTTACGTTATGAATAACCAGTAGTTCACCGTCTAGCACCATATTTCCTTTTACCGTTTCAAGTAGGTCTGGAAAAGAATGGCTAATGTCATCTCCTGTGCGTGAGAAAAGCGCTTTATCTGGCGTATCGTCATCCGAAGACTGAGAGGTATTTTTTTTAGCGGCTTTATTACCTACAGACCTTTCTGATTTAACAGCGAGCTGTACTCGAATGCCGTCGTACTTATTTTCAATTTGCCACGTGTTTTCCTCAAAGGCATCAATATCGCTGTCCTCGATAGGGTGCGAAAGCATCACGGGGTGAAAGGTAACCGCATTTTCAACATTAGGTTTGTCAGCGTCGCCTTCTAACCAAGCAAGCATCTCTGAATAAGGTGGTGTAACCGCATGCCACAGCGTCTCAATTTCTTTGATATCTTTATTGCCATAATCGGCCAGTATTTGCTTAATGGAACGAGCCGACACGCCTATGCGCAACCCCCGCGTACCAAGCTTTAATAAAGCCCAGCGCTGCGCAGGTGTCATCATCGTTAAATAGTTGGCTAGCGTCTTAGACACCTTTTGCTTACTTACAGATGCAAAGGTTTCTACTACTTCAGTAAGACTGGGAAGTTTGTCTACAGGCTCACTGTAAGGCCATAAATGCGCCACGGTTTCGCTGACTTCGCCTACATAATCGTAGCTCATTGCAAAGAGAGCAGGGTCGGTGTGCTCGGTAATAAGTTTTTTTACTGTGTTGCGTTTAAAAAAATCAAAACGCAATGTCCCTGCCATAGCAGCAATGGCCCAGCCACGGTCAGGATCAGGTGTGTTGGCAATGTAATCGGCAATGAGTTGCGCTTTGGCTTTAGTTCCCGCTGTATAGTAAAGCTGCTCAAGCAGGTTACTGAATTCCTCCATTAGTCGCCTCCTTGCTCTTCTTCATCATAGCCGACTAGCGATAACGCTCTGGCTTTGAACCCCATTCTTTCGGCTTGATACATTAACGCGTCTTCTCTACCGTGGGTCACCCATACTTCTTTGGGGTTTACTTCTTCAATGGTTTGCAACAATTCTGGCCAGTCGCAGTGATCGGAAATAATAAGCGGTAATTCGGCATTTCTTTGCTTCGCGCGGGCGCGAATTTGCATCCAGCCAGACGCCATAACAGGGCGCACATTGGGTAAGCTTCTCGACCACCTATCGGCCAATGCTGAGGGAGGCGCAATTACAATCTCGCCTGCCAGCGTCTTCTTATCCTCAACCTCTGATACCGGAATTAATGGGCCCAAATGTATTCCTAATTGTTCATATAAATCACACAGTTTTAATTGGGCGCCATGTAAGTAGATGGGCTTTTCGTACCCCGCTTCACGTAGCGCTAAAATAACCCTCTGGCATTTCCCTAGGGCATACGCACCGACAAGGTGACAGCGTTCGGGAAAGACCCGTAACGAGTGAAGGAGCTTTTCTATTTCGTGCTCTATTGGCGGGTGCTTAAATACAGGGAGGCCGAAGGTGGCCTCGGTAATTAAAACATCGCAAGGGACAACTTCAAACGGCGGACAGGTAGGATCGTGGCGGCGTTTATAGTCGCCAGAAACCACAACGCGGTAGCCTGCATATTCAATAAGAATCTGGGTGGAGCCCAAAATATGCCCAGCGGGGAAAAAGGTTACCTTAACATCGTTAAATGTTACTGACTCACCCAGCGTAACAGCGTGCTGTTGTGAGGCCATATCATCGCCATAGCGGGTTTTCATAATGGCCAGTGTTTCTGCACTGGCATAGACACTGTGGTGGCCTGCGCGCGCATGATCAGCGTGTCCGTGAGTGACAAGTGCTGTGGCCACTTCATTCATCGGGTCAATATAGAATTCACCCGGCTCGCAATACAGGCCAATGTCGTCAGCTTTAAGCCATGTTGATGGATGCACTACACATAATTTCCACGAAATAAATCATGCTCTTACTACGTAGTGAATGCATAAAATCGACCATTCGATGTTGAAAACACAATATGTTTCAAATGACTGCTGAACAATAAACGGTTTCGATTGTCACAAAATGTGTCGGTACGGCTTCTTTAATTGCACTTTATAAGTTTCTTAATTACATTCACTACCCGACTAAAAAGACAGCTTTTTGGACACTTCTCTAATAAGGACGTTGCTTTATGATGCGTTATTGCGCTTGCTTACTTGCTATTTCTACCCTCCCTGTTTTTGCTCAATCTACCGATATACAACACGAAGCTGCTATAGGCTTTTCAGACGTTCGCGATGGCGATGACGTTTTTATCGGTGCAGCATATCGCTATTACTTTGAGTCTGTAAGTATTGATGAGCAGCCTTGGTCAATAAGCCCCTACCTCCAGCGAACCAGTAATGTATCAGTTGACTATTTTGGCGTTGATGACGTTGACAATTTTAATGTGAGAGGCGAATGGTTTTATTCTGATGCGTTAGTCATAAGAGGGCGTTATGGTCGCTTGACCAACGATGGTCTTTATTTTGAAGATACGTCTAATCGATTCGGTATAGAACTGTCAACGTTTGCCAATGATAATTGGGAATACGGTGCTGGCATTGAATACTTTGACTTAACTGAAAAATATCTTGCATCAGCAGAACCATATGCAAGAGGCGAACGCTCTGAATCAGAATTCAGCTACAGCGTATTTGCTCGCTATAATAGTTTTGGAAGCCGCGCCGGAAAATTTACGCCGGGCTGGGATACAAAGTTGAAAGGCACCCAGTTTGATGGTGAATTTTCCATTGAACTAGATTCAGATTATTACTTTCGCCCCGACTGGAGTGTAGGCGTGTCGTACATTCACGAGAGTAACGACGTTATTGGCTCGGATAATGTTATTGAGTTAGGGACTCATTACTGGTTTAACCCGCATGCATCTGTTGAGTTCGGTCTAGGATATGATACCGACGAAAGCCAGCTGGGCTCGGCCACCTTGTTAGGTACGTTCAGATTCTAATACGCTATTTACGTGGACGAGGGCCTCATTTTTACAGGCCCTTTTTTGTACGTCATCCATGTAGGGGCGACGGTTTAAAGTGATAACTCGCGGATTTGAGCAGTGATGTTTTTCTATTGGAGGAGTATCGATATTGAATCTTCCGGCGTTGCCTCTAGCGTCGCTTCGGAGAGATGCGGATTATCAAGTTTGAGTATGGTCCTCTCTGAAAGCTTCAGCGCTTTTTCAATATCTTTAAAACTAATGTACTTTTCAAATAACGCGGCGAAGCTTCCGTCTTGTCGAGCCATATTTAATCCCTGTTCTATGCGCTGCGCTAATTCAGGTTTCGATTGTGAAACGAAGAAAAACATGTAAGACGGATAATACAATAAAACTGAAGGCTCTATGATAATGTCTGGGTCGTTTAGCGATTTCGCCTCTACCACCGCCTCATGAGCCGCACGTGGGAAATAATCAATTCTACCAGCCTTTAAAAGCTCAATGATAATGTCGTAATTACTGGTTCCTAACGTAGTAAATCCGTTGTGCTCTAGAATCTGAAAATCGGGCCAGTCGTGACCTTGACCTGCTACAAACCGCTTTAGGTCAGGCGCGCTACGAATATTGTCAAACTCACGTAGAGTACTTTGGCGGATCAAAGAAACGCGATAGCCCATGATTCCGTTCAATAGAGGAACCCGCACCGGAATGGCTTGCTGTTCACGCAGTTTTGACGTCACTGTCCAAAACACGTCAATTCCCCCTTCTTGGTTTAGTTGGCGCAGAACACGTTCTTGAACCAAATTGCCGCTACTCTCTACGAGATATGTTGGTTTAATAGGGTCTTCTGTTTTGCTGAGCGCTAATTTAAGCAATGCAGAGTAATAGTCATGAGAGGCATAGTCGAGCTCACTACTTTCGACTATCTTAACTTCATAACTGCTAGGGGAGAGCTGTGATGTTTGCGCACTGTCCAACACACTTCCAAAAGCTTGTTGGCAGAAAATGTGCCTAATTGTCATCACCGCTACTATTGAAAATAGCCCTACTCGACGTCGATTTTGTATCATGCCTATTTACCTCAATGGCTAAGGAAAAGCCATTGGGCCTACTAACCTTTAACATTGAGTAAAGCTTAGCAGGCCTACTTATTTAGGTTACGTTTACCGTTCAGTATAGACACAATTTTCAAGATACAAGCGATATGGCGTTAGGTGAGCTGCTCTATTTCGTCCTGTTTCAATTTTTGCTTTTTATGAAAACTGCGCAAATACATTTTTCGCCATAGGGCTTCAAAGGGACCTTGGTTGAAGTGCTTAGTAATAGCGTTCGCCAAAATAACTTGTACTGCGGTGAAGGCAATGGTGACCAGAAGCAAATCAAGTAACGTTACGCTGTAAATATAGTTTGGAAAATAAGCGGGCATGACGATGCGAAATAGCACAGCGAGTGCTATTGATTGGGCAAGGTAGAGCGTGAACGCAACTTTGCCGCAGTTTATAAGCGACTGATACCACCACGCCGCAGTATGTCTTATGTTTATCAATAGGTGAGCGTATACCAAAGCACAGAAAATGGCTGGAATGCTAGTGAACATGGGAATCACATCTAATGTTACCTGTTCGAATAAAAATTGCGGAAGTGCAGTAATGATGGACGTGGCGATGGCAACTACTACTAACTTTTTAAATGCTAATGATGAGAAGCCGCGGCTGAAAAAGCCTGCTCGATACAAGTAAGCTCCAAACATCATAAGTCCCATAGACTGCCACAGCATAGTGAATGGCGCGATAATAACAGTAGACAGCATAAACGACGCCTGTATACCAAGCTGCGTTAAATAGCCGCTTTGCCACAATGCCGCTTCTTCGTTAAATGTTTCACTGGGGCGCGTTGGTATTTCTGCCCCCATGTCATAAACAAAAGCCATAGCGAGCCCACCGATTAACATGATCGCGCTACCCACAATAAGATAATTAACACTCTTCTTCTTAAGTTCGTCTTGAGAAAGCGTGAAGTGTTTTAAAATAAAGAATGCGCACAAGCTGTAATACAGCAAGATGTCGCCGCTGAAAACAAATACGCCATGCACTAGCCCGAATACGAACAGCCATTTAAGTCTAGCTTGTGAGAAATCTAGAAAATTACGTCCACGCTTTTCACAGACCTCATATTGAATCGCCACGCCTGCACCAAACAACAAGCAGAACAGAGAACGAAATCGTCCATCCAAAAACAGCGTGTTAAAAAGTGAAATAACCGTGTCTGATAATAACGGCTCTTCAAAAAATGCATAGTTAGCGTAACCGTTTTGGTGAAACGTAATGTTCATGAATAAGATGCCAAGAATGGCTAAACCTCTAACGGCGTCTATTGAATGAATTCGCATGTACGGTCCTTGTAAGAAAATCGCTAATTCGTGAAGCATAAGAAGGTCAAAAACTCTGCGCTGAAGTTTACGCTAAGAAAATGTATAAGGTCGAAGTGAAAAATGTATCTAAACATTAAACGCGCTGAAGATGATTACATTGTGCATCTATCGTAAGGCGTGACAAGTAAACCTAACCAAGGTTTTGCCGTATAAGTGCTAAAAGTATTAACAAGAACCATCAATGACTCCACTTCCTTCAGTCTTTGCCCATTGGTTTGAACAAAAAGGCTGGCAACTACGCGATTATCAACACACCATGCTGGTGGAGAAAGACCAGCATGACTGTACATTATTGATTGCGCCAACCGGCGCTGGCAAAACCCTGTCTGGCTTTTTGCCTAGCCTAATCGAGCTTGCTGAGATGTCGGAAAACAGGGAGCTTTCCAAGAAGACCGGAACCAGCGAACAAGCCGAAACAAAGGCAATAAACAAACAGGCAACAAAAGGAAAAGAAAAGGGTGGGTTCAACGGCCTACATACCCTTTACATATCGCCGCTGAAAGCACTCACGCAAGATATTCATCGTAATTTATTACAGCCCATTGAAGAGATGGCGCTGCCGATAACGGCAGAAACACGCACAGGCGATACGCCCTCACACAAGCGCCAGCGTCAACGTAAAAAGCCGCCAAACATCCTGCTTACCACACCAGAATCGCTCATGCTGATGTTGAGCTACGCCGATGCCGATAAGCTTTTTGGCAAGCTTAAACGCGTGATCATCGACGAAACGCACAGTTTAATGGCCAACAAGCGCGGTGACTTTCTTTCACTCGCCCTCGCGCGGTTAAGCGTTCTATCACCGCATTGTAAGCGTATTGGCTTATCAGCCACCGTCGCTTTTCCCGAAACGCTAGGTGCGTGGCTGGCTGGCAGTGACGGTGTAGCTAATATTGTAAAAGTGAAAGCGGGTGAAAAACCTAAGGTGGAAATGCTGCACTCTAAAGCGCGCATGCCTTTTGGCGGCTTTATGGCTCGCTACGCCATCGATGATATTTACCAGGCCATTGAAAACGCCAAAACCACGCTGGTTTTTGTGAATACGCGAGCTCAGTCAGAGCTGTTGTTTCAAATGTTGTGGGAGGCAAACAAGGCTGCGCTACCTATTGCCCTTTATCACGGCAGCTTGAGCAAAGAGCAGCGTCGTAAGACCGAAGCCATGATGGCAAGCGGCATGCTGAGGGCAATTGTATGTACGTCGGCCTTGGAGTTAGGTATTGACTGGGGGGACGTGGATAAGGTTATTCAAGTTGGCGCACCAAAAGGCGTGAGCCGATTACTACAGCGTATTGGGCGGGCAAACCACAGGCTCGACGAGCCAAGTGAAGCGTTGCTCGTACCGGCAAACCGCTTTGAGGCGCTGGAATGCCAGGCGGCGATCACCGCTATTGAAAAAGGCGAGCTAGACGGAGAGAGCCCACAGCCAGGGGCGCTGGATATTGTCCCGCAATTTATATTGAACTGCTTGTGTAGTAGGGCTGATAGCCCAGATACCTTGTATCAAGAGATACTTACCGCCACGCCATACCAAGGGCTCGATAGAGAAGATTTCGCAAAACTGTGGCAATTTACCCAAGACGGCGGCAGTGCGCTCAATGCATATGAAAGATATCAACGCCTGACACAAAACGACGATGGCACTTACTCGCCAGCGAATCGGCGGGTTATTCAACGGCACAGACAAAATATCGGCACCATCGTTGAAGCGGGTCGGCTTAAAGTAAAGCGTATTCGAAGAGGAAACCAAGGCAAGATTATTGGTGAAGTAGAAGAGTATTTTGCCCAGCAGTTAACGCCCGGAGATACCTTCTACTTTGCAGGAGAGGTATTGCGTTTTGAGGCTATTCGCGACATGCAACTACACGCTAAGCCTGCAAAAGCGAAAGAGCCGAAAATACCAAGCTACGCAGGTGGCCAAATGCCCCTTTCTACCTATCTAGCGGAAGGTGTAAGGGCAATTTTGGCTTCTCAGAAATCGTGGAGAGCACTGCCTGCACAGGTACAAGAGTGGCTTAAACTTCAACAGGCGTTTTCTCAATTGCCTAGTCCTGACAACGTGCTTGTAGAACAATTTCCGTTTAGACAGGCGCACTATACCTTGTACTACACCTTCGACGGACGCAAAGCGAACCAAACCTTGGGTATGTTGTTAACTCGACGAATGGAAAAAATGGGCATTAAGCCTTTAAGCTTCAGCGTGACCGATTACGGATTATCGGTGGCTTCAGTAAACGCCATCACGCAGGGACAGCTGCAGCAGCTATTCCAGCCAGATATTTTAGGGGACGAGTTAGAAGACTGGATGTTACAGGCACCTATGCTTAAGCGCTCGTTCAGGCAAGTGGCGGTGGTGAGTGGGCTCACTGAACAGCGCTATCACGCCAGCCAAAAAACCATGAAGCAGGTCACCTTCTCTACGGATCTTATTTACGATACGTTGCGTGAACACGACCGCGACCATATCTTACTTAAAGTAGCACGGGCCGATGCAGAGCGTGAGCTACTTGATTTACGGCGACTCGCTAATTTACTTATTCGCTATGTAGATTCAGCGACATTAGTGAATCTTGAAAAGCCGTCGCCCATGGCCATTCCAATAGTACTGGATGTGCGTAGTGAACAAGTGAAAGGCGCTGGCGCACAGGCTATCATCGAGCAAGCTAATTTATATGCAGAAGCTGAAACCATGTTAGATGAAGTGCGCGCATTGTTATCGGGCTCATCTGTTGAGTAATATTAGATAGAAGCAGAAACGAAAAGAATAAGAGGGTAATTTGGCAATAACTGACGCGTGGCTAACCGAAAAAGTAAGCCAGCGCCACATCACGATTACAAAATATGCAGACTACTTGTGGCTGTTAGACGCGCGCGGTGTGGCGTACTTACCCGCATGCGATTGGCTGGTGGTATCCGATCTGCACTTAGAAAAAGGCAGTTATTTACGCAGTTATGCGAACCCATTGCCGAGCTTGGATTCTACCGCCACGTTAACGCGATTAGAAAGTATCATCGAAGATTACAAGCCACTGCGAGTAATCAGCTTAGGTGACAGCTTTCACGACAAACACAGCATGTCGCGCATGACCACTGAGGACCGTCAGCACTTATGTAGGCTTGTTGACAAAGTGAACGAGTGGATGTGGGTAGAAGGTAATCATGACCCAGAGTTACCCGACGGCATACCGGGTACGCCGTGTTTTGAAATAGTGCTAGATAATATGGTATTCAGACACGAAGTAGAAACGAGTGAAACTCGTGCTCAGGTTATTGGCCATTATCACCCCAAAAAGCGCACAACCATTACTCGCCGCCGTTACTCAGGCAAATGCTTTACTAACAACGAAAATGTATTTGTGATGCCAGCCTTTGGTCAGTTCACTGGTGGGCTGGATATAGATGAAGAGGTAATGCTAACGCTTCTGCCCAAACGCTCACGACAGGTATTCATGCTCTACGACAACATTATATTTAAAGTATGAACCACCAAAATGGGGTCAGAGTACATTTCCACCGCGGCAGAATTAAAAAAGGGGTCAGAGTACATTTTGTGACATAGATTTGTCTTGGAAAATGTACTCTGACCCCATTATTTAGGTTAATCGCGCCAGCGCTTGGTTAGTTCGTCGTAGGCGTCTATGCGGCGGTCGCGGAAGTAAGGCCAAATGCGCTTCACTTGCTCGGTGCGTTCCATATCAAGCTCTACGGTCAGCGTGGTTTCACCTTCAGCTTCGGCTTTGGCCAAAATCTCACCTTGCGGGCCTGCTACAAAGCTTTGTCCCCAGAACTGAATGCCTGGATCACCTTCAACAGGTGACGCTTCAAAGCCAGTGCGGTTTGCCACGATAACCGGTACTGAGTTTGCCACAGCGTGAGAGCGCTGAATGGTTTCCCATGCACCATGCTGACGGGTACGTTCTTCTTCTATGTCAGTTAAATCCCAGCCGATTGCGGTAGGGTAGAACAACAAGTCCGCACCTGCCATTGCCATCAGGCGTGCCGCTTCTGGATACCACTGGTCCCAACACACCAATACGCCAAGTTTACCCACGCTGGTTTCAATAGGCATGAAGCCCATATCGCCCGGTGTGAAGTAAAACTTCTCGTAAAAGCCTGGGTCATCAGGAATATGCATTTTACGATATTTGCCCGCAATTTCTTTACTGCGGTCGAACACGACTGCGGTGTTGTGATACAAACCTGAACCGCGCTTTTCAAATAAAGATGTCACCAACACGATATTGTGTTTTTCGGCTAGTTCACCAAAAAATTCTGTCGCAGGTCCAGGAATTGGTTCAGCCAAATCAAAGGCGTCAGTATCTTCTTGTTGGCAAAAATACAGGGTGCTGTGCAGTTCTTGAAGAAGAATGCACTCGCAGCCTTCAGCCGCTAATTTGGCAATTTGCTCGGCACTTTTGTTCCAGTTCGTTGCTTTGTCGTTATCAGCAACAGACTGTTGTACCAGACCCACTTTTAGCTTAGCTGGGCGCATGTAATGACACTCCTTTCTTTAAGGTGGTGATAATCGAATCTTTTAATGTATTTGTAGGCACCTGCATGGAAATACAATGCAAACTGCCGTATTGTCTTACGAGTACACTGCAATCGATTGGTTCAACAATATGATTGGGATGTGCTCTTTGCACAGTCTTGATGGCTTCTGCGTCTTCCTCTTCACCGTAAACAGGCAATAATATTGCGTTGTTACAAATTAAGTAATTTGCGTACGATGCCGGCAGGCGATCCCCTTCGTCATTTACAATATTAGGCAGCGGCAGATGAAACTGTTCATGCTCAGGCAGCTCAAGGGCGCACTCGTCGCACAACGCTCTCAACCCTTCAAAGTGACTGTCATTAGGACGGTTGTTACATGCCTGAATTACTAAGCCTTTATTTGGGGTAAAGCGCACTAAGGTGTCAATGTGACCGTCAGTGTCATCGCCTTCTAAATGACCATGCTGCAAAATAGTAACTTTGCTGCAGCCTAGCATATCTTTAAATGCATCTTCGTAAGCACTTAGCGACATATCACCATTACGCTCAGAGTTAAGTAAACACTGGGCAGTACTTAATAGGTGTCCGTCTTCATCAATTTCCAGCGCGCCACCTTCAGTCACAATTGGGCTGCTGCGAAGTACAGATTTACACATGCTGGCAAGATAACGCTGATTCGCCAGATTATCTTCAGCGGCGTTAAACTTATTGCCCCAACCGTTAAAGCGAAATTCTACCGGCGAGCCATTGCCTTCACTGTCTTTACAAGTGATGAAGCCGTAGTCGCGCATCCATGTGTCGTTAAATGAGGCAGGAACAATAAGCACTCGAGCGTTCTCTGGTAAACGAGAATTGAGATCGTCTACGTCACTCGGCGCACATAATAAAATCACACCCGCATCGTTGCGGTTTACTGCAGCAATCACGTTCAGATACGTCGCTCTCGCGTCTTCTAACCATGGAGCCCAGTCGGTTTGCGCATGAGGCCACGCTAACATAACAGCATCAATGTTATGCCATTCAGGCGCCATAGTACGGTTGCCGTGCATAGTAAAATTCCAAATAGCTACGAAATAGGGTTCGGATTATAGCCATGCCTCAGCACCAGACCAAGGCAAATGGCGATGAAATTAATTGGCGGTGACGATTACTTATAACCATCAGGATGAGCAAAGGTAATTTAAGTGAGCAGCCCTTATTTTAGATGTCGCCCGCCATTTAAATGAAGCGTTTGCCCAGTTATGTAGTCGCTATCAAGTAAGTAGTTCATAGCTTTGACAGCCTCTTGCGCCCCAGGAACGAGTTCAAGCAATGACTTTTTTATCGCCTTTTGCTTGTACGTATCATCATCACCCTCATTGAACATTAGCAAAGCCGGAGCAATGCTATTTACTTTCACCTTTGGTGCTAGCTTCTTAGCAAATGATAGGGTCAGGTTGTGCAGGGCTGCCTTACTTGCCGCATAGGCCATGTGTTTCTCGCTGCCTGTTTCTTGAACGTAGTCAGTCATATGAATAATGTCAGACTGAACGTCGCAATCACAAAGAGCCTTTTCAAGTGCCAAGTTTATGCGGTATGGGGCAACAGCATGGACCAACATCATTCGTTCAATCAAGCTATGCTTGTCATGGTTATCTTTTTCTTGCGCCCAATCTGACGCGTTGTGGATCACCGCTCGATAGGTTTTACTGATTGCCTTAATCTCATCAATTGCTCGATCAATAGCCGCCTCAGTGCTAAAATCCGCCTGTAAGACTGTAGCGCCTTTATCCTCAAGCATTGAAATACTTGGACGAAGTGTTCGATAAGTCACGACAACGTGGTGGCCCTGGTCAAGTAAACTATTGGCCATAGCTAAGCCTAAACGTTGACTTGCGCCTGTAATTAACACAGGTGAATTCAAGATGATGTCCTTCTTTCGTAAAAGGTAACGGTTTTATTATTCTGTGCCAAATGCACAGTCGGTAGCAATGACATTAAATAAAAGTCATGTTGCCAAGTAATCGATCTGTGACGAACTCATGCTCGTACAAGATCAAAAAAGAAGTAACTACGGATAAAGTAATGTTAGCAAAAGAAGCGGTAATTGTGCGCGACGCACTAGACCCCTCTATTTCAGAGCCAGCACAACGTGTACGAGAAGCATTAGAAGCCAAAGGTTTAGAAACACCTATGGTGGCTAATGGTCTTACTGACGAGCAAAAGCGCAAACGAATTGAAAGTGCTATGCGTGACGTAATGGACACGCTTGGCCTTGATCTAACTGATGACAGTTTATGCGATACGCCCACGCGAATCGCTAAAATGTATGTTAATGAAATCTTCGGTGGCTTGGACTACCGCAAATTTCCTAAGATTACTGCCATTGAAAACAAGATGCAGATTGACCAGCCTGTACAAGTGTCTGATATCAGTCTTACTAGTACCTGCGAACATCACTTTGTGACTATTGATGGCACGGCAACCGTTTCTTATATTCCAAAAGATACAGTTATTGGCCTTTCAAAGATTAATCGTCTTGTAGGTTTCTTTGCTCAACGTCCACAGGTTCAAGAGCGTTTAACTCAACAAGTGTTAGTTGCGTTGCAGACGTTGACGAACACAGAAGACGTAGCGGTGAGCATTAACGCAACACATTATTGCGTAAAGGCGAGAGGGATTCGTGATACTAACTCATATACGAAAACGTCAGCGCTCGGTGGTCGATTCCTTACGGACAGTGAATTGAAACGAGAGTTTTTTCGGTAGTTGATGCTTGTTGAAATTCCTGTTTCGGAACTTTATTCAAGAACTTTAAAAGCCGCTCATGAAGCGGCTTTTTTGTTTGCTAACATTTTGCTACGCTTTCCAACGCGCTTTATTTGATAACAAGCTCTGCATCTAGTGAATCGACAATCAAATTGATACGGCCACCAATACCATCGGCCGCCGTTAAACTGAGTACTTTGTTGCAGCACCCACAAGATTCATGCTGTTCGTGATACATGTCGCGAACTGTTTCTAGCTGGAAGTCATTTATTGCGCCGCAATACGGGCACATGTATTCCAAAGCACTATCACTTTGCATCGTTTTATCCGTTACCATGTTAAACATATCCATATGACATAAGTCGAATCCCGCTGTGTAATACCTCTGCGTGAAGCAAGAAACAAACCACACACAACAAGAAAAGTGCTACTTCCGCGTCAATCAGTTTGAGAGCCAGTCAAACACAGGCCAGGCTACCAAAGTCATGCGGAAGCTACGTGAACTATCTATTCACTATAAAAAGTATAGTGGGTATTTATTGGCGTGCCTGTGAAAAAATGACTTATTTGATAAGTCATTGGCAGTAAAGATAATTAATTTGGCGACTAAGCTGCGGATAACTTGCTAACTACTTTTCAAAAAGCAATTAGCAAGATATGGCGAAAGCTCGAGCTCTAATCAGTAAGAAGCCACATTTGTTGAAAAGGCTCAAGCAATAGTGGTGAAGCATTCATTTCGACAGTTTCATCAGTTAGCAAATCTCGGCTTGATGCGCCCTTTAGTGTTGCCAAAAGGCTACGCTGAATGGTCTGAGGGTGCTCACTGAAGTTACATATTACAAGCAGCTTGTGACCCTGTGTATTTTCCCGAAGAAAAGCAAAGCAATGATGGTTATCGGCATCTAAAATTTGGGTGCTAGACTGCCCGAAAATCGCATTCTGCTTTCTAATTGCTATCATTTTGCGCAATCCATTAAACACGTGAAGGCTCGCAGTCTCTGTAGGGGTGGCAGGCGACGTGTTTCCTAGCGCCAATTCCGTATCTGCGCGGGTAACAGCAATTCGGTTTACCCATCTGTCGTCGTGCTTTTTAGTGTCATCAAATCGATAGCTGTAGTCATTGAGCTTGCCTACCTCATCACTTGAGTAAAGTAGCGGAATACCTCCAATGCTAAAGGTGATACCGTAAAGCAGCATCATTCGTTTCACAGCGTCATCAATGCCTTTCGAATCGTTGGATTTAAGCGCGCCTTCTAGCCCACATAAAGAAGCCAGTGAACCACACACACGACAATCGCCGTTAGAAGGGTTTTCAGCAAACGGCACGCCGTTGGCAAAACTTCCTTCAAAACGACCGGTATAAAATTGATTAAGAAAATGGCGGTGATCGAATGCGTTAATACCCAGTTCGTTGGCTACCACGTCGTCGAAGGTCCATCCTATATCGTCGTGGCATCGCACGTAGTTCACCCATGTGCAGTTCTCAGAAATAGAGAAGCTCTTTTTCATTGAGCGCGTAAGCAAACGGGTTTTACGCGTGGCTAACGAGTTCCATAGCAGTGCCATTAGCAAAGGGTTGTAGGATAGCTGACACTCATCTTTGTCGATGTACTTAAGGACTTCGTCAGGGTGCACGATGGCTTCTGACTTAAAGACCACGGCAGGCGCTACAATTTGTAAGCAACAGTTGAACGCTTGTATAAGAACATGGGCCTTTTCCTGATTTTCGCAGTTAGTACCGAGCTCTTTCCAAATAAAGGCCAACGCATCTAAACGCAGTGCAGCGCTACCTATATTGGCCAGAAACAACATTTCAGACGTGATAGCGTTAAACACCTCAGGGTTACTGTAGTTTAAATCCCATTGAAAGCTGTTAAATGTTGTCCATATCCATTTCTCTATCTGTTCATTAAAGGTAAAGCTACCTCTTCTTACCTGGGGAAATATTTCTCTTAAAGTATGTTCGTACTGATCGGGAATGGTTCTGTCATCGAAAAGGTAGTAGTAGTCTTGAAACTGCTTCTCACCTGCCAGTGCAGCTTTCGCCCAAGCGTGCTCGTCAGAGGTATGATTGAACACAAAGTCGAGAACAAGATTTATTCCCTCTTTTTGCAGTGCTGAAGCAAGCTTTTCCAGGTCTTTCACTGTGCCTAGCGTTGGATTAACCTTGCGATAATCCGACACAGCATACCCGCCATCGCTATCCCCTTTGGGCGCATCGTATAAAGGCATTAAGTGCACATAGGTAACGCCTAAAGACTTGAAGTAGGGAATTTTGTCATGCAAGTCATTCAGAGTGGGGCCCATCAGGTCAACATAACAGGCCATGCCGACTTGCTGTTCATCGCGATACCAAAGCGGTTTTTTTAACCTTTCATTATCAAGCTTTTTGAGGGCTGGTTTACGGTTTTTTAACCCGTCTCTTAATATTTCAACCAGTTTTTGTAAATGAAAGTAGCAGTCATACTGGTGCCCATAAACGTAGGTATATTTGTCAAAAAGACGAGGAAAATGTGCCTTCAAGCGACGCGTAAAAGTTGTTGCATCTTTCTTACTTAGGCCAGAAAAATCGGTTGATGCCAAGATTCGGTCTAAACATACACCACTGTCAGCAGCATAGCTCATAGAAAACTCCAAAGTGCGACGCTTAAGTGCGTCATACAACCTATCCTAATTAACAGGTTTACAGGCTTTTTAAATTCTGTTAACTTTTATCTTAAACGATTAAGCTCATTTATCAAGTTTATTACATCGTTATTTTTGACCTACTGAATGCGTGCAATGATCAACGTGTTTTTGTGAAGTTTAGAAGGGCTGAACAAGGCCTTTCATACCGTGCTTGTGAGACAGACTATGCCCAATCATGATCCTAGTAGCAGAATTATCAGATGGCTAACCTACCTAATGTTTATGATGTTTGCGATGACGTCAGACTCGGTAGGCGAGATAATCAAAGAAGTGAAAGTGGCGTTCTCTGTCACCAATGCTCAAGCAAGCTTAATGCATTCACTCCCCATGTTAGGTATTGCCTTATCGGGTCTATTCCTAGGTTTTTTGGCAGATAAGTTAGGCCGAAAGCCTACCATTATCATTGGTTTAGCGTTGTTTGGCCTTGCATGCTACAGCTTCTTAATTGCTAATGACTTTGTGTTGATTGTTAGTTTAATGAGCTTATCTGGCGTTGCCGTAGGCATCTTTAAAACAGGTGCGCTGGCGCTCATCGGTGATATTTCAACATCGACCAAGCAGCACACAGCAACTATGAATGGGGCAGAAGCCTTCTTTGGCGTTGGCGCAATTATCGGGCCTCTTATTGTCGCTTATCTTATTCATCAAGGCGTTGCATGGCAGTGGCTTTATGTAATCGCCGGTGGTGTTTGTACGCTACTTATAATCGGTGCTTTGCTGGTGAAATACCCCGCTTACACTCGCGATACAGCCTCAGGTGAAAAGAAAGTATCGATAGCGCAGAGCTTAAGTTTAGTGAAAAACCCCTACGCTTTAGGATTTTCAGTAGGTGCGTTTTTATATGTCGCCGCAGAAAGCGCCATTTATGTGTGGATGCCGAGTTATTTAGTGTGCGACGCGACTACGCTTAAAGCGACCTACGATTGTTATACTGAAGGCTTCTCTCAGACCCTTGCAATATACTCGGTAACGGCATTCTTTATCCTTCGTGCTGCAGGGCGTTTCGTAGGCATCTGGATGATGTCTCACTTCAACTGGGCATTGGTTCTTATGGTGTTCACTGGTGCTATTGTACTGTGTTTCGGTCTTGGTCTGTGGGGCGGAAAACAGCTTGCGTTGTTTCTATTCCCGCTAACGGGTATTTTCATGTCAGTAATTTATCCTACCTTTAACTCAAAAGGCATAAGCTGTTTCCCAAAACATCAACACGGAAGCGTAGCCGGAGTAATCTTGTTCTTCACCGCAGCAGGTGCGGCCGCAGGGCCTTTCATCATGGGCCTGGTGAGCGACGCCAACGGTGGCGACGCCAAGTATGGCTTTATGGTAGCCACGGGTTTTGCTGCCGTGCTCTTTGTTGGCTTGGTGTATAACTATATTAAGAACCCTACCAAAGAACGTTTAGCGGAAATTGAGGCAAGCGAATACGCCAACTAAACGCAATGCTCGCTATTTATTCCTTAAAACCGTAACGTGCCGGGCTTGCTCTCGGCACTGGTTTTTCCTCACGTTGTTGTTTAAGCTTCGGTTATTCCTATCAGTTTCTAGTCTAATCACATTCCATGGATGAGTTAAAACAAGCGCAAGCCCTTTACGACACTCTTGTAGAATTTGCAGTGACCTACAGTTTCCAAATTGTAGGCGCCATCATTATTTTTCTGCTTGGCTGGTGGGTGGCCAATAAAATAGGCCACATGGTTGAAAACCTGATGGTCAGCAGAAATATCGATATTACGCTGAGCCGCTTTACCGGCGGTGCCAGCAAGCTAGTGGTATTGGGTATCGTAATAATTATAGCATTAGGTAATGTGGGCATTAGCGTAACCCCACTTATTGCCGCCGTGGGTGCTGTTGGTTTAGGTGCAGGTTTAGCCATTCAAGGCATGTTGGCCAATTATGCCGCTGGCTTTACCATAATTATTACCCGTCCTTTCGTTGTTGGCGACACTATCCGCGTGCGTGGTGTTGCAGGGGTGGTCGATCAAGTTATGCTGCCCTATACCATTCTTATTGACGAAGACAATGTTCACATCCAAATACCCAACAAACTGATAGTCGGTGAAATCTTGCATAATTCTGCAGAAAACATGTTGATTGAACTTGAAATTGGCGTTGCCTATTCCAGTAAGGTCGATGAGGTAATCGATGTGATTCGCAAGGCTGTTGAAACGGTAGATGGAGTCAGCGAAGAAAAGTCACCCGCCATTGGTGTAGATAATTTTGGCGACAGCAGTATTAACTTTGGTATTCGGGTTTGGGCGCCAGCTGTAAGGCATTTCGAAGTGCGCTATGCACTAAACCAAGCCATTTTTAATGCCCTTCAGCAGCATGATATTGAAATACCATTCCCGCAGCGGGAAGTCAGGATGCTCGACCAATAATAGTTTATATCGCTATTGATAAAAATGCCGAATAAGAGAACCCTTATTCGGCATTTTTCTATCACGGCTTCGCGATTTTTAGACTTCGTATAGCTCTAGGGGTAAACCGTCAGGATCTTGGAAAAATGTAAAGCGTTTGCCGGTGTATTCATCGGTTCTCACTGGCTCGCATTCAACTCGCTTATTCGTTAGGTGGTTGATCATTTCATCAAGGTTGTCCACTTTGAACGCTAAGTGCCTAAGTCCTTGCGCTTCTGGGCGAGACGGTCTTTGCGGTGCCCCCGGAAACGAAAAAAGCTCAATCTGACTGCCATCAGGTAACGCGAGGTCACATTTGTAAGAGTCTCTGGCTTCACGGTAGTTTTCATCAATAATCGAGAAGCCCAACACGTCCGTGTAAAACGTCTTTGAGCGAGGGTAGTCACTACAAATGATAGCAACGTGGTGAAAGCCTTTCAGCATCTTAATTTCCTTAATATTTATGCTTACGGCATCTCTTGACCGCGAGCAGCCTCAAATAACTTGTACCAGTGCTCTCGACTTAAATGAACATCTTCAGCCTTTTGGCTTGCTTTAATTCTGTCAATGTTGGTACTGCCCAAAACGGGCGCAATGTTGGCAGGATGCCGCATCAACCAGGCCAAAACAATCGCTTCAGGCGTAGTTTGATATTCACCTGCAAGTTGAGCCACTAAGTCTGCTGTTGCACGGTCATTGCTATTTTCAACTTTTGCACCTGTGTATCTACCTTGTGCCAAGCTTCCCCATGCCTGAAGGCGCACGTTGTTCATCATGCAGTATTCAAGTGTGCCGGAAGCATAACCTGTATCGCGATTAGCAGCACTGTTGGTAGTAATACCGTCTTCTAACCAGTCTCTAAAGCCAAGGCTCATTTCAAGTTGGTTGGCAACAATAGGTGTGGAAAGTGCAGACTGCAGGTAATTAATTTGGTGACCATGCATGTTTGAAACGCCAACATGCTTTATTTTACCTTGCTGCTGAAGCAGCTTCAGTGTACCGGCGACTTCGTCTAGCTCCATAAGTGGATCTGGACGATGCAGCAGCAGTATATCAAGCTGTTCTATTCCTAATCTAGAGAGAATGCCTTCAACCGACGTGTGAATGTGATTTGCTGAAAAGTCGTAACGCTTTGGTCCTAAATCATCCTCAAATCGTATTGCACATTTAGATTGGATAATCATTTTGTCTTTTAATTCGGGCGCTTGCTTGAGCGCTTCACCAAAAACCGTTTCGGCTTTGCCGAACGTATAAATATCAGCATGATCAAACACATTAATATCTAAGCTCAGCACAGTATCAATGATGCTTCTTGCTTGGCTTATATCGGCTTTGGTTGCCGGTTTGTCGTTCCAACCGCCACCTAAGCCCATGCATCCATATATTAAGCGGCTTGCGTGTGGAAAGTGTGAATTCATGTCATTTTCTCCCTGTTTGAGAATATCGAGTGGGCAGGGCCTGTATTAGCTTAAGGCTTGTTTTAAAGGCACTGTAATATGGCCCAAGCGATAAGAAAAGCCTGATTAGGCGAGCGTATTTTTACTGTCGACCGTTAGCCTAGCTTGAAGGTTTATGGTGTTGCAGCACCGATAAAGATCATTTTTGCGATGTAGGCGTGTATTTAAATTAATCAGTGGGCTTTTTAAAAGCTGAGTTCAAGGAAAAGAGGGCATATGTTTAAGCAGTTAGTTTCAATGATTATGGCGGGTATGGTGTGTGTGGGCTTGTCTGGCTGTACTGGCGTACCTGACAAGGTAGTGCCGGTTGAAGGCTTTGAGCTTCCTCGTTATTTAGGGAAGTGGTATGAAATAGCGCGCTTTGACCATAGCTTCGAAGAAGGATTAAGCGAAGTTACGGCAACCTACAGCATGCGCGATGACGGAGGGGTCAAGGTAATTAATCGCGGTTTTTCTAAAGAAGAAAAGACGTGGGATGAAGCCGAGGGCAAAGCGTATTTTGTAGAGTCTGAAACGACAGGGCATCTGAAGGTATCGTTCTTTGGCCCATTTTACGCCAGCTATGTAATTATGGAGCTAGATAAAGAAGGTTATCAATATGCTTTGATAACAGGCCCAGATAAAGACTACCTTTGGATTTTAGCGCGAACACCTTCTATTTCAGATGAAGTCCGCACCCGTTTACTAGAAAAAGCGACATCGGCTGGGTATGACGTTAGCAAGCTTATTTGGGTAGAGCACGGCGAAGAGAATTCATAGCCACTTTCGAGCGAGTTGTTCTGCGCGCAAAATGGGAATTGTGCTATTATTGCGCGCATCTTCCCCTCTGTTTGAATAAGTACTAAGAGAGACAAGGCATGCAAACGCTCACCATCACTACGCCAGACGATTGGCACCTTCACTTTCGCGATAACGAAATGCTAGCTGAAACAGTGCCTGCAACCGCACGTTGTTTCCAGCGCGCTATTGTTATGCCAAACCTTGTACCACCGGTGGTTAATGCAGATATGGCCATGGCGTACAAAGAGCGAATTGAAGCTGCGCGACCTAAAGGCAGTAGCTTTGAGCCATTAATGACCTTATTCCTTACTAACCAAACCACGCCTCAAGATATTGTTGATGCGAAGCAAGCGGGCGTTACAGCGTGTAAGTTATATCCTGCAGGGGCCACTACTAACTCAGATGCGGCTGTAAAAGGCATTCAGGCTTTATACCCTGTATTTCAAGCCATGCAAGAGCAAGGCTTATTGCTGCTAATTCATGGTGAAGTGACCGAACATCACATTGATATTTTTGACCGCGAAAAAGTATTTATTGATACCCATTTAGGGCCTATAGTTGACGCATTCCCTAAGCTGAAAGTGGTGTTCGAGCATATTACGACAGCAGATGCGGCAAGCTTCGTAGCGGGCGCCAGCGAATTTGTTGGAGCCACCATTACCCCTCAGCACTTATTGCTAAACCGCAACGATTTACTGGTTGGCGGCGTACGCCCTCATAACTATTGCTTGCCAGTGCTAAAACGCAACACGCATCAAAAAGCGTTGCGCGATATGGTGGCAAGCGGCAACAAAAAATTCTTCCTAGGTACCGACTCGGCACCTCATGCAAAACATAAAAAAGAAAATGCTTGCGGCTGCGCGGGTTGTTATAGCGCATGGTCTGCAATTGAGCTTTATGCCGAAGTGTTCGAGCAGCTAGGCGCAATAGATAAGCTTGAAGGATTTGCTAGCCATTACGGTGCAGATTTTTATGGTTTACCGCGAAATACGACTACAATGACATTAGTGAAAGAGTCGTGGACGGTGCCAGAACAAGTAACCCTAGCTGATGGCACCGATATGGTTCCATTTTATGCGGGGCAAACGTTGCAGTGGAAATTAGCAAAGGCATTTCAAGCGTAGTTTTTGTTGTTATTGTCTGTTTATGTGCCCTGTGGAGTTCATCCACTTGGGCACAAGCATTCTCTTACTCTCACGCCCCCGATTTACCAAGAATCCTATCTCCCTCTGAGAAGCAGAGTATTCAATCTTACTCACTCACAGTGTTTAAAAATGCCTTATCGAAAAATGGCATTGATTTAACGCCTGCTACTAACACTATATCGAATAGTGCTGACGTCCTTATCAATTTGATCAGAGATGAAAATAACGAAGATAGTTATTATTGGATCACGCCGCTATTTGCCTTTGAATGTGGAAATAATGTTCGATGTACGCCGAATGCGGGCAGTCAGGCAACGACAATAGCAGTGAGCTATATCGCACTGAGTAAAAGTGAAGGTTCTGCCAATATTGCAGAGCGGTTGAGCGAACTGATTGCTCAATACAAAGGTTCAGACGACTTCACATTGCTTGCTAGCGCAATGCGGGATGTACTAAAAGCATCTTTCCCGGCCACAGTACTTACTTTTGGAACACTAAGCTTAGCAGGTGAGCTGCATGCTAATACCGACAATCTTTGGGTCATCGCCGACATTGTGCCACTTTTTTCAGAAGTGGGAGAGCGAGGAAAGCTTAAAGGCATTGCTGCAGACTTGGTCAGAGACATATTAGATGAGATGACGCTCAAGGAGAATATCCTTTCCGCGCCATGGGAACGTATTGCAAAGGAAGCAATGACCAAATCTAACGTATTGGTATTCTCAGTAATTCGCACGAATGAAAGAGAAAGCGTGTTTCACTGGGTAACGCCGGTATCAAGAAACCTTCATGGACTGTACGGCATCGATAAGCCCTATTTTGAATCCTTTGCCAACGTACCAAAGAACTTTAGGGTTGGTACCTTGTTGGAAGACTATCGCTATAACGTTGCGATAGAGCATGGTTTCAAAGTGAAAGCTTATGATTCATGGCAGGCGTTAGTTGACGCACTGAACAACAACGAAATTGATACTATTTTCGGTTCACAGGGGGCAATTGACTTTGGATGTAACCCAAATCAATTTAAATGTGAGACAATAACCCTTACTAGTAAGTACGAAATTTCAACGGCCTACCTAGCACTGTCAAAGAAAGACACCTGTGTTTTAGTTTTAGAGAAGCTCAAGTTAGCGGCGGCCAGTGTGAAAATGAGTGACAAGTTTAATGAGCAGCTTTCTTCCTGGAGTGACATGGTGTCCCAAGAATACGGCATAGCTCATCATACCGAACATGGTGTAGTGCACCTTTGGAACCCAAATTAATGACAGTTGAAACAGTGAAGCATTTAGATATAAACCCTGCCATCACCAAGGCGCTAGACTCACAAGGCATTTACCAACTTTCCCCTATACAGGTACAATCGCTCCCTGAGGCGTTGCAGGGGAAAGATGTGATAGGCCAAGCGCAGACGGGCAGCGGCAAGACTCTGTGCTTTGTAATTCCTGCCTTGCAGTACGTAGAAGTGAATGATTTTACCACGCAGGCCATCATACTTTGTCCTACCCGAGAGCTTGCTGATCAAGTGGCTCAGCAGTGCCGTTCGGCGGCAAAGGACATCGGTAATATTAAAGTGACCACGTTATGTGGTGGCCAGCCTATGGGGCCGCAGATTCAGTCACTGAAACATAGCCCGCACATCATTGTGGGCACGCCGGGTCGCGTTATGGACCATGTGGAAAAGCGTCGAATTGACCTAAGTAACGTAAAGTTGCGTGTCCTCGATGAAGCCGATCGCATGTTAGATATGGGCTTTGAAGACGATTTACGCATTATTTTCGGTCAAACGCCAAAACAAGTGCAAACCCTATTGTTTTCTGCAACTTTTACGGAACAAATTGAGCGTGTAGCCAAGCAGTACCTGCACAACCCGGTAACCTGTAAAGTTGAGTCTCAAGACAGTAAACCCGCTATCACCCAATTGGGCTACAACGTGCTCCCGCACACACGCACTCAGGCGCTTAAAGCGGTACTTACCCACTACCAACCTAAAAATGCCATTGTATTTTGTAACCGCAAGGTTCAGGTAAATGAAGTGGTTGAGGAGCTTATCGAAGATGGCTTTAGCGCAGCTGGACTTCAGGGGGACTTGGAACAGCATCAACGCACATCGGTGCTAATGCAGTTCGCCAGCGATGCGCTACAAGTACTTGTTGCCACCGATGTAGCTGCGCGAGGGCTGGATATTGATGATGTTGCCTGCGTAATTAATTACACGGTAAGTGAAGAGCCGGAAACCCATATTCACCGCATTGGTCGCACGGCGCGAGCAGGCGCACAGGGCATGGCGGTAACGCTAGTCAGCGATGACGAAGAGCACTTTTTGCGAAAAATAGAAGTATTGCAAGAAAGCGATATTCCACTTAAAGGCGCACAAAGCCTGCGTTTTCACAAAAACAAAATTACTCAGCCTGAATTTACCTGTATTTCACTAAGCGCGGGTAAAAAAGAAAAGCTTCGTCCAGGCGATCTGGTGGGTGCACTTACCAAAGATGCGGGCATTCCTGGCGACGACTTGGGCAAAATTAAAGTGCAAAACAGCATGAGTTTTGTCGCAGTGAAAACGCGAAGCGTGAAAAAAGCCATGGCGCACTTTAGAGAAGGAAAGATCAAAGGAAAACGTATTAGAGCCCGAAAGCTTTAATATGCGCTCTTAGATCCAAGTATTGACGTTATACAAAGGAAGGTTGAGTGTGGTCGCTGAAACTGACTTGAGCGTGTTACTGAAAAATTTGAATCCTGTGGCGAGTAGTGAAGATTACGTTTTCACTACCTTGCCTGCTGACAGATTAACTAGTGCGTTAATTTCAGTAGCTAAGGGGATGTTTCAGGAACGCGAGGGCACCACACTTATTCTTCCGGTTGCCGCAGCCGAGAAAGCTAACTTGCCATTTGAAGGTTATTACCGTTGTATAACCTGTGAAGTGCATTCTAGTTTGCAAGCGGTAGGCATGACGGCAGCTATGTCCACGGCGCTGGGTAAGGCAGGAGTTAGCGCCAACGTGGTGGCCGCTTATTACCACGACCATATTTTCGTGCCAGCTGAAAAAGCCGGTTTGGCGATAGACGTTTTAACTTCGCTGTCTAACTAGGCCTGACCCTTTTCTTCCTGCCTGTTCTCTTTTCTCAAAAACGCATCAACAAACCCCATGGTTAAGCAATATTGGGCACCATAGTAGGTTGTCATTACCCAAAAGGTAGACAGTGGAAGCGGGGTTTTGAAAACCGACTGGGCGAGAATGGCATCTGATATCACAAAAAGTAACGCACCGGTTACGATTAGCTTGGTTTGAGCCAACCACACTGCGGTTAAACCCATCAGTGTGATTACGCTAATATAGGCGACTACAGGGTAAAATAAGGCTTTCGACGCTGGCAGAATGTGCACTGCCATCATTACGGCAAAGCTAACCATAATAATACTAATGAACCACTTTGGTTTGCGCGAAATGATATGGTCGCCGGGCGTTTCTACTAGGCGGCGATGCAGCAACGCAAAACACATAGCATACGTTAAATGGGCAACAAAAAAGCACGCCAAGCCGGTAATAAAACTATCAGCAAAGGGCAAGGCCAGACTAACATCTCCGGCAAGACTAAAAAGTAACGCCGTCAACACCATGTATCGCGGCATGGCGCTAAGTTTTGTATAGGCGAAAACTGCCAGTACTACAATAGGCAGGGCTTTGGGTAAGAATTGCGCCACGTAGGGGGTAAGCGGCAGCGTCGCCAGGTAAATCAACGCTAAGCTGCTAAAGACAATAGTTGTTCTTACATTCATATTTAGCCTTTTTGAAACTGCTCGGTCATACACTTCTACACGACAAAAAAAGCCCCAGTTTGGTGAAGCAAACATGGGGCTTTAGCTATCGAATTTTATATGCGCTATTCAATGTGCGCGAATTACCAAATTTTTACGCGTTCTTCTGGTGGTAAATACAACGCATCTTCTTCGGTCACGTTAAACGCTTCGTAGAATTCAGGTACGTTGCGAACAGCACCGTTAGTGCGGAACTTCGTAGGTGAATGGGTATCGGTTTGTACTTGGCTGCGCAACGCCTCTTCGCGATATTTGCTTGCCCAAACCTGGCCGTAACCAATGAATACACGCTGATCGCCAGTGAAACCGTCTAGTTCAGGGGCTTCTTCACCATCAAGAGACAGGTGGTAAGCTTTAAGTGCGATGCTGATTCCGCCAAGGTCGCCGATATTTTCACCTAGGGTATATTCACCGTTTACGTGCAAGCCAGGCAGAACCTCAAACTGGTTATACTGTTCAATCAAGTTCGCAGTGCGTGCTTCAAACTCGCCGCGATCTTCATCAGTCCACCAGTTTCGCAGAACGCCGTCACCGTCGAAGGTTGACCCTGAATCATCAAAACCATGGCCAATTTCGTGACCAATTACCGCGCCAATACCACCGTAGTTAACCGCATCTTCGGCGTTCATGTCAAAGAACGGAGGTTGAAGGATAGCCGCAGGGAATACAATTTCGTTTAGCGGGGGGTTGTAGTAAGCATTAACAGTTTGTGGTGTCATGCCCCATTCATGGGTCCACACTGGGCCGCCTTGTTTCTTAAGCATTTCTTCGTACAGCACGTCCGAAGAACGCTTAAGGTTTCCAAACAGGTCACTGGCATTAACTGTCAGCGCTGAATAGTCTCTCCACTGGTCAGGATAACCAATTTTCACGGTAAACTTAGACAGCTTGTCCAGTGCTTGTGCACGAGTTTCATCTGTCATCCAATCAAGATTTTCGATACTTTCTTTGTAAGCTAACAGCAGGTTATTAACCATTTCCATCATGCGGTCTTTCGCTTCAGGCGGGAAGTGCTGTTTTACATAGACCTTACCGATTAGCTCGCCAACGTGGGCATTTGAAAGGCTTACCGCACGACGCCATTGTGGCTGTTGCTCTTCAACACCGCGCAGCACTTTACTGTAGAAATTGAAGTTTGCTTCATCAAGCTCGGCATTTAAGCGACTGGCTGAAGCATTTAACAAGCCCCACTTAAGGAACGTTTTCCAATCTTCCAGTGAGGTATCTGCAATAACGCCATCAATGTTTTGCATGTAGTCTTTTTGCAGGATGCCTAGCGAAGGAATGTCGCTAATGTCTGCTTCAGTAAGATAAGCGTCCCAGTCGAACTTAGGCATTAACGCTTTAAGTTCTTCAATTGTCAGTTTGTTATAGTTGGCAGCAAAGTTACGGGCCTGCTCTTTTTTCATATGTAGCTGAGCAATTTTAGTCTCAAGTGCGAACAGCATATCCGCACTTTCTTTAGGCGCGTCGAAACCCGCCAGCTCAAACATGGTTTGAATATGTTTAACGTAGGCATCGCGAATGGTTTGTGATGTTTCGTCGTCCTTGAAGTAGTACTCGCGCTCAGGAAGGCCTAAGCCCGACTGCCACGTGTACATCAAATATTCTTTTGGCGACTTAAGATCAGGGTATTGAGTTAGGCTGAACGGCGTACCGTAGCCATAGCGAGCTGCATAAGCGAAATACTCAGCAAGGTCGGTGTAGTCTTCAATGGCTTCAATCTTAGTTAACTCAGGCTTTAGCGGCGTCGTACCAAGTTCGTTGCGGGTTTCCATGTCCATATAGGCACGGTAAAAATCACCGACTTTTTGCTCGTCGCTGCCCGCTTTAAAGTCGCCTTCGGCAGACGATTTTATAATATCCATAACGTGATCTTGTGCTTCATCGCGAAGGATCACGAAAGAACCGTAGCTCGATTTATCTGCCGGTATTTCAAAATTATCAAACCACTTGCCGTTTACGTAGCGGAAAAAGTCATCACCTGGGTCAACAGACAGATCCATATTTTCTTTAATGACACCTGAAGAAAGCTGTTGCTGAGCTTCTTCGGTAGCCGCGCTCTGTGTCTGTTGTTCTGTGGATGAATTTTGTGGGCTACAAGCCGTGAGGGCCAGTGCCACGCTTAAGCTTAAAACGCTACGTAACATGTCGAGTTTTCCTTTTCATTTTATTGGGCGACATTTGGGCTTGCCGCTTATTGTTTTTAGTGCGTTGCGAAACCTGTGCATCCCTTCGAAAGAATGGTGTGGCGTATTGCGTGCACGCTTTTTACTAATTTTTAGCATGGCGGGGGGGATAGAAAAAGTGTTTATAGTGAAAATACACAGCTTGTAACAACTTGTAGGGCTAATTTCGCTATAGTGTTTTTTTCACGCACTACAACATTCAAGGAACGGCGATGGACTTACACAATACCCCTTTCGATAGCGTATCACCCTGTGAGTACGCCGATGCGCTGCCAAGAAAGCAGTTCATGCACTATGCGATAAAGCCATTGTGGGAAGGCATGCCACGCATTGCGGGTCCAGCATTTACCGTTAAGTGTGAGCCGGGTGATCATCTTATGCTGCATGCGGCGATATATCGCGCAAGCCCCGGTGACATTGTTGTTGTGGAAGCCGATGATGAATTTGCTGTTGCAGGCGGTAACGTCTGCGCGATAGCCCAGTCTCGCGGCATTAAAGGCTTCGTGATTGATGGTGTTATACGAGACCTTGCAGAAACCCGTGACAACAAATTCCCGGTATTTGCCAGGGGCGTTATACCCAAGCCAGGAGCCAAAAAGTGCATATCGCCGTTAAATGAGCCGATTTCCTGTGCAGGTGTAACTGTTCACGCCGGAGATATCATTGTTGCAGACGAAGAGGGTATTGCAGTAATCCCAAAAGATGAGGCGCTAGCAGCCTATGACATTGCCCAAAAGCGAGCCCAGAAAGATGGCTCCATGTCACTTGAACAGTGGCAGGATGAGCATGCTGAAAAAGTGGAAAGCATACTTGTTAAATTAGGCTTTGCAGAGTGAAAGCTGAAAGAAAACTCGCTTATTATTGAGTTGTTTTATGTAAGCTCTTCTCCAAATAATAATTTTCGCCAAGTATCAGCCTGTGCCAAAAATTAACTAATGTTAAACGAGCTTTGCGGTAAAAAAGCACCGCAAAGTTCAACACACTTTAAGTAATCGTGTAGAATTGTGACGTAAGCATTTTGGGGCATACGTAAACGTGCTCTGTCACTGAATAACTAACGAGTTCTACATGTTTTCATTTTTTGAAAAGCTGACCCAGCCTTTCCCTGACACGCCGCCTACCCAACCGCCAACAGGTATCGTTGCATTTTGTAAGTACTACACAAAAGGCATGTGGGGCGTAATCCTTACTGTTTCCGTGCTAAGTGCCATTGTTGCCATGTTAGAAGTGGCGCTGTTTGGCTTTTTAGGGCAGTTAGTTGACTGGTTCTCTGATCAAAACCGAGCCACGTTTTTAGCGGACCAAAAATTTACCCTCATTGGCATGGGTTTAACCGTGCTCGTTTTTATTCCATTGTTTATTTTGTTGCGCTCGTTGTTTTCTCGTCAGTCCTTGATGGGGAACTACCCCATGCGCATTAGATGGCAGGCGCACCGTTATTTGCTTGGACAAAGTTTAACCTTCTTTCACGATGAGTTTGCCGGCCGTGTGGCCACCAAGGTGATGCAGACTGCACTATCGGTAAGAGAGACCGTAACCAAGGTTCTCGATTTGCTGGTATACATCAGCGTTTATTTTATCTCTATGGTTGTGCTTATTTTCAGCACAGACTGGCGCTTAGCCATGCCGCTTATCGTGTGGTTCTTTGTGTACATTGGCATTTTAAAAGTGCTGGTGCCTAAACTAAAAGAAGTCTCGCAAAAGCAAGCCGACGCGCGCTCATTAATGACCGGACGTATTGTTGATAGCTATACCAATATCACAACGGTGAAGCTGTTTTCACACAGTCGCCGCGAAGCGGATTACGCTAAAGAAAGCATGGATGGTTTTCTTAAAACTGTTTACCCGCAAATGCGTTTGGTCACCGTATTGGAATTCTGCGTGGAAATGGCTAACGCCATTCTTATTTTTACCATTGGTGCGCTATCTGTGTATTTATGGATGGAAAACATTGCGAGTCCCGGCGATATCGCCATCGCTATTAGTCTGTGTTTGCGACTAAACGGTATGTCGCACTGGGTTATGTGGGAAGTATCAGGTTTGTTCGAAAACTTAGGCACGGTGCAGGACGGCATGAATACACTAGCGCAGCCTATTGCAGTAAAAGACAAGCCAAAAGCCGATGCGTTAAAGGTTAATGGCGGCGGGATTAATTTCGATAATGTGCATTTTTCTTATTCAGGTGCAGACAACAAACCTATTGATGTGTTCACTAACTTGGATTTAGCCATTAAGCCCGGAGAAAAAGTGGGCTTAGTGGGGCGTTCTGGGGCGGGTAAATCGACGCTGGTTAATTTGCTCATGCGTTTTTACGACACCCAGAGTGGTCGCATTGTCATTGATGGTCAAGATATCACTGAAGTAGGCCAAGAAACCCTTCGCGCCAAAATCAGCATGGTGACACAAGATACTTCACTGATGCACCGCTCGGTACGCGACAATATCCTTTACGGTCGAACCGATGCGACAGAAGAAGATATGATCCGTGCAGCCAAGCAGGCCGAAGCGCACGACTTTATTCTTACGCTTACCGATAGTCACGGTAGAACAGGGTACGACGCGCATGTAGGAGAGCGAGGCGTTAAGCTTTCAGGCGGTCAGCGCCAGCGCATTGCCATAGCTCGCGTATTGTTAAAAGACGCGCCTGTATTAGTGCTGGACGAAGCCACATCAGCACTAGATTCAGAAGTTGAAGCAGCCATTCAAGCCTGTCTGGATAAAGTGATGGAAGGCAAAACCGTGCTGGCTATTGCGCATCGACTGTCGACCATTGCGCAAATGGACAGGTTACTTGTTCTGGATAAGGGCAACATTGTAGAGCAGGGAACCCATACCGAGCTTATTGCGCACAATGGCATATATGCCAAGCTTTGGGCGCACCAAACGGGCGGATTTATAGGCGTTGAATAGGCAAGGAGCGAATTAGCGTTCAATCGCAGATGGGATGGATAAACCGCTTGTATCTTGAAAGTGGTTAAGTATAATACGCGTCCCTCCCTTGCGATACCGCACTTTCCTTAGAAAAGACGCACAACTCACAAGGGCAGTGTAAGTAAATTTTGTCTTTCAGGCACCACAGGGGTGTAGTTCGAATTGGTAGAACAGCGGTCTCCAAAACCGATGGTTGGGGGTTCGAGTCCCTCCACCCCTGCCAAATTTACTTAAACTAAGAATTTTTAAGTTGCGCATTTTTAGATGCGTAAAACAACGACGCTGTAGTGCTAGGATCGTAACATGAGCGAAAAGACGGAAAATCAGTCCAATGCATTGGACATGTTTAAATGGGTAGTGGTTTTTGCACTACTTGCCGGTTTAGTAACCGCTAATACAATGTACGGTGAGATCTCGGTACTATACCGTGCCATCGCAATTGTTGTAGTTGTTGGTATAGCTGGTTTCATCGCGGCAACTACCGAAAAAGGTAGCACCTTCTTGAGCTTTGCTAAAGAGTCTCGCACAGAAGTTCGCAAGGTTGTGTGGCCAACTCGCCAAGAGGCGAACCAAACTACACTTATCGTGCTTGCAGCGACGTTAATTATGGCACTAATTTTATGGGGACTAGACGGCATCATCGTTCGTGTAGTTGGCTTTACTACAGGAATAGGAGCATAACCGTATGTCTGAAGAAGAAGCAGTAAAGAAAAGATGGTACGTAGTTCAAGCCTATTCACAATATGAGTCTCGCGTTAAGAAGACCCTGCTTGAATACATCAAGATGCACAACATGGAAGACTACTTCGGTCAGGTACTAGTACCAACAGAAGAAGTAGTAGAAATGCGTGCTGGTCAAAAGCGTAAGTCTGAGCGTAAGTTCTACCCAGGTTATGTATTGGTAGAAATGGCGATGACGGAAGAGTCATGGCACTTAGTGAAAAGCGTACCTCGCGTACTTGGTTTCATCGGCGGCACATCTGATCGCCCTATGCCAATCACGCAGAAAGAAGCTGACGCTATCTTAAATCGTCTTGAAGAAAACGTTGATAAGCCAAGACCAAAGACGCTGTTCGAGCCAGGCGAAGTTATTCGCGTTATCGATGGCCCATTTGCAGACTTCAACGGTGTTGTAGAAGAAGTAGACTACGAAAAAAGCCGCGTAAAAGTATCGGTGCTTATCTTCGGTCGTTCTACTCCAGTAGACCTAGAATTTGGTCAGGTAGAAAAAGGCTAAGCCTATTCAAGCTACCGTATAGTATTTTTAAAAAGCCCCGTTTGACGGGGCTTTTTTGTATAAGGTCTCCGGTTCAACAGTGAGAGCGTAAAAATACTGACCTTTCGATGGTTTTTTATTCTAAATAGCCCTTGCATAGTAATTAATCACCTTATATAATGCGCGCCCTTTTAAACGGAAACGGGAAGCCGATTGAGCAAATAATCTCTGTATTTGCGAGGCGTTAGACCCAAACAAGAGAGCATGTAAAATGGCTAAAAAAGTAAGCGGTATTATCAAGCTTCAGGTTGCAGCAGGTGCTGCTAACCCAAGTCCACCAGTTGGTCCTGCACTAGGTCAACACGGTGTAAACATCATGGAATTCTGTAAGGCTTTCAACGCGAAAACAGAAAGCCTTGAGAAAGGCGCTCCAGTACCAGTAGAAATTACTGTATACGAAGATCGCTCTTTCACATTCGAAACTAAGACTCCTCCTGCGTCTTACCTGCTTAAGAAAGCAGCGGGCATCAAGAGTGGTTCTGGCCGTCCTAACACTGAAAAAGTGGGTAAAGTTACTCGCGCTCAGTTGGAAGAGATTGCTAAAACTAAAGAGCCAGACCTTACTGCAGCTGATCTAGATGCAGCGGTACGCACTATCGCGGGTTCTGCTCGCTCAATGGGCTTGAACGTAGAGGACTAATCGAATGGCTAAATTAACTAAACGCGCTCGCGTAATCCGCGACAAAGTTGACTCTACTAAAGAGTACGAAATCAACGAAGCAGTAGCGCTTCTTAAAGAACTAGCAACAGCTAAGTTCGCAGAAAGCGTAGACGTATCTGTTAACCTTGGTATCGATGCGAAGAAATCTGACCAAAACGTTCGTGGTGCAACTGTACTACCTAACGGTACTGGTAAGGACGTTCGCGTTGCAGTATTCACTCAAGGTGCAAATGCTGAAGCAGCTAAAGAAGCTGGTGCAGACATCGTTGGTATGGACGACTTAGCTGAGCAAGTTAAGAAAGGCGAAATGAACTTTGACGTAGTAGTTGCTAGCCCAGACGCGATGCGTGTTGTTGGTCAACTAGGTCAAATCTTAGGTCCACGTGGCCTTATGCCTAACCCAAAAACTGGCACTGTAACGCCTGACGTTGCAACGGCAGTTAAGAACGCTAAAGCTGGTCAGGTACGCTACCGTAACGATAAGAACGGTATCATCCACGCTAGCATCGGTAAGATTGCGTTCGAAGCGAACCAAATTCAAGAAAACCTTGAAGCGCTACTTGAAGCATTGAAGAAAGCTAAGCCTTCTTCTGCGAAAGGTACATACATCAAGAAGATCAGCCTAAGCACTACAATGGGTGCTGGTGTTGCTCTTGATAAGGCTTCTGTAGGTCTTTAATTTCGCTGAGCTTAGGCTTATCGAAATCTCTTAAAGGTTATGGGTTGGAGCTGCTTATTAGCAGTGCTAATAAGCAGCTCCCGTCCTAGACCGCAGGTGCGGTGTGGTGAAAGAGGTAAGAGAACTTTCACAGTCAACACACTGCTTAATACAACAACCTGCGCAGACGGTGGTTTGACTCAGACTCTCTGGGGTAACAAACACCGTAGAGCGGTATCAACCATGAGGGTTGGTATCAATCTGTGAACCCTGACGGCGTAAGCGGGTAACCGCAAACAAAGTCAGATACAAAGAGGTGAACTCAGTGGCACTAGGTTTAGCAGCAAAAAAAGAGATCGTAGCAGAAGTTTCTGAAGTTGCGTCTCGCGCTCTATCCGTAGCCGTTGCTGAATACCGTGGGATGGAAGTTGCAGAACTGACTGACCTACGTGTTAAAGCTCGTGAGCAAGGCGTATACCTAAAGGTTGTACGTAACACTCTTGCAAAGCGTGCTCTAGCAGACAGTCAATTTGCAGACTTAGACAGCGCCTTAACTGGTCCGCTTATCTATGGTTTCTCTATCGACGCACCAGGCGGTGCGGCACGTCTTTTCAAAGACTTCGGTAAGACTAACGATAAGCTAAAAGTTACAGCACTTTCTATTGGTAGTGGTCTTCTTGGTCCAGAGAAATTGGACGCAGTTGCAGCTCTACCTACCCGCGACGAAGCGCTTGCGAAACTACTTGCAACCTTCAAAGCACCAGTTGGGAAATTCGTTCAAACAATCAACGAAGTTCCTGGCAAGTTTGTGCGCGTATTGGCGGCGGTCAAAGACACCAAGTAATTGGCGTTTTTGGCATATTGATTTTTTTAACATTTTATACCCAGGAGTTTAGAGAACATGGCTCTAACTAAAGAAGATATCTTAAACGCAATCGCTGAAATGCCAGTAATGGAACTGGTTGAACTAATCGAAGCGGCTGAAGAAAAATTCAACGTATCTGCTGCAGCTGCTGTTGCTGTTGCTGGTCCAGCTGCTGGCGGTGACGCTGCTGCTGCAGAAGAAAAGACTGAATTCGACGTTGTAATGACTTCATTCGGTGGCAACAAAGTTGCAGTTATCAAAGCAGTTCGCGGCGCGACTGGCCTAGGTCTTAAAGAAGCTAAAGAAGTAGTTGAGTCTGCTCCTAAAGCTATCAAAGAAGGCGTAAGCAAAGATGAAGCTGAAGCACTTAAGAAAGAGCTTGAAGAAGCTGGTGCAGAAGTAGAAATCAAGTAATCTGACATAGTCAGATTATTGCCTGAGACGGCAAGGCTGGTGGTTTTTTAAACCACCAGCCTTTTTGCGCTGTATAGTGTGTAGAATCTAACCCTTGGTTACACTACTTAAAGCGCCATTCGGAAATACCCATAAAAAGCATAAAAATCCAACAAGTTAACTAATAATTGGTTAAATTTTGTTGTATGCTGGTGTATCTGCCCGAAAAAGGGTTGTGGAAGTTTGTTGCTTAGTGCGCCATTTGAAACGTAGCTTTTAGCCCATAGCACGCGTTTTAAAGCATTTTGCAGCAGGTTGGGTCATAAATCAGCAGGCTGAGGAACCCATGGTTTACTCTTATAGCGAAAAGAAACGTATCCGTAAGGATTTTGGCAAACGCCCACAGGTATTGGAAATTCCATACCTTCTTTCAATTCAGCTTGATTCTTTCAAAAAGTTTATTGAGATCGATGCAGATGCTCAATACGGTTTGGAAGCAGCATTTCGTTCCGTTTTTCCAATTAAAAGCTACTCAGGTAGTTCAGAGCTTCAGTATGTAAGCTACCGCCTGGGAGAGCCCGTTTTCGACGTTAAAGAATGTCAAATTCGCGGCGTAACTTTCTCTGCTCCGTTAAGAGTAAAACTACGGTTAGTGTTGTTCGATAAAGACGCTGCGCCAGGTACCGTAAAAGATATTAAAGAACAAGAAGTGTACATGGGCGAGATCCCATTGATGACTGAGAACGGTACGTTCGTTATCAATGGTACAGAGCGTGTTATCGTGTCACAGCTACACCGTTCACCTGGTGTATTCTTTGATCACGACAAAGGTAAAACCCACTCGTCAGGTAAAGTGCTTTATAACGCACGTGTAATTCCTTACCGTGGTTCGTGGTTAGACTTCGAGTTTGACCCGAAAGATAACCTATTCGTACGTATCGACCGTCGTCGTAAGTTGCCTGCAACGATTATCTTACGCGCACTTGAAATGACGTCTGAAGAAATCCTAGATACTTTCTTTGACAAAGTAAGCGTACGTATCGACAAAGACAAACTAATGATGGAAGTGGTTCCAGATCGCCTACGTGGTGAGACGGCTGCTTTTGACATCATTGACGGTGAAGGCAACGTTGTTGTTGAAACGGGTCGTCGTATTTCTGCGCGCCACACGCGTGCACTAGAAAAAGCCGGTCTTACAGAACTTGAAGTTCCAGCCGATTACCTAATTGGCCGTGTTTATGCAGCTACTTATGTAAACGAAGACACAGGCGAAGTGATTGTAAGCGCGAACGACGAACTAACCCTTGAAAACCTAGCGGCACTTAGCCAAGCGGGTATCAAAGAGTTCGAAACGCTTTACATCAACGAGCTAGATCACGGTTCATACATTTCAGATACGCTACGTATCGATTCTTCAACTAACCGCCTTGAAGCACTAGTTGAAATCTACCGTATGATGCGTCCTGGTGAGCCACCAACGAAAGATGCAGCTGAAACCTTGTTCGATAACTTGTTCTTCTCTGATGAACGTTACGACCTATCTTCTGTTGGCCGCATGAAGTTCAACCGCCGTCTTGGCCGTGAAGAACTTATTGGTGCTGGTACACTAGATAAAGAAGACATTATTTCTGTAATGAAGCAGCTAATAATGATTCGTGACGGTAAAGACGAAGTAGATGACATCGATCACCTAGGTAACCGTCGTATCCGTTCTGTAGGTGAAATGGCAGAAAACCAATTCCGCGTTGGTCTTGTACGTGTTGAGCGTGCAGTTAAAGAGCGTCTAAGCTTAGGCGACCTAGACAACGTGATGCCACAAGATCTTATTAACGCTAAGCCTATCTCGGCTGCGGTTAAAGAGTTCTTCGGTTCATCTCAGCTTTCTCAGTTCATGGACCAAAACAACCCGCTATCAGAAGTAACGCATAAGCGTCGTATTTCTGCATTAGGCCCGGGTGGTCTTACACGTGAACGTGCAGGCTTTGAAGTTCGAGACGTACACCCGACTCACTACGGTCGTCTATGTCCAATCGAAACGCCGGAAGGCCCGAACATCGGTCTAATTAACTCATTGGCAAGCTTCGCGCGTACCAATGACTTCGGTTTCCTAGAAACGCCGTTCCGTCGCATTGTAGACGGTGTGGTAACAGACGAAATCGATTACTTATCTGCAATTGAAGAAGGTCAATTCGCAATCGCTCAGGCAAACATCGCGTTGACTGAAGCAGGCGAGTTGGTTGACGACCTAATTCCATGTCGTCACCGTGGTGAAACTACCTTGATGCCGAAAGAAGACATCAAGTACATGGACGTTTCACCTCAGCAAATCGTTTCAATTGCTGCAAGCATTATCCCATTCCTAGAGCACGATGATGCGAACCGTGCACTTATGGGTGCGAACATGCAACGTCAGGCAGTACCTACACTACGCGCTGATAAGCCGCTAGTTGGTACCGGTATGGAAAGAACTATCGCGGTTGACTCAGGTGTTACTGTAGTTGCTAAGCGCGGTGGTGTGGTTGATTACGTAGATGCCAGCCGTATCGTTATTAAAGTAGACGAAGATGAAATGCTTCCAGGTGAAGCAGGTATCGATATCTACAACCTGACTAAGTACACTCGTTCTAACCAAAACACGTGTATCAATCAGAAGCCTACTTGTAGTGTTGGTGACCCGATTGTTGCAGGCGACGTGCTAGCTGATGGTCCTTCAACAGACCTAGGTGACCTTGCACTTGGTCAGAACATGCGTATCGCGTTCATGCCGTGGAATGGTTACAACTTTGAGGATTCAATCCTTATTTCTGAGCGTGTAGCGCAGGAAGACCGTTTTACTACTATCCACATTCAAGAGCTTAGCTGTATCGCTCGTGATACTAAGCTTGGGCCAGAAGAAATTTCTTCTGATATCCCGAACGTGGGTGAATCTGCACTAAGCAAGCTTGATGAATCAGGTGTTGTTTACATTGGTGCGGAAGTGAAAGGCGGTGACATCCTTGTAGGTAAAGTAACGCCTAAAGGTGAAACGCAGCTTACGCCAGAAGAAAAACTACTACGTGCAATCTTCGGTGAGAAAGCGTCTGACGTTAAAGATACGTCTCTACGTGTACCTAACTCTGTTCACGGTACGGTAATCGACGTTCAAGTATTTACCCGTGACGGTGTAGAGAAAGACAAGCGTGCGCTAGAAATTGAAGATATGCAGTTACGTCAGGTTAAGAAAGACCTTACTGACGAGTTCGAAATTCTTGCAGACGGTATCTTTGCACGTGCACAAACTGCACTTCTACGTGCTGGTGTTGACCAAGCTAAGCTTGACAGCCTGCCGCGTGAAAAGTGGTTTGAAATCGCACTTAACAGTGAAGATGCACAGCTAGAGCTAGACCAAATCGCTGATCAGCATGCTGAAATCAAACTTGATTTCGATAAGAAGTTTGAAGGTAAGCGTCGCAAGATTACTCAAGGCGATGACCTAGCACCTGGCGTGCTTAAGATCGTTAAGGTTTATCTTGCGGTTAAACGTCACATCCAACCGGGTGATAAAATGGCCGGTCGTCACGGTAACAAAGGTGTTATCTCGACTATCCAGCCTGTAGAAGACATGCCATACGATGCTAACGGTACGCCGGTAGATATCGTTCTTAACCCACTAGGTGTACCGTCTCGTATGAACATCGGTCAGATCCTAGAAACGCACTTGGGTATGGCTGCACACGGTCTTGGTGTGAAGATTGATCGCATGATTAAAGAGCAGCGCGAGCTGGCTGAACTACGTGACTTCTTGAAGAAGGTGTACGAGCTTGGTGAGAATCACCAAGAAGTTGACATCGATAGCTTCACAGACCACGAAGTTCGTCGTCTAGCGGAAAACCTTCGTAAGGGTGTTCCAGTAGCAACACCTGTATTCGACGGTGCTCGTGAATCTGAAATCAAAGAAATGCTGAAGCTTGCTGACATTCCAGAAAGCGGTCAGATTGCTTTGTTTGACGGTCGTACCGGTCGCGAATTTGAGCGTCCAGTTACGGTTGGTTACATGTACATGCTGAAACTGAACCACTTAGTAGACGACAAAATGCACGCGCGTTCTACGGGTTCTTACAGCCTTGTTACACAGCAGCCTCTTGGTGGTAAAGCACAGTTCGGTGGTCAGCGCTTCGGTGAGATGGAAGTGTGGGCACTTGAAGCATACGGTGCAGCATATACCCTTCAAGAAATGCTTACCGTTAAGTCGGATGACGTTAACGGCCGTACCAAGATGTACAAGAACATCGTCGATGGCGACCACAGAATGGAACCTGGCATGCCAGAGTCATTCAACGTACTACTTAAAGAAATTCGCTCGTTGGGTATCAACATCGAGCTTGAAGAAAAGTAATACGGCGTTAGCCACGTAATGTTATGAGATGGCCCGGCGCTTGCGCCGGGCTCTAGAGACTGACTCCGCTGGGAGAGTAATGTGAAAGACTTATTAAAGTTTCTAAAGCAACAAAACAAGACTGAAGAATTCGATAATATTCGAATCGGTCTGTCTTCACCTGACATGATCCGTTCATGGTCATTCGGTGAAGTTAAAAAGCCTGAAACAATTAACTACCGTACGTTCAAGCCTGAGCGCGACGGTCTGTTCTGTGCGCGTATCTTTGGTCCGGTTAAAGACTACGAGTGTCTTTGCGGTAAGTACAAGCGCCTTAAGCACCGTGGTGTTATCTGTGAGAAGTGTGGCGTTGAAGTTACACTGACTAAAGTACGTCGTGAGCGTATGGGTCACATCGAGCTAGCTAGCCCGGTAGCACACATCTGGTTCCTTAAATCACTTCCGTCTCGTATCGGCTTAATGCTAGATATGACACTTCGTGATATTGAACGTGTACTTTACTTTGAATCGTACGTGGTTACAGAGCCAGGTATGACTACGCTTGAGCGCAGCCAGCTTCTTAACGAAGAAGAATACTTGGATGCACTTGAAGAACACGGTGATGAGTTTGAAGCGAAGATGGGTGCTGAAGCAGTATTCGATCTTCTTACAGCACTAGACGTAGACGCAGACGTTGCGGCTATGCGTGAAGAGCTGCCTTCAATCAACTCTGAAACTAAGCGTAAGAAAATTACTAAGCGTCTTAAGTTGCTTGAGTCATTCCAACAGTCTGGCAACAAGCCAGAGTGGATGATCATGACGGTTCTTCCGGTACTTCCACCAGATTTACGTCCTCTAGTACCACTAGATGGCGGCCGTTTTGCAACGTCTGACCTTAACGACCTTTACCGTCGTGTAATTAACCGTAACAACCGTCTTAAGCGTCTTCTAGACCTAGCTGCTCCAGACATCATCGTACGCAACGAAAAGCGTATGCTTCAAGAGTCTGTTGATGCGCTCCTAGATAATGGACGTCGTGGTCGTGCGATTACCGGTTCTAACAAGCGTCCACTTAAGTCGCTTGCAGACATGATCAAAGGTAAGCAAGGTCGTTTCCGTCAAAACCTTCTTGGTAAGCGTGTTGACTACTCAGGCCGTTCTGTAATTACCGTTGGTCCTACGCTACGTCTTCACCAGTGTGGTCTTCCTAAGAAGATGGCACTTGAGCTATTTAAGCCGTTTATCTACGGTAAGCTTGAAGGTCGTGGTCTTGCGACAACAATTAAAGCTGCTAAGAAGCTTGTAGAGCGCGAAGCACCAGAGGTTTGGGACGTACTAGACGACGTTATCCGCGAACACCCGGTACTACTTAACCGTGCACCTACACTTCACCGTTTGGGTATCCAAGCATTCGAACCAACACTAATCGAAGGTAAAGCGATTCAGCTTCACCCGCTAGTGTGTGCGGCGTACAACGCCGACTTCGATGGTGACCAAATGGCGGTACACGTTCCGTTGACAATCGAAGCACAGCTAGAAGCACGTGCACTTATGATGTCAACGAACAACATTCTGTCACCTGCGAATGGTGAGCCAATTATCGTACCTTCACAGGACGTTGTATTGGGTCTTTACTACCTAACGCGTGACAAAGTAAACGGCTTAGGCGAAGGCATGGTATTCACCAGCCCGAATGAAGCAGAAAAAGCATACCGTACAGGTAATGCTGAGCTTCACTCTCGCGTTAAAGTACGTATTACTGAATATGACATCGATGAAGATGGCAACAAAACTGAGAAAGTAACGCTAACTGACACTACTGTTGGTCGTGCGATTTTCTCATTGATCCTTCCAAAGGGTCTGCCGTTTGAAATCATCAACCAAGCGATGGGCAAGAAGCAAATTTCAAGACTATTGAATGCTTGTTACCGTACGCTAGGTCTGAAAGATACAGTAATTGCTGCTGACCAAATCATGTATACCGGTTTCCACTACGCGATGATCGCGGGTGCGTCTGTTGGTATCGACGATATGGTTATTCCTGCTGCGAAGAAAGACATCATCGATGCAGCGGAAGCAGAAGTTATCGAAATTCAGGAACAGTTCCAAAACGGTCTTGTTACCGCGGGTGAGCGTTACAACAAAGTTATCGATATCTGGTCAAATGCCAACGAAAAAGTTGCTAAGGCCATGATGGATAACCTTAAGACTGACATCGTAATTAACCGCGATGGCGAAGAAGAAGAGCAATCATCATTTAACTCTGTTTACATGATGGCCGACTCGGGTGCTCGTGGTAGTGCCGCTCAGATTCGTCAGCTAGCTGGTATGCGTGGTCTGATGGCTAAGCCAGATGGCTCAATCATCGAAACCCCAATTACGGCGAACTTCCGTGAAGGTCTGAACGTACTGCAGTACTTCATCTCAACTCACGGTGCTCGTAAAGGTCTTGCGGATACCGCACTTAAGACAGCGAACTCGGGTTACCTAACACGTCGTCTAGTAGACGTTGCACAAGACTTGGTAATCACTAACGACGACTGCGGTACATTCGAAGGTGTTCAAATGACACCACTAATCGAAGGTGGTGACGTTGTTGAGCCACTACGCGAGCGTGTACTAGGTCGTGTGGTAGCAGAAGATGTACTTAAGCCAGGCACTAACGAAGTGCTAGTAGAGCGTAACGTTCTTCTAGACGAAGCGTTAGTAGACATGCTTGAAGCTAACTCAGTTGACCAAATCATGGTTCGCTCGGTAATCACTTGTGACAACGACTTCGGTGTTTGTGCTAAGTGTTACGGTCGTGACCTTGCACGTGGTCACATGGTGGGTAGCGGTGAATCGGTTGGTGTTATTGCAGCACAGTCAATCGGTGAACCAGGTACACAGCTTACCATGCGTACGTTCCACATCGGTGGTGCGGCATCAAGAGCATCTGCTGAGAACAGCGTACAAGTTAAGACGGCGGGTAGCCTTAAGCTACACAATGCGAAGTTCGTACGTAACTCTGACGGCAAAGTGGTTATCGTTTCTCGTTCAACAGAACTTACTGTTATCGACGAGCAAGGCCGTGAGAAAGAGCGCTATAAAGTACCTTACGGTGCTGTACTTAGCGTGGATGACGGTGCAACTATTGCAGCTGGCGACGTTGTTGCTAACTGGGATCCGCATAGTCACCCAATCATCACTGAACGTGCAGCTAAGATTAGCTTCGCAGACATTGATGACTCTAACACCGAAATGCAGCAAGACGAGCTTACTGGTCTAACCCGTATCGTTGTTAAAGACCTTGCGAAAGTAAACTCTAAAGAGCCTAAGCTAATTCTTGAAAGCGACGAGTTCGGTCTTCAAGAAATTCGTCTTCCAAGCTTCACAACCATCGAAGCGAAAGAAGGCAAAGTGGCTAACGAAGGTGACGTGCTAGCACGTATTCCTCAAGAAAGCTCGAAGACTCGTGATATCACGGGTGGTCTACCGCGCGTTGCGGACCTATTTGAAGCACGTAAGCCTAAAGAGCCTGCAATCCTTGCAGAAATCTCAGGTACTATCGGCTTCGGTAAAGAGACCAAAGGTAAGAAGCGTCTTGTAATTACACCAGCTGAGGGTGATGCATACGAAGAGATGATTCCTAAGTGGCGTCAGCTTAACGTATTCGAAGGTGAGAAAGTGGAAAAAGGCGAAGTTATCGCTGATGGTCCAGAGTCTCCGCACGATATCCTACGTCTACGTGGTATCTCAGCAGTAGCAAACTACATCGTGAACGAAGTTCAGGAAGTATACCGTCTACAGGGTGTTAAGATTAACGATAAGCACATCGAAGTCGTTATCCGTCAGATGCTACGTAAGTGCATTATTACTCACCCAGGCGATACGCAGTTCCTTGAAGGCGAACAGGTTGAAGTATCGAACGTTAAAGTGGCGAACCGTGAAATTGAAAAACACGGCAAGATCCCAGCGCAGTACGAAACACAGCTGCTTGGTATCACCAAAGCGTCACTGTCTACTGAGTCATTTATCTCAGCGGCATCGTTCCAAGAAACAACACGTGTTCTAACTGAAGCTGCGGTTCAAGGTAAAGAAGATGACCTACGCGGTCTGAAAGAAAACGTAATCGTTGGTCGACTAATTCCAGCGGGTACAGGTTTCGCTTACCACGAACGCCGTGCACAACGTCGCAAAGAGCAAATCGAGGAAATGTCAGTTTCTGCTGCTGAAGCAGAACAGGCACTAACCGAAGCGCTTAATGCTGGTGCAGACGAAGATACTGCCGAATAAGGCAAGGTCATAGGAGTACGTTAACGTACTCCTAACAATTTGGCAGTCCAGTTGTACAGATTGCAGATAAATTAACTGCTTAACCTTTGTACACCTTGACAGTCAGAGCGATGATCTTTAATATTCCGCGACCCGATTTTGGATAGCCATCAAGTGGCTCGATAAACGGTCGCGGTTTTTTGTATCAGCGCTCAGTGAATATTGACGAGCACAATGTTCACAAAAAAGAGCGATTAAACAATTAATCGCATTAATATGGACCCAATCACAGTGATTGGGTTTTCGTAGTTTTTAATCAGGAGCTAGTTAATGGCAACAGTTAACCAGTTAGTGCGCAAGCCGCGTAGAAAGCCCGTTGAAAAAAGCAACGTAGCTGCTCTACAAGCTTGTCCACAAAGACGTGGTGTATGTACTCGTGTATATACTACTACGCCTAAGAAACCAAACTCTGCACTACGTAAAGTATGTCGTGTACGTCTTACTAACGGTTTTGAAGTTTCTTCATATATCGGTGGTGAAGGTCACAACCTACAAGAGCACAGTGTAGTACTTATCCGTGGTGGTCGTGTTAAAGATCTACCAGGTGTTCGTTATCACACAGTTCGCGGTACTCTTGACTGCGCAGGTGTAAACGATCGTAAACAAGCCCGTTCTAAGTACGGCGCGAAGAAGCCTAAGTCATAACGGTTCTCCGTTAGTAAGGCCAAACTGAAGTTTAAGAGTTTTGGGTTTTCCCTGAATTCATACGGAGAATAGAAGATGCCAAGAAGAAGAGTCGTAGGTCAACGTAAAATCCTACCAGAGCCAAAATTTGGTTCACAACTGCTTGCGAAATTCATGAATGTCGTAATGCTCGACGGCAAAAAGTCAGTCGCTGAAAGAATCGTTTACGGTGCGCTTGATATTGTTGCTGAAAAAACCGGCAAAGCACACCTAGATATCTTCGAGGAAGCACTTGATAATATCCGCCCAACAGTAGAGGTTAAGTCTCGTCGTGTTGGTGGTTCAACTTATCAGGTTCCAGTTGAAGTACGTCCAGTTCGTCGTAACGCGCTAGGTATGCGTTGGATGGTAGAAGCTGCACGTAAACGTGGCGAAAAGTCTATGGCACAACGCCTAGCGGCTGAGATGTTAGACGCAGCAGACAACAAAGGTTCAGCGGTTAAGAAACGTGAAGACGTTCACCGTATGGCCGAAGCAAACAAAGCGTTTGCTCATTACCGTTGGTAATCAACGTTATATAACTGAGAGAGATTTATGCCTCGTAAGACCTCGATTGAGCGTTATCGCAATATTGGTATTGTGGCTCACGTGGACGCGGGTAAAACCACGACCACAGAGCGTGTTCTGTTCTATACAGGACTGTCTCACAAAATCGGTGAAGTGCACGATGGTGCTGCTACCATGGACTGGATGGAGCAAGAGCAGGAGCGTGGTATTACTATCACGTCTGCTGCAACGACTTGTTTCTGGTCTGGTATGGAGCAACAGTTCGATCAACACAGGATCAACATCATCGACACCCCTGGACACGTTGACTTTACTATCGAAGTAGAGCGTTCATTGCGTGTACTAGACGGTGCAGTTGTTGTTTTCTGTGGGTCTTCTGGGGTAGAACCTCAATCAGAGACAGTCTGGCGACAGGCTGACAAATATCAAGTGCCACGCCTTGTGTTCGTTAATAAGATGGACCGGGCTGGCGCTGATTTTGAACGTGTTGTGGGTCAAATCCGCAAGCGTTTAGGCGCAAACTGTGTTCCGATTCAAATCAACATGGGCGCTGAAGAGAATTTCCATGGCGTCATCGACCTTGTGAAGATGAAAGCCATCAACTGGAATGAAGAAGACATGGGTATGACATTTACCTATGAAGACATTCCCGCTGAATATTTAGATACCGCTGAGCAGTACCGCACAGAAATGATCGAAGCGGCTGCAGAAGCATCTGATGAGCTAATGAATAAATACTTGGAAGGTGAAGAGCTTTCTGAGGAAGAAATTCGTTCAGGCCTTCGTCAGCGTACGCTGAACAACGAAATTGTTCTTGCCACCTGTGGCAGTGCCTTCAAAAACAAAGGTGTTCAGGCAGTACTAGACTCTGTTATTCATTATCTTCCGTCTCCAACAGAAGTTAAGGCCATCACAGGTGTACTTGACGACAAAGATGAGACAGAAGCAGAGCGTCATTCAAGCGACGATGAGCCGTTCTCAGCGCTAGCATTTAAAATAGCGACCGACCCATTTGTGGGTACGCTAACCTTCTTCCGTTGTTACTCTGGTGTAGTAAACACGGGTGATACGGTTTACAACCCTGTTAAGGGCAAGCGTGAGCGCTTTGGTCGTATTGTGCAAATGCACGCGAAAGACCGTGAAGAAATTAAAGAAGTACGCGCAGGTGACATCGCTGCGGCCATTGGCCTTAAAGATGTAACAACCGGTGATACGCTTTGTGATCCTAACCATGTTATTACGCTAGAGCGTATGGAGTTCCCAGAGCCGGTAATTTCAATTGCGGTTGAGCCTAAGTCGCAAGCTGACCAAGAGAAAATGGGCATAGCCCTAAGCAAGCTTGCAGCTGAAGATCCGTCATTCAAAGTGAAAACTGACGACGAGACAGGCCAGACGATTATCTCAGGTATGGGTGAACTTCACCTTGATATCATTGTCGACCGCATGAAGCGCGAATTTAAAGTTGAATGTAATGTAGGTAACCCTCAGGTTGCTTATCGTGAAACCCTTCGTAAATCTGTTGAAGTTGAAGGGAAGTTCGTTCGTCAGTCAGGCGGCCGCGGCCAATTTGGTCATGTATGGCTGCGCATTGAGCCTCAAGAAGAAGGTTCAGGCTACGAATTTGTGAACGAAATCGTCGGTGGTGTGGTACCAAAAGAGTTCATTCCAGCGGTCGATAAAGGAATTCAGGAGCAGATGCGAAGTGGTGTTCTTGCAGGGTATCCAGTACTTGATGTAAAGGTAACGCTGTTTGACGGTTCATACCACGATGTTGACTCTTCTGAAATGGCGTTTAAGATCGCCGGCTCTATGGGTTTCAAAAAAGGCGCCGCAGAAGCAAATCCGGTGTTACTTGAACCCACAATGAAAGTTGAAGTGACTACTCCAGAAGACTGGATGGGTGATGTAGTTGGTGACATTAATCGTCGCCGCGGCATGATCGAAGGTATGGAAGATGGCGTCGCAGGTGTTAAAATAATACGTGCTAAAGTGCCGCTTTCAGAAATGTTTGGCTACGCAACTGACTTGCGTTCACAAACACAAGGTCGTGCTTCATACTCAATGGAGTTCTTCAATTATTCTGAGGCGCCGAACAATGTGGCGCAGGCTATTATTGAATCTAGAATTTAATCTAAATGAAGGTTCGGTCCGGTCTATTGGTGGGTCGGACTTTTAACTTAGGAAACGAGAAAAATGGCAAAAGAAAAGTTTGAACGTACGAAACCCCACGTAAACGTGGGTACAATCGGCCACGTTGACCATGGTAAAACTACGCTAACTGCAGCTATCACTACAGTTCTTTCTAAAACTTACGGCGGTTCTGCTCAGGCTTTCGATCAAATCGATAACGCGCCTGAAGAAAAAGCACGTGGTATCACCATCTCTACTTCACACGTAGAATACGATACTCCTACTCGTCACTACGCACACGTAGACTGCCCAGGACACGCTGATTACGTTAAAAACATGATCACTGGTGCTGCTCAGATGGACGGTGGTATCCTAGTAGTAGCTGCGACTGATGGTCCTATGCCACAGACTCGTGAGCACATCCTACTTGGTCGTCAGGTTGGTATTCCTTACATCATCGTATTCATGAACAAGTGTGACATGGTTGACGATGAAGAGCT